>DATGYM010000139.1:0-2002 GCA_035297925.1 Pyrinomonadaceae bacterium | reverse complement strand
CAGGCGGAGGGCCGAAGCTTTGAACTATTAGCGCCGAGCAGAAAACTGGGGTCAATTGAACGAAAGCTGTAGCAGCCGTTGTTTACAGTGGCTCAGTGCTGCCTCGATGATTGATAATGTAAGAATCTTCTTCTGCAAATTGCTGCCTCGCAAGGCGAAGTTCTCACTGCCATCAACAGTTTCTAAATTGAGCATAGCCAGAGATCCGACTCTCCGTTGCTTAAAACCTCTCTGAGAAATTCAGATTCTCAAACCTATGTTTAAAGCCGATCCTTCGCGATGCTATTTGCTCCCAGTTATACCCAGTACTGGCAACCTGAATCAGTGCTAAGAGATCGTTGACTGGGCGAAATTTTGTCCGGCGCAGGGAAACAATATGCCGACGCGTTTCCGAGCCAAGGTGTCTGAAAGGGAACGGTCACGTGTGGCCAAAGCCCTTGGATGTCGTGGGATACCAATGCTATGTGCAGCGTTTAGTGCGTGACTGGACTGCGCCCCGTTGACTGGAGAGAAAATCTGAGAATTTGAGGGAGGTGCGATCGGCCCAAAGGGCGGGTAGGATGAAGACCGCCACAAGGAGTCGATCGATGGGAAAACAGCGGCGCAAGTTTGAAACCGGATTTAAGCAACAGATTGTAGGCGAAGTGGAATCAGGTTTGCTGTCGGTCAGTGCGGCCAGCCGTAAGTATCAAATCTGCGGTAGCGTGATTGATCGCTGGCGATGGCAAGCTCGGCAAGGCGATCTTCAGACGCCGCCCTCAGTTCGGGAAAAAACTTTAGAGCGAGAGAACCGCGAACTCAAGGAGAAACTCGCCGAACTGTATCTGGAAAACGCCCAGCTAAAAAAACTCGGAGATTGGCTACGCCGGCGCAAAAACGTCAGTACCTCGGTGATCACCGCGCAGAATTTGGCTCGATTGTCCAAGGACTCCAAATCATGAGGCTAGCGTCGAGCAGTTATTACTACGAGCCTTTAACCGACCCCGAAGAGCGAGATCGAAACGACGCTGAGCTCCGCGATCACATCGAGCGCCTCCAAGGGGAGTTTCCAGGCTACGGCTATCGGCGGTTGGGCCAGCAACTGCGCCGTGAAGGGATCGTGGTCAACGACAAGAAGATCCGCCGCGTACAGAGGAAATATCAGCTATTTCCCATCCGCTGGCACAGTTTCAAGATCTCAACCACCGATTCCAATCATGGGCACAAGGTTTATCCGAATCTGCTAACGGGAAAGACTCTGACAGGAATCAATCAGGCCTGGGTCGCTGACATCACCTACATCCGGATCTTGAAGGGATTTGTTTTTCTGGCGGCCATCTTGGATCGATACTCCCGTAAGCTCATCGGTTGGGCGATCTCCAAGCGCATCGATGCCGAGTTGGGTTGGGCTGCTCTGAAAAGCGCTCTGGAGACACGCCAGCCCCCACCGGGCTGCATTCACCACTCCGATCGGGGCGTGCAGTACGCCTGTCGGGAATATATCGACCTGCTCGAACAGGCCAACATGCAGATCAGTATGTCGAGAACCGCTAACCCCTACGACAACGCCCACATGGAATCGTTCTTCAAGACCTTAAAGTATGAAGAAGTGCATCTGGCCAACTACGAGACCTACGACGATGTCATCCGGCGCATTCCCCATTTCATCGAGGAGGTGTATAACAGCAAACGGCTGCATTCAGCACTGGGGTATTTACCCCCGATAGAATACGAAATGGCAATTCAACTCACAAAAACTGCCGATCGTGACTCCCTCAATTCTAGATAAAAAGTCTCCAACCCAAGGGGCGCAGTCCAATTAGTCGCTTGATCGCTTTGTTCACCCTCGCCATATTGGGCGGAATTGTGAGTTTGAACAAGGGAACAAGCGTTTAACGTTAAAGAGTAGAACAGCTCGTCTCCATAAGAGCTGGAGCGCAACCGTGTTGTCTAAACCGAGACTAATTTCGGGAAGGAGAAGGATATGAACAAGCCCTCTGATTGCGCTCGCATTGTCGGAGTC
>DATGYM010000138.1:0-2153 GCA_035297925.1 Pyrinomonadaceae bacterium | reverse complement strand
GTTGGGATCGCCAGTAGGACTAGTACCGAAAAAGGTAGCCGCTTCGAGAAATTCATCGATTATGGAATTTGATGAAAAAGTTTTTACCGCTTGTGTTCCCTTCAATTCAAAATTGCTATTGAGCGTGAACCTGGCGTCAATACACTGGTCTAAGCTGCAGGTGTTTGCCGCCACCACGATGTAGTGAGGGTTGGTGGGGACACTCGACACGTTACCGCTCCCGCTGCTTTTGGAAACGGAGAGTGGATTCACTTCCCCTGCGATGCCATTGTCAGTGATAAAGTTGCGCACTATTAAACAGTCAACATCACCAGGATGCATCAAAACCAGATGCACCTGGATTGTCGTAACGGTATCCAGGAATCTTTGGCCTGGAACCTCCAGCTGCAGGTTTGCAACCAGTTCCGCTCCGTCCACTTGAAAAGCCGGATCACTGGCTACCGACGCAGGAATATTGATATTCACTGTCGTAGAACCGCCAAAAGCAGAACTGCCGACGGGGAAACTATCTATTGCCGGATCAAGTATCAAGTTTGCCGATCCCGTTTGTCGCAAGTTCAGGGATAGTGGATATTTCGTTGCCGGGTTGGCCTTGCCTTCCTTGATCGACAGGTCCAGCGTAAACGATCCGAAAGTGCCAGCCGCGAACTGATTGGCGACAACGGTGTAAAACAGCTGGATCGTACCGATTGCATTCGTGCCTTGGGCATAATGATTACCGTTCTGTATGACAATCGCGCCCGGGGCCGTGACTGCGGCCACGGCTGCGTCCTTGGCCCAAGCTGAAGGCCCCATTGCAAAAATTGTCGCGAGAACCAAAGACGCCAGGACGAGTTTTCTGATAACTCGTTTCATTCTAGAACCTCCATCGTTCAGCATGGGATCATCCGTTTCGCCTCGGCAGCAGATGACTTGTGCGTCATTTTCGCAGCACAGTTCATGCCACCTCAGCCAACCATGAGTTTGCGAGCCCATAGGGATTTGGTGTCCTAAGTTTTCATCACTCGGCATCAGATTTCACTCCGAGTTCATCGGGCGACGGGACGAAGACGACGACATTTGTTGCTAAAGATCGTCAAAGAAGTGCGTTGAGCGAAATACCCACTCAATAGTTGTAGCCGGTCAAATCACTCAAACACGTCCGGCGCGACGCGCCAAGAATGGCGTGAAAGCGGAAGTTGGCACCTTGTCGCCTAGTAGCGCTCGCGAGCGAAAGAGCAGGAAAAAAATCTAAAACGGGAAGCTGAAAACGCTTTTTACCCAAGCCGGAGAGAATTTGGCTCACGATTGTCACAGACCTGTCATTGAGCATGCGGACACCGATAACGAGCGCTGCCCCGTTACGGTCGCGCGAAATTGGCCGGATTCGCGAATATCGTTCGCTTTGCCGTCTCTTGTCATTGACGCGAAATCTCCTGGCCGCTCCCCGCTGCAACCCGTTGTCGTAGGATGGCAACCCTGGGGCAGTCCGAATGCTCCGGCATAAAGGTTGCCACTATCCATTCGCTGCCGAACCGAATCGGACCGAATTATGACCTAGGAGCCCCTCCCGAGAGAGGAAAGGGATGGGGATCTCCGGATGGTATTTAATGGAGGAATCCCATGTCTAGACGTAATCCGCGATTAAGCTTCACAGTCTTAGCTCGCGCATTCGATTGGTTGGTCTTTGCGGCAATTTTCAGTCTCTGTTTGACAGTTCTACCGCAGCCAATTTTGGCTCAGCCTCTTCCACCAGGCCTGGTAGAGTTAGAAGGAACACTGGAAGTGCTGCACGAAGACCGAGACCCTGGGAGCCGCTATGTTTACTTTCTTCGCACCGCGATTGAGCGCCTGGAATTACGCTTTGCCGCCGATGCGCCGGAACTCCAGACGGGTGACCACGTCCGCGCCAGAGGAGTAAGGAGCAACGGCGTCCTCGCGCTTTCGTCCGGTGACAGCGTCCAGACTCTCTCCGCGGCTTTGCCAAATACCTTCGGCGGCCAGAAAACTATTCTCATCCTGGTAAATTTTAGCGATAAAGCAACCCAGCCCTATTCGGTGGCCACGGCTCAGAGCGTGATGAATACAACCAGCAACTTTGACATGGAGAACTCCTACGCTCAGACCTTTCTCACCGGTGTCGCCAACACTTCTATGGCGGCTGATGTCTACGG
>DATGYM010000137.1:0-9169 GCA_035297925.1 Pyrinomonadaceae bacterium | reverse complement strand
CGGCGCACAACTCATCCCGCCGAATATCAACGGGTTTGGTGCGACCTATCCGCCTGAGTGCTTCGCGAAACTCGTTGGCGCTTGCATACCGTTCCTCAGGTTTCTGCGCCATCGCCTTGTTCAATATCGCCGTGATTTGCGTACCAACAGCTTCGTGGATTTGGTCGGCCGGTCGCAATGGATCCGAGCCGCCGCTTACAACGGCGGCCGCCCGGACCATCGCATCGGGTGGTTTTGTTCCGGTCAGCAAATGATAAAGCGTGGCCCCCAGCGCGTAGATGTCACTGCGGGGATCGGTGCGCTGGTCCTGAATCTGCTCGAGCGGCGCGTAGTGCCGCGTATAGCCAAAGAAAGCCTGGGAAGCAGTCACAGACGAATCCGAGGGTTGGGCTTTCGCGAGCCCAAAGTCGAGCAGGGCGATCTGGCCGTTAGCAGTCAACTTCAGATTGTGTGGCTTGATGTCTCGATGAATTACCTGGCGATCGCGCGAGTGCAAATATATCAAGGCGTCCAATAATTGATCGGCCCAGGCAATCACCTGGTCCCGCGGAAAGGGCCCGGGTTGTTGCGCGATGATTTTTGCGAGATCAACGCCGGCGATGAATTGCATTACCAGGAAAGCCCGGCTGCCTTCGACAAAATGATCGCTGACGCGCGGCAGCGCGGGATGCTGCATGCCCGCCAATAGCCGCGCTTCGCGCTCAAACTGCTTCCGCAGAGATTCTTCCGACGAAAGAGTCTCCTTGAGGGCTACGGTTATTCCGAGTCGCTGATCGACCGCTTCATATACCGCTCCCATGCCGCCGCGACCGAGCTGGCGAACGATTCGATAGCGACCTTGCAGAATTGTATCCGGAGTGAGCGCGCGACCAGGGGGATCAAGGTTGGAATCGTGAGATACGACCAATTGATTTGCTCCATTCGATCGGGACAAGTGATTCGAGACTTTTTGGGCGAATAAGACGACTAAGCTGAAAAAGTTGCTAGCTGAGAGGATTTCTTGGGGCAGGCCGCTCATCTCTGAGCTGCGAATCGATTTGCATTGGTCTACGGATGACCAACTTTCTGCGTTTGAGAGTATAAACATCCGGTCGGGAACATACAAGAATTACTCGATGGCCGGGCAATGTCCTAAAGTAAGTTTCTCTGTGCTCTGTGGCGATAATTCGTTAAGCAAACGCTCACCATGAAGGCACGAAGCACACAGAGAACGCACAGAGAGAGCAGCAACTTAGAACTCTACCGATGCCTGTGCCGGGTTCACTCGCTGCGGGCGCCGGCAGCCAGCCGCTCATGCTCTTCTTCACGCACTACGCGTGTTTCGGCGGGCCCCGTCACAACATCGCGAGGCTGCCGCTTGATCCTTGCCAGTTGTTCGCGAACGCGCGTCCTTGCGCCCGCAAACTTGCGCCAGCGTGCTGTGTGACTCAGATCATCCAGCAAAGAATAAACGACGGGCGTAGCTATCAGGGTCAGCAACAATGAGAGCATTTGACCGCCAATAACAACTACGGCAATTGAACGTCTCTCCTCGGCGCCCGGCCCCGTACCTAAAGCCAGCGGCAACATCCCTGCGACCAGGGCAAGTGTCGTCATCAGAATTGGGCGCAGCCTATCGCGGTTACCCTGCATAATCGCTTCATACCGTTCCATGCCGTGCGAGCGCAAACTGTTCATGTGATCGATCTGCAGGATTGAATTTTTCTTTACCACGCCAAATAGCACCAGAATTCCCAGTGCGGAATAGAGATTCAGCGTGTCCCCCGTTAACCAAAGGGAAAGCAGTGCAAAGGGAATCGACAACGGCAGGCTTATCAGAATCGTGACCGGATGGATTGTGCTCTCAAACTGCGAGGCGAGAATCATGTACATGAATATCACTGACAGAATGAAAGCCCAGATAAACTCCGTGAAGGTCCTTTCCAACTCGCGGGCGCGGCCGGAAACTGTCGTCGTGTAAGCTGCAGGCAGATTCATTTGTGCGACGGCGCCACGCAACGCATCAATCCGATCGGCGAGCGCGAATCCCGGCGCCACTGAAGCACGCACCGAAACTAGTCGTTCCCGGTTAAGACGATCAATTCGCGAAGGACTGTTATCGCGTTTGATGTTCACCAAATTATCAAGCCGCACGAGACCGCCGCGAGAAGAAGGAACGTAGAGGCGCTGTATTGTGGCCACATCGCTGCGGTCTCTTTCGTCGAGCCGCAACTGCACGTCGTAATCTTCATTTATCGACTCGTCGCGATAACGCGACGCGCGATCTTCGCCGCCCACCATCAAACGCAGGGCGGTGGCAATGTCCGTACTGTCAACTCCCAGATCGGCCGCGCGCGCGCGATCGATCTCCACGCGCAACTCCGGCTTATTGAGTTTGAGCGAGGTGTCGGCATCCACTATGCCACCGAGAGATTGAGAACGTTTCAGTAGTTCATCGGCATAACCTGCGAGCGCGACGATATCCGGGCCGCGTAAATTGAAGTCAATGTCAAAGCGTCCCCCGGCGCCGAAATTGAAGGAAGGCGCGTTGCGCACGCCTACACGCATCGGCGCATACTTCTGCAGTCGGCGTCGCACCTCAAGCATCACGTCCTGCTGCGAGTAGTTTCCTTTGAAGGCCTGGAGCGGATTTCCATTCTTTGTTTCCGTCCAGAGACGGCCAAGTGAAAACGTGCGCTGCTCATGCGTCGCTATGCGCACGTAGGCGCTGGCCTGATTCACGCCGCCAAGAAAGCCGCCGCCGGCGTTTGAGAGAACCAGATTGACGCCGGGTGTCGATAGAATATCCTTTTCGATCGCCTGCATCGCTTCGTTCATTACCGCGAGGTTGGTTCCTTCCGGCCCGTTGATGTTCACTTCAAATTCCGCTTCGTCAACATTGGTCGGAATGAATTCCTGCCTGACTGCACGGTAGAGAGGGATGCTCGACAAGACAACAGCGATGGCCACGACTGAGACTGCCAGCCGGTGACGCATGGCAAAAGCGAGCATTCTTGCGTAGGCCTTGTCTATCCATCTGTAAAAGCCGCCGCGCGAGCCCGCTGCTTTGTGTCCGCCGTGGCCAGAGTTCGCATCGCCCACGCGAATCAGGCGCGAGCTCATCATGGGCGTCAAAGTGAACGAGACCAGTAAACTGACGAGGATGGCCACCGCCGCCGTGATGCCGAACTGGTACAGAAAGCGCCCGGAGATAGACGACATGAAAGAGACCGGCAGGAAAATAACCACGAGGGAAAGCGTTGTTGCCAAGACGGCGAGACCGATATCCTTTGTTGCTTCTTTGGCAGCCTCTCTCGGCTCGATGCGCTTCTCTTCAATAAAACGAAAGATGTTTTCGAGTACTACGATGGCGTCGTCAATCACAACACCCACCATCAACACGAGGGCCAGCATGGTCACGCTGTTAAGCGTGAAATTCAGTGCTCGCATCATGCCGAAGGTAGAGATTAACGAACACGGGATCGCCACCGCCGCAATGAAGGTGGACCGCCACGAGCGCATGAAAAGAAGCACTACCAGGCTGGCGAGGATGCTACCGAGCACCAGGTGCTTCTGAATTTCGTGCAGAGCGGCTTCGATATAACGCGACTGATCGCGAATCACTTCCAGCTTCACGTCAGCCGGCATTTGACTGGTGACGCGAGGCAATTCGCGCTTGATGCCGTTGATAACCTCGATCGTGTTTGCGCCGGACTGGCGTCGAATTTCCAGCGTCACCGTAGGCACGCCGTTAAGTCGCGCTACCGAACGTTGCTCTTTCGTTCCATCTTCGACCCGCGCCACATCGCGCAAGCGAATCGGTGAGCCATTCACGTTGGCGATTACCAGATCTTCAAATGCGCGCGGATCGGTATAGCGGCCCATCGTGCGCAACACCAGTTCTTCGCGCCCGGTGTTTACGTTTCCTCCCGGCACGTCTGCGTTCTGCCGCGTCAAAGCTGAGCGAACTGCGGTCACGGGAATTTGGTAAGCCGCCAGGCGAGCGGCATCGATCCAGATATTTATTGCGCGGTCGAGTCCGCCGACCACGCGCACTTCACCAACGCCGCTCACGCGCTCGAGTTGCACGCGCGCTGTCTTGTCGGCGAGCTCAGTCAGCTCCCTAATTGACCGGTCAGCGGAAAGCGAGATCGTTATCACCGGAGTGCTGTCGTTATCGAACTTCTGCACCACCGGTGGCGTGGCATCTTCAGGGAGATTGCGGCCGAGACTATTGACGCGATCGCGTATGTCCTGGGCGGCGGATTCAAGATTGCGGTCGAGTTTGAAAGTGGCAATGACGAATGAATTGCCCTGCCCCGAGATGGAGCGTAGCTCGTCGATACCGTCGACCGTATTTACAACCTCTTCGATTTGCTGGGTGACAAGAGATTCAACTTCCTGAGGCGAACCACCTGGCAACCCGGTACGAATGCTTACGGTCGGAAGGTCAACCGACGGGAAACGATCGACACCCAAACGGAAAAAGCTGGCCGCGCCAACCACGACGAGTGACAGGACAATCATCGAGGCGAAGACCGGACGACGAATACAAATTTCAGCTAATTTCTGCATCTGGATACAGACTTAATTCCTTGTTTCTTTCTTGGTCTTTGGTCTTTGGTCGTTGATCGCGTTCCTGGTAAAAGTCGAACCACAAGGGTTGAAAACAACGTCAAAGCCCAAAGACCCAAGTCCAAAGTCCCATACAAAGTTACTGCACCACTTCCACCGCCATGCCCGATTGCAGGTTGCCGGGGTCAACAACCACCTGATCACCAACGTTGACGCCCGCGATGATCTCAGTCCATTCGCCGCTGCGCCTGCCGGTAGTGATGGGCTTCTCGAGCGCCTTGCCGTTTTGCACTACGATGACTTTTTCGATGCCCGCGAAAGTGACAATTGCGTTATTGGGAACGGTGACGGCCATCTTTGCGTCGTTCGTAACTATTTCCGCCTTGGCAAACGAACCGGGACGCAGACTGCCATCGTTTTGCACGTCAGCTTCAACCATCAGCATGCGGTTCTGTTCAGTTATCACCGGACTCAAACGTTTTATTTGCCCCAGGTAAACTCTGCCGTCGCCTTCGACGCTGACGCGCACATTTTGTCCAAAGCGAACTGTGGCAGCGTCTCGCTCAGGCACCTGGGCCTGCAAACGAAGTGGGTTCATGCGAACAATGTCCACCACCGGCGCGCCTGCCGCCAGATATTCGCCGACGCTCGCGCGCTTCAGTTGCACTATCCCATCTATGGGCGCCTGCACCGCGGTATCTGCAAGTTGTTGTCGAGCCAGCGCGAGCTCTGAGCGGCGTTGCGCCAGCAGAGCCTGCCGGTTTCTGATTTCCTCAAGAGCGTCCTGGTAGCGGCTAAGTGCGACTTTGTAAGTTGCGTCGGCAGCATCAAAGTCGGCTTTCGCCACGATTCCCTGCTCCACTAGTCTCACTGCACGCTCGCGGTTAAGACGAGCCTCATCGAGTTGAGCCTTCGCCTGACGTACAGTGCCTGTTTGCTCCGCACTGACTTTGTCGTCAGTGCCTTCGGGCGACAGACCAAGCCGGGCCCGAGCCTGGCTTAGAGCAGCCTCTGCCTGTTGGACCCGTAGCTTGTAATCGTTTGGCTCAATCATGGCGATTACCTGACCGCGCCGCACGATGCTGCCAAGGTCCACCGAAATGGTACTGAGCCGGCCCGCCACTTTCACTCCCGCAGTAGATTGATCAAAGGCTGCCAGTGTGCCGTTTGCGCTCACCGTCTCGCCAAAAGGAGTCTGCTCGACGCGAGCGGTTTTCACTTGCCGTGCCGCTTTGTTGTCGCCCGCCCGGGTCTGCCGGGCAGCGCCCTGGTAGTCGCTTTTGCAGGCTCCGAATCCAGCGGCGAGCGCGAAAAACAAAAGCCCGGCAACAATCCGGAAGTGTTCGGAGCGACGAGTTTGGCAAGGCAAAATTTCGAGCATGTTGTTCTTGGAGGCCATCAATCTTAACCTAAGCGGGGACGTCGGGGTAGTGAAGCTCGCTTTGAGCTGGCTTGCACAACTTTTACTGAAACCGCAGGCGCCTTTCGCCCGCACTGAGCGCGCAGCGCGAAACCCGCTTTCGGCCATGCTTATGTTGCGTGCGTCGGCGGGCGAGGGCGCCGGCGGTTCCAGCAATAGAAGCTCTTCTTGATGATTCTTTTATCTAATGCGCTGAAGGTTGCAGCGACTTGGCCAGCAAGTCTACGCACCATCAAGATTGGCGCCGGGCGAATTGAAGATGCGCCAGTTCACCAGTTTGGCTCAGGAAATTGCACCACTCGTGTTCGTCAGGAAACACAAAGTCTGCGTTGGACAACTAACGGGGTCTTTTGCACAAAAAGTAAATAAACGAGTTTGCGCTGCCCGCATCAGAACCGGGAGCGGCAGCGACCGGCCAAACACTCAACCTTAAACTTGAAGTAGAAACCGATTGGCAACAGTTGAATCCATGGCCGGTCGCTACCCGCTCCCGGTTCTGATACTGGCCGGTCGCTACCGCGCCGGTTCTGAGCTATTGAAGCTTGTCTATTGAAGCTAAATGCTCTTCCGGAACAGATACGACATCTTGATGAAGAAGGTGCGGCCGTTGCGCCGGAAGCCGGGCTCAAGCTGACCCGAAAATGGATTGAATCCGCGCCGGTTCAAGTCGTCGTTGTATCCCACATACAAAGCGGTGCCCGGGTTAGGCGTGTATCCGAGTAGGAACTGTCCCTTCACGTTTGACGCGATCGAATCAAAATCAATGCGGCCACGCGCAAAGAGGAAGCGGCTGAACTGGTAAGTGCTGCGCAGCGAAACAATATTTTCGTCAAAGGCGACGCGGCCAGTGTCGTACCGGGTTAATTTTTCTTTGGTGAAATTTAAAGTGGCGCTCAACGCCGTCGTCGGCTGGTAAGTTATGCCGCCGTCAAAGTGCCAGAAATCGCCAGGCCCCGGATCCTGTGGCGACCTGCAGACAGACGGCAAATTATTTCCGCCACACAGGCCGTTGGCGCGGGCCTCCGCGGCGGCCAGCGCGGTTGGACTTACGCGCGGAAACTTTGGCCCGGCGCCGAAGTCGAAATCCATGGCTCCCCAACGACGGTTGACGAAGAAATTGAAATTATATTTCTTGCTGGGAATCGACCCTGCAAACATATAAAGCCCGCGGTTAGACGAGGAACGTTCATTATCGTCGCCGGCAAAAGTGCAGGTGTTGTTGACGACGCAATTTGAACCGGGTTGGCGCTTTGGTCCAAATTCACTTTCAAAGACCCGTTCGTAACCTTTGTCGCTGCCGACGCCAAAATAGGTTTCTTTTTTAAAAGTAAACTGGACCTGCGTTTCGTTATTCGCGCCTTGCGAACGTCCCTGCCAGTCAAAGTCCGCAGAAAAATCTGTGTACACTCGCCAGGAAATCAAACGCGCTTTGGGCTTTGGTTCCGAGTTGTAGCGGATGAACCAGTTTGGGTTATTGGTGTTGTTGCGGCGGTTAAAGCCGACATCGGCGCGGTAGTAACGAGTGCGGCCCACCATTGAAAACTCGTGGCCGAAATGCCGTCCGGCCTGGTTATAGTCGATCGCGTAGATGAATCCGTTTTCCTGCCGGTCCAAAGTTTTTCCCTGCTCTGGAAAGAAAAACTGACGGCGGGACCGCGTGCCCAAAAGCTGCCAGCTGAAGGTGGTCAGCTTGTTTACGCGAAAGCGTCCATCAAAACCTCCCAACAGATTGTTGGTATCGACAAACCGGCGATATGTGCCCAGGAACCCCAGGAAAGAGTCAGCCTTGCCGACATCACGTTTCAAACGCAATATGCCCACAGAGGCGTTTTTATCCAGGAACCGCGGATTTGCAGTCGGCCTTTCTTCTTCGCTGAAGTTGCCGGGGCCATTGTCGGAAGCAAGCAACAAACCAAACGTGTTGCGATCAACTTTTCCGGTCAGCTTAACTGCATAGTCAGGATCGATAATCGCGCGCGTATGCACCGCGGCTATCTGCGTCCGAAAGATATCGATGCCTTCAAGAAAAAATGGACGCTTCTCGTCGAAGAAAATCGGAAAGCGCTGGTTAGCGGTGACCACTAGCTGATCAGACTCAACTTGCGCAAAGTCGGGATTCACAGCAAAGTCCAGCGTTACTTGTGGGGTTATGCTGTATTTTCCAGTCAGGCCCAAATCGAGTTTTATTGGTTCGTTAACGAATCGTCCGCCCTGGGCGATCTGCGCAGCCGTGATCGGGGCTTTGCGCTTACCGGTCTCTGATACCGTCAAGCTGGGAATCAATTCCAGAGTCCGCTCGGTTGAAATTCCCTCGAGACCGGTGATGTGACCCGCCTGGCTCAGAAGACCAGACTGATCCTTCGAGATCGGCATCCAGGAGTCCTGTTCGCCGTTGACATGCTTTATCTGTCGCAGAATATGAACGCCCCAGAGTTTGTCTTTGCCGGCTTCGTAACGCAGCGACTTAAAAGGAATAGCCACTTCGACGGTGTAACCGTCTGAGGTCACCATCCCTTTAGATTCCATTACAATGTCCACGCTGAAATCGTCATTTCCACCCTCGGTAAGAAATCCGTCCTGCTGGATGCCCAGGGGATTAAAAAAGAGCTCATACGCCCGGCGTTTGTCATTGAAGGTATCGAGCAATAATCCGACAGTATCGTCATCAAAAATCGAATCGCGCTTGGCTACGGAGGCCCTGACCTTTGCCGGATCGTCATAGGCGTGAAATGCAAAATAAATAAAGCGCGCATCGTAGCCGGCCAACACTTCCGTCCGTGCTGAGGCCGGAGAGGAATCACTCGGCCGCCACTGGTAAAAGTCTTTAAAGACGGGAGCCGATTTCCAAACTTCGTCGTCAAGCTTCCCATCGATGACGGGCGGCTTCTCGAAGAGCGTGAGCTTCATCGCATGAGTTTTTTCCAGCGGGAGAGCATTTCCAGGTTTTGCAGCAAGCGTGGGTGCAGGTGACTCTAAAACGGCCCGGGACTCAGGCACCAGCGAGTTGACAGGTGTGGAACTGGGCATTGGCGTTGATGGAACGGGCGCGCCTTTGTCGGTAGCTGAGGTTGTGGCGGGAGGGTTCGATGGTGATGGGGGTGACTGGGCCTGCGCCATTATCGAGAAACAAAAAAAGGCAGCAGCAAAAACCAGGTGCTTCATTGTCGTGCAGGGTCTCCCACGGTCCCAAAATCG
>DATGYM010000136.1:0-2078 GCA_035297925.1 Pyrinomonadaceae bacterium | reverse complement strand
TTCCGGGCGGACCGGGTGATCAAGGAAGCGTCGGCAAAAGCCGGAGGGAGGTAGCGAATGAAAGAGTCGTACAGGGTAAGACCTAGCCAGTCGCCTTGGCCTCGAGTGATGCGTAGTGTCGGGTAACCGGCAGGACGAAGCATTCACAGAGGTACAATCGGGCGGTGTATAGAGCTCCGAAAACACCCTTGTGAAGTGGCCGACCTTGTCTTGATACGGGGGAGGCAATAGCCATGTCGAACGATCATGGCGAGTTCGATGTGGCCCCCACGGAGTCAAAGACCACAGGCACGATTGGAAACTTTCCTCACGGAAGCCGAGAGACCCCGGTGACATCCGTTTCTTTTATGGGAGTGGATCGGTCGGAGAAGGCGCGAGGCCACAAGTCCGACATGGACGTTATCGGGGAGTCACACAGTTTCATAGTACCGAAGAAGCCGACGAACAAAGGCCGGGTGCCAGCGCCTGCGGAGTGGGTGGAGGGAAGGGAACTGACCAAGGAGAACACCGAGCAGTCGCTACTGGGCCGGACACAGAGCCGGAAATCGGACGGGAGACCGTTGGAAGCCAGGTCGCGCGGATTGCTCGGTGTACGTGAAGCGGCACGCAGGGAGAAGAGGCAGAGGTTCACCAGCTTGCTGCACCACCTCACGGCGGAGCGGTTGCGAGCGAGCTTTTTCGAATTGAAGAAGCAAGCCGCGCCAGGAATCGATGGTGAGACGTGGGGAGAGTACGCGGTGGATTACGAGCGGCGGATCGAAGATCTGCACAGACGAATCCATCGCGGAGCGTACCGAGCCAAGCCTTCCAAGCGGAGTTACGTTCCCAAGCCAGAGGGCGGGATGCGCCCGCTGGGAATCGCTGCTCTGGAAGACAAGATCGTGCAACAGGCAGCGCGCACGGTACTGGAATGTATCTACGAACAAGAGTTTCTCGGGTTCAGTTACGGCTATCGTCCTGGACGTGGCAGTCACCAAGCCCTAGATGCGCTGTTTGTGGGGATTAGCAGGCGCAAGGTGAACTGGATCATCGATGCGGATATTCGAGGCTTTTTTGACAACATCAGTCATCAGTGGCTGATGAAGTTTGTGGAGCATCGGATCGCCGACAAACGGATACTGCGGCTGTTGAAGAAATGGCTTCGGGCCGGAGTATCAGAGGATGGCGAGTGGTCCGCCACCAAAGTCGGAACGCCGCAGGGAGCGGTGATATCACCGCTGTTTGCCAATGTGTTCTTACACTACGTGTTGGACCTCTGGATTGATAACTGGCGAAAGCGCCAGGCCAAAGGCGAAGTCATCATCGTGCGCTACGCCGACGACTTTGTGATCGGATTCCGCGAGGAAACCGATGCCCGGAGATGTTTAGCCGTCCTGGGCGAGCGGTTAGCCAAGTTTGGCTTGGAACTGCACGCAGAGAAAACACGGCTGATCGAATTCGGACGCTACGCAGAAGAGCGGCGAGCCAAACGCGGAGATGGCCCACCGGAGACATTCGACTTTCTGGGTTTCACGCACATCAGCGGCAAGACGCTAGGAGGCGAATTCACGATCCACCGCAGAACGTCGCGCAAGAAATTCCAAGCCAAACTCGCAGAGCTCAAGGAGACGTTATCGCGGCGACGCCACGACGACCTGGCGAGGGTCGGTGAGTGGCTGCAAAGTGTGTATCGCGGCTGGTGTCAGTATTATGCTGTCCCTGGCAACGGCGCACGCCTGCAGCAGTTTCGCGCTGCAATCCAAGTCATGTGGCTGCGCAACCTCCAGCGACGCAGCCAACGAGGCCGCCACCTGACTTGGGCAAAGTTCTCCAGGCTGTGCAAACGCTGGCTACCGACTCCGAAGATCCTTCACCCCTATCCCAGTGTGAGGTTTGCATGTCAGCATCCAAGGTAAGAACCGTATGCGGTAGCTCCGCACGTACGGATCTGTGCGGGGGGCGGTCAACAAGACCGTCCCTACCGCGATTAGATTTTGAGTTAAGATTGCCCATTCTCGATTGGGCACAAAAAATGAACAAAAGATCCTGGGCGCGATGGCTGGTTACTTGTTCCGGCAATCTAAAATCCAAAACCTCTG
>DATGYM010000135.1:0-2608 GCA_035297925.1 Pyrinomonadaceae bacterium | reverse complement strand
CCCGGATCGCGCTTAAATGCACATCTCGTTTACACTCTAGCTCGCCGCGGACCGCCCATTCTAAGCGTTGTCATTTCACATCTCCCGCCTGATTTTGAAATCTATAACGAGTGCATCGTACCGCTCCATGACTTCCACACAGACCTCTAAGCCTTCGTCATCGGAAACGGATATTTCGTCTCTTCACCAAATTGCCATTGCCGTTTATTCTCTAAAATGAGCTCAATTCCTAACCAACCGTCCGAGCTTGGGTAATAGCAAAACAGTCGCGGTGCGATACAAATTTTCCGTTTGTAATATTATTTCGCCCAAGCATAGACTGTTTGCCAATTCGCTCGCGCATCTTATGGAGTATCGCGCCGACACATACAAAGACATTTGGCATTTTTGCCGCTCTTGCTCGAAGTGGCCGATCAAGTCGTTCAACGTACTTCAGTTGGACAAGCGGCCGAGGCTGCTCAAAATATGCGACGAATGTCTGAAAATGACTTCCACGGTCGCGCTCACCCCTCCCGAATCACCTTCACGATCTCCACATCAGACAAAACCTTGATCAGCTTCACCGCCCGCTTTGATGATTCATGCGTACTGTCGACAATGAGTAGAATAGAAGCGTCAGGGCTCAATCTTTAGCCCGGTTTGCTCAATCACAGTGCACTTGACGTTCGCTTGGCCTCTATCGGGTTCCTGCTAACCGGCTGAGGTGTCATTCTTATCCTGAAATATCGCACCGTATCGGTATAGCGGGCAAAGCTGCCAGTAATATTTCGACGTTCAGTTCCCGCGTACTCCACTGCGTTCTCCCAGTTCCTTTGTTTTTAGGGCACGATCTCTGCTCAAGCAGCATGCTCGTGAAGCTCGCGTATAATGGCCATGACGTCGAGGCACTTGCCACCATTTTCAAAAACCATGAGTGGGGCGTCGAGGTGACGGTCGAATGGTTAGAAGGCATTGCTGAGAAGAAAAAGAAATTCGGCCTACCATACGGAATATTCTCTTCGCAAAACGATGCTGAATCATGGGGCCTGCTTGCCGCTTTGCGTTGGATCGATGCTGGTAGACCCGACACTGAAGCTCTCGTCGCCCACTGAGACTGCTCTTCCCGCGCGTAGCCAATATCTTTAGCCTTCGGAGGTAAGACCTCAGCCAGCCGCTTTGCCGCGCGCTTGATGATTAATGCTTTCTGGGTACAGGCGGGCGAGCAGTATTATTTAATCGGCGCGTGCTTTTTCTTGGGCTGAAACGGATTCTGACACAGCGGATTGCCGCATTTTTCCCCGCCAGACTTTCTGCACTTAGTTATAAGCACCGTATTGTCGTTCATGAGTCTTCACGCACGCGCGACGCAAAGGTCTTTTCACGCCTGAGCGCCAGCTCCAAATACCCGGCGCTGATATGGTGTCAAGCGGAACGGCTCGCGTTTTTCATCAGGCGCATCACTCTAGCGGATGCCACTAAACGCGGCCGATGGTCGGCTTGGTTGACGTTTCATCTCTTCTCAACCAAAGTTTTCGGTTCTATATATGCACGCTCCGGTTTTTGTGCCATGCTCATGCCGCCGTGTCAGGTTAGGACACAGCACCGGCACTGAGTAAATGTACTTCAGGTGACTCGGCTATCCTTCGCTAGACAACAATTCCGATTTCCGCTGGCCCATCGTTTGCCCGTTCAGCCACCGTGGAGCTCCGAAAAGAGACACAACCACGGGAGGACTTCATGGAGCCAAAAGGACTTTTCTGGACGACTTTTATAGCCGGTCTGCTCGGCACTGCGGTTCTATTATTAGTTGTCAGTCACATGGATGACCGTAGAGCGAACGGCGCACCGGCACAGACGGACAGCATTTGTCTCACCTGCGATTCTCGGCCATGAGCCGACGCGCCAAGTCCATGAACCAGCCTGAATATTTAACGCTATTGGTGTTTTTCGTGGTCGCCGCCGTAATTTTTCTGCTGCTTTCCCAAGTAGGGGACATTTCATCGTTGGGCTGATTTGTTACCCCTCCCCTTTATTATTCCTTCCATTCGAATTTTTCGTCGGAATTAAACATCCAGTAGCAGATTAACTTTGGTTCGCGATCCCGGAGCGATACCAAATTCCTGCATTATCGAGCGAACCGCGGCGGAATGCCGTCTTTTCTACCAGCACTTCCGGCCAGAAAGATGATTACGTCGCCGCCTGCTATATGTCCGCTAGCGAGCCGGAATTCAGTGGTTGCAGGGGCGCATGGCATGCGCCCAGGACCCCCGATCCAATCTGTCGTCCGGCACAATTCACCGCCACGATGAATATTCGTCCTAACGACTATTCAGTGCACATACTCGGATCAAAGAATGCGATGAAACCACAGGAGCGACAGCAGAGCGGACGTTACCGCGATCAACGCCGCGGCGCCGGCAAACAGTGAGCTAATTTCCATCGGCTTCTTTTCCAGCAGGAACTTGGAATTGAGAACCTGGTAAACTTTTTTCAGGTCGGTTGCCGTGCCGGCATAGAAATACTCGCCGCGCGTCATGTGCGCGATCGTCTTGAGCGTCTCCTCATCGAGGCGGACCCGCATCGACCAACCCTCAAAGCCGATCGTCTCACCGCTTTGAGTGCCGAAGCC
>DATGYM010000134.1:0-6133 GCA_035297925.1 Pyrinomonadaceae bacterium | reverse complement strand
CCTGAGCCTTACTTTGTTTTAGCTTGTCCAGCAGGTCCTCGCCCAGGGCGCGGTCGCGCCTGGCGGCCAGACGCAGAACTTCCGAACGCAGATCCGGCGGGCGCACGAGCGCGACTCCTCGGCCTGCAGCTTCCTGTCGCTGCCTGTCCTCTCTCACTTGCCGCGCGGCATCCTGATCGGCCGACTCCGCCGCGTCCCATGCCTTTTGAAACAAGCTGCGGCTCTGGTCGGGATCAGCTTCCCATAAACCGTCAGCTATGCGCGCCAGCGTGCGGGCACGCAGCTTCTGATCGCTGAAACTGCGAGCGTCGTTTGCGAGCGACATAAGTAACGATAAGGCCAGAGCCTTTTGCTGGTCTGCTTTGGCTTTAGCCGCGGGAGAAGTTGGCTTCTCCCTGGCGCGGACTGCCTTCACGCTATCGGCCGCCTGCGCGGGCTGCGAAACTTTTTCGGAAGTCTCCTGAGCGGTAAGTGAGGGCGCAAGGCATGAAAGAATAAGAATTCCGAAAATAGTGGACAAACGAAAAGACAGAAGGGAAGACCGGTCCATGGTGTTTCTCCTGCAAGAGGTGTTGTTGACAGGTGTAACCGAGGAATTAAACGCTGCAATTGAGATTCAGTTCCAGAAAAGTCTGCCGAAAGGTTCTAATGGGTTGCTGAAAACCCCGCCAGAAAATCTTTCACTGTGAGTCAACCTTGTGAGGGAGGAAGCGTGATGATGCCCTTGTGAAGGGGACAGGCTGCCCAATCAAACCGCGACGACTTCCAACTCCGGATCGATCTCCTGTTTCAGCATTCCCTCGATTGCCATCAAGGTGCCGGTCAGCGAGCTTGGGCAACTCCCACAAGCACCCTGATAACGAATGCTCAACGTGTGCTCTTTGAGGCCGAGAACTTCCAGGTAGCCGCCATCTCCCATCAGGGCGGGCCGCACTTTCTCATCCAAAATTTCGTTTATCTTCATTAGTGTCGGATCGTCGCTGGTGACGGCAGCGATGGCTCCGCCAACTGCGGCTCCGGCCGCTGCTCCTGAATTAACAGCCTCAGCGGCACGTATTGGCACAGCCAGCACTGGAAGCAGGTCATCCCAATCGCTTTCGTCATCCTTTTCGACGGTAATCATGCGGTCCATGTAAAACACGGATACTACGTGACCCACATCAAATAACGAACGGGCAAGCGGATCGTTGTGCGCCTGCTCGGCAAACGCATATTGATGGACCGTGCCGTTGCTGACGGGTTCTCTCAGAATAAATTTTACTGCGTTTGGATTAGGAGTTTCTTCAATATCACTGATTTTAGGCATTACTAATTCTCCGCTTTCACCACCCCGAACTTAATGTAATTTCTTTCAACGTTCGGTGCCATTATAACCACTTTGGAGCTGAAGCGCAGTTTGCCAGCACTGTATAAAGGCCTGGCACTGAGAGGTGGTAATTTAACAGGCCTTTGCACGTTTTCCAGTCTCGAAAATGAAATTCAGCGGTTGGTCTATTCTGGAACAAACAACTATTGCCAAACATAGGGAGCAGGCATATACTCCGTCCCCTCACTTGCCCCCCCTTACAATTAAGGTGAGCCAAGTTGAGATGGAGGCAGGCGATTGCGAGGGTCGCTTGCCTCCGCTTTTTTAACACACAGCCTTGGGTCTTCGGTCTTCGGTCTTTGATCTTTAGGCTGGAATACTTGATCCTATCGGCAACGTTAGGAAGCCCAAGACCAAAGACCAAAGACCAAACTTGTAATGAATATAGGCATAACCGTTTATCCAACGTACGGCGGCAGCGGCATCGTTGGTTCGGAACTTGGAAAAGAACTGGCAGCCCGCGGTCATACTGTCCACTTCATCTCTTCATCGCTTCCCACCAGGCTCACCGAGCTCAACGAGCGAGTCCGTTTCCATGAAGTTGAGATGATGTCGTATCCGTTGTTTGAGCATCAGCCCTATACGCTGGCGCTGGCAACGAAGATGGCGAAAGTGGCCGAGACCGAGAATTTGGATCTGTTGCACGTACACTACGCAATTCCGCATTCCATCAGTGCCATCCTGGCGCGCGAATCGCTGAAGCCAAAGCGCAACCTGCCCGTAATCACCACGTTGCACGGCACCGATATCACTCTCGTGGGCGCGGACCGTTCTTACTTGCCGATTACGCGTTACGGCATCGTGCAGTCAGACGGCGTCACCGCCATCTCGCATTATCTGAAAGAGGCGACGAAAGAAATTTTTCAGTTCGACGATATAGAAGTCATCCCGAATTTCATTTGTCAGCATGATTATGCGCGACACCCGGTTGAAGCCCTGCGGTTATCGCTTGCTCCGGAAGGGCAGCCGTTGCTCGTGCACGTCTCGAATTTTCGTCCCGTGAAGCGTCCGGTTGACTGCGTCGAAATACTGAGCCGGGTCACGAAAAAAGGAATCGATACCAAACTTGTGATGGTGGGTGACGGCAGCGAACGGACCAACGTCGAGCATCGCGCGCGCTGCCTTGGTATCTTCGACAAGTGTGTTTTCGTGGGCAAGCAACCGAACATCGTTGACTATCTCTCAGCCGCAGGCGTTTTGCTCCTGCCCTCTGAGCAGGAATCCTTCGGCCTCGCGGCACTCGAGGCGATGGCTTGCGAAGTGCCTGTGATTGCCTCAAGGGTGGGAGGAATTCCCGAAGTGGTGACGGACGGCGAGACGGGATTTCTAAGCAACGTCGGCGATGTTGAGAAGATGGCCAACGATGCAGCACGCCTGCTGAGTGACGATGGGCTGCGCCGGGAAATGGGAAAGCGCGCGCGCGAGTCGGCCGTGACTCGCTATCGCACCGATATCATCATTCCCAGATATATCGAGTTTTATGAACGTGTCCTGAAAAAGGTTGGACTCAAGTTTGAAGCGCATCCTTAATGGTGATCTTCGCCTCCGCAAGGGCCCCAAAACATTGCTCTACTAAAAAGCGACTCTTGATTCACCACTGTAGTGGATTTGCCGAAGACTAAAGACCAAAGACCAAAGGCCGAGGACGAAAGTCCACCCCGTTAAATGCGCTCCATCATAATAGGTACCGCCGGCCATATCGATCACGGAAAAAGCTCGCTCGTTCAGGCCCTCACCGGACAAGATCCTGATCGTCTGCCTGAAGAGAAGCGTCGTGGCATCACCATCGATCTTGGTTTTGCAGATCTTGACCTCGGCGATGTGCGCATCGGCTTCGTTGACGTTCCCGGACATGAGCGCTTCGTGAAAAACATGCTTGCGGGTGTTCATGGAATAGACGCAGTGGCGCTCGTAATCGCAGCCGACGAAGGAGTGATGCCGCAGACACGCGAGCATTTTGAAATCTGCCGCCTGCTTGGGGTGCGACAGGGTTTGGTTGTGCTTACCAAGATAGATCTCGTCGAGGAGGAATTGCTGTTGCTGGTGCGTGACGAGGCGGAGGAATTGGTCGCGAATTCATTTCTGGAAGGCGCGCCGGTTGTGGCCGTAAGCGCGCGCACCAATGCCGGACTCGATGAACTGCGCGCAACGTTGCGGCAAATCGCCAGGGACGTTCCTGTGCGCTCTCCGGATTTCGTGACGCGATTGCCGATCGATCGGGCGTTTACCATGAAGGGTTTCGGAGCAGTCGTAACGGGTACGCTTGTCGCTGGAGAAATTTCTGCCGCAGACGAACTTCAGTTGTTGCCCGAGGGCAGCCGCGTCCGTGTTCGTGGGGTGCAGGTCCATGGAGCGTCAGTTGATCGGGCGGGATCCGGTCAGCGCACAGCAGTAAATCTTGTCGGCGTAGACGTAGCGAATATTGAACGCGGCATGGTGCTGGCGCCGATCGGTCGTTTACAGCCCACCCAAATTGTCGACGTGCAATTGAATGTTCTACCGACTGCGCCAAGGGGCATTCGTACGCGTTCGCGTCTGCGCGTTCATATCGGCTCGGCGGAAGTGCTGGCTCGCGTTCGCGTGCTCGAAAGTAGCGGCGAGATTTTGCCAGGTGATACGGGATTTGCCCAGCTTCGATTTGAAACTCCAGTGGTAGCCTTACACGAGGAGCGCTTTATTATTCGCTCCTACTCTCCTGCTGAGACAATCGCTGGCGGACTTGTCTTGGATCCGCGCGCCAAAAAACACCGCGGCCGCGAATTAGAGAAGACGCATGAACGCCTGAAATTGTTATTGAGCTCGAATCGGGCGATCAGACTATCGACATTTGTCGAAGCGGCCGGCGATCAGGGCCTGCGGTTCGCAGACATTGCCGCGCGAACCGGCTGGACGGACGAAGTGCTCGCCAAGGTGGTTAAGGCGATACCAGTAAAGACCGTCGTGGACGCCGACGGAGTGCTTATTTCAACTGAAAACTTCGACCGGCTGTCGCGTCTGGCATCTGAAGAAGTCAAGCTCCATCACAAACGCGAACCTCTGTCTCGGGGCCTGGCTCGCGAGACCTTGCGAGAACGTCAATTCGCGCATGCCGCGCCGGAAGTGTTTCGTGCTGTCCTCGCGCAGCTTGAAAAAAGTGGCAAGCTGGTCCTGGAAAAAGACACGGTGCGCTCAAGTGAGCACGAAGTTGGCCTGTCGCCAGCGGATGCAAAATTGAGCGAAGCCATCGCGCAGACTTATGAGAGGGCCGCACTCGAAGCGCCGGTGCTGGATCAGGTTTTGACAGCTGCCGGAGTCCCAGCCACACAGCGAGCGTATAGCCGACGAATTCTGCAACTGTTGCTCGACAACGGAACTCTGGTCCGCGTTCAGGGTGAGATGTTTTTTCACTCGCGAGCGATTGACCACTTGAAAAATCTGCTGCGCCAGTATGCGAGTGACCATGAGCCTGAGAGGTTAATCGACGTTGCGACATTTAAGGAACTCGCCGGGGTATCACGTAAATATGCTATTCCGCTGCTCGAGTATCTGGACGGTCAACGCATTACCAGGCGAGCGGGCGACCGGCGCCTAATTCTCTAAATTTTTAAATGAATCCAGAATTGTGCGTGTCCGGCGCACACACAGGATTTGCACCGTTCGACGCCCAACCTCATTTCCAGCGACCCCGGGCGGGTAGCTTCCCTGGCACTCCAAATTACCGGATCAAACACTTGCGTTCCGCCATATGCAGCGTTAACATGCTGGCCACATAGCGCGTATTCGGCTTTTTCCCTTAAACCTTCATAGCGACTCAAGTGCCGGAGGGTAAAAATGAAAATAAAAGAGTTGTTGGCAGCGCTGGTGGGTTTAGCTGCAGCCGTTGGTGCGATCTTTTTTTTCTACAAGTTTGTGACCTTCGAGGAAGCTAGCGGCGGTCACCGTTTCGGGTGGTATTCCCTGGCCCTGGCAGCAGTTGCTTTCGTGTGCGGGCTAATCTACTTCCTCGGTCACGTCAATCAGGAAGAAGAGATTCACATTACGCAGTAGCTGCGGGACTTTTTCTACCCATTTGCGTTTCGACTGTTCTGCTAACAAGTTGTTTGGCTTCGCTGAAGTTACTGCCGAATTTTAATTGACGCCGTTTGTGCACAGTAGCGGCTTGTGCCGTGCCCAAACGGCGCTTAGTTTGTCGCCAGACTCAAAACACTATTCAGGAGAAGAATCTTAATGTTTGCAACGGTAATGCTAGCCCAGGTGGACACTACCTTTAATAAGCCCAGCTACTTCATTCCGGTGTTTGTTGGCTTGTTTGTGCTCGGCGCGGTCGCGTCGCTGGTTGCTTCGGTGCTCGGCTTCGCGAGAGCGCGCGCCTTTGGCCCATCCGCAAGATGGTTTTCCTTTGCTGCGGTCTGTCTGCTTCTTTTTCATATTCAGATTCTCGCCTTTGGCTTTGGCGCCATAAGCAACGATACCGGTCTCGCTTTCAGTATTCTCACCTTCTTCAATCTGTTTATTATCCTGGGAGCAGTTTGCGCGATCATTGGCTTTATAAAAATGACCAGCCCACGGTAGTGCCGTGCTGAACAGAATCGCGTGATGCTGAAAAAAGTTTTTGTGATCGCCGCGCTTGCACTGGTTGTAAGCACGGCGTTTTTATTATTTCGTGACCAGGCAGGCAGCGGCTCGCGACCAAACGCTTTCGTTCGCACGCAGGGCAGCCGTTTCATCGTTGGTGGACGTCCTTTTCGCTTTGCAGGAGCCAACGTTTCTGTCATGTATCGCGATGAC
>DATGYM010000133.1:0-27056 GCA_035297925.1 Pyrinomonadaceae bacterium | reverse complement strand
GATCGCTCGGCAGTTCAAATTCGATTTTCTCGTGAGTGTGTAAGAGCAAGCTCGGCGTGTCGACGAAGCGCAGTTTATAAGAAAGTGTTTGTTCCACTATCTCGCGGAGCTCATCTTTGTTGTATGGGTAGCGGAGGTAGTTTGCGGCGACCATCTTAAAAGCTTTAACTATCATCGGCTCAGCGCCGTTGGCGACAACCGGTGTGACCAGGCACTGGTGGCGCGGATGCTTTGCTGTATCGCCGTTGGCAGTTTCTGGCTTATCGCAGGCGGCTTCTTCGGTGAGATCGCTGATGATGACGTCAAACTCGTCAAGATCGTCACGGCCGAGGGCCTCGTCGCGGTCACCAGTGACTACAGCCTCATGGCCAAGGCTGCCAAGCGCGTTTTCCAGTATGGCACGCAGCTCATCGTTATTGTCGACGATGAGAATCCTACGTTTCTGCATCCCGCTCCAATCTGCAGGTGATAATTGAGGAGAGCCGGAAGCGGCCTTACCAGGGGCTTCCAAATCACCATTACGAGATCCTGGGCCGCTGCGTTCGAAAATATATCACTGGCAGGCAAAAACTGACGACCCAAATAGCTCCTCAGCCCCCGTCCCAGGGTTAAATGTCTCAGGTCGACACCAATGTCCAAAGTCCAAAGTCATACATGGCCGAAGCTGAGACCCCGTGTGTCAACTCTCAAGATGGCTCACCGGAGTTTGACACTGGACTTTGGACTTGGTTGGACATTGGACTTTGAACTTATTCTCACGTATTAGTCAAGACTCATTTACTCATCGCTTTTGTCATGGCCAAACCAGGCAAACTTCAAATGTCGCTCGAATACGCCCTGGCGCGGACAATCCTGTCCGCCCTTGGGGTTTTGCCACGACGGGCGGCCATTGCGGTGGGCCTGTTGGTAGGAAACCTGGCTTATCTTATACCGGGAAGCCTGCGAGAAACCGGCATGCGAAATCTGCAGATTGCGTTTCCTGAGATGCCGGGAAAAGAGCAAAAGCGGTTACTGCGCGGGTGCTTCGCGAGTCTGGGCCGGCTGCTCGGAGAGTTTAGCCAGCTTCCGCGCGCCACTCCGGAAAAGTTGCGCGAGCTGATCGAGTATGACGAAGTGGGCCTGGCCCACTTGCGCGAGGCTGAGAAAAAAAAGCGTGGCGTGATTTTTTTGACCGGGCACCTCGGCGCGTGGGAGCTGCATAGTTTTGGTTGGTCAGCGCTCGAGTATCCGCTCAGTTTTTTAGTGCGCCCGCTTGATAATTCCCGCATAGAGGAAATGATTGAGTTCGTGCGGACGCGGTTTGGCAATCGCGCAATCGATAAACAAAGCGCTGCGCGACAGTCGTTAAGAGTGCTGCGTGAGGGCGGCACGCTTGGCATCCTGTCGGATCTCAACACGCAGACCCGCGAAGGTGTTTTTGTTCCCTTCTTCGGAAAACTCGCCTGCACGACCGCCGGCATCGCCACCCTCGCATTGAAAACTGACGCGGTGGTAATTCCAACCTGCGCCGTTTGGGACAGGAAAAAAAAGCGCTACTTCTTTCACGGCGATCCACCGGTGGAGTTAATCAGAACGGGCGACCACGACCGCGACATCGAAGTGAATACTGCGCGTTTCGCGGCGGCAGTTGAGCGCATGGTGCGCCTGTATCCCGATCAATGGCTTTGGATTCACAAACGTTGGAAGACAAGACCGCCGGGCGAGCCGGACGTGTATCGATAGGGGAAAAGAGGGGAATCGGGTAAGAGGGAAAGAGTAATCAGTTTCCCTTTACCCTTACCCTTTTACCCTTTACCCTTTTATCCGCCATGCAAGCATCCGCCGAACAAGATTTCCGGGAGGCTCGTCCCACCGATGAAAACATCGCGCGCGCATACAGGTTTGCTGATCTTTCTTCCTATCCCAGCAAAGAAAGATTTCTGATTCGGGCGGCGGACCTTGCATTTTTTTTCTTGATCTCGCTAATCGGTCGGACGATTCGTTGGCAAGTCGAGGGTTGGGAAAACTGGGAAGCCGCCACGGGTGACGGCCAGGTTCCGATCTACACCTTCTGGCATAACCGCATATTTCTCGGCACCTACTTCTGGCGCAAACGTCGCATTGTGGTAATGACGTCGCAGAGTTTCGACGGCGAATACATCGCGAGGTTCATCCAAAGATTTGGCTATGGCGCGGCGCGTGGCTCGAGTACGCGTGGAGCGGTTGGCGCGATCATCGAAATGACCCGGCTTATGCGGGCTGGCTGCCCCGCCGGCTTTACAATTGATGGTCCGAAAGGTCCGCGCTATGTAGCCAAGATGGGCGCCGTCCTGTTGGCAAAAAAGACTGGCAAGCCAATTTTGCCGTTCATAGTCAACGCCGAGCGCTTTTGGGAGGCGAAACGCAGTTGGGATGGATTTCAGGTGCCGTGGCCGTTTTCTCGCGCCTGCGTAGCCATCGCACCGCCCATCTATGTTGCCGCCAACGCTGACGACAAAGCACTCGAAGCAAAACGTGAGCAATTACAAGCTGCGCTCGATGCACTCAATCGGTTAGGTGACGGCTCCTAGGCAGCGCGTTTTGCTTTAGCTGCATCCTTAGTTACTCTCTCAAACTTCCCCGCAAAAAAATCTGAGGAGTTAGAAATGAAATCTGTATCTGCATTTGTACTTGGTTTGTTTATCGTTGTTGCCGCTCAGGGCCAGGGAGTTAAACCGCCTAAAGAAGCGGCACTCGACCGCTTTATTCGCTACGCGAAAATCGACACACAATCGGCCGAAGACCAAACAACTGTTCCCAGCACCAAAAAACAACTAAACCTTGCCAACCTCCTCGTGAAGGAGTTGCAGCAGCTTGGCGCTGCAAATGTTCGGCTCAGTGAGTTTGGAATCGTTTACGCAACCGTGTCCGGAAATTTAGCGGACAATTCAAAAGTGCCCGTCATCGGCTTTATCTCACACATGGATACTTCGCCCGCGGTTTCCGGCGAGAACGTCAATCCAATCATTCACAAGAATTACCAGGGCGGCGACATCGTCTTGCCAAAGGATCCAACGCAGGTCATCACGGTCGCCAAAAACCCCGTGCTTAAAGAATTGATCGGCGACGACATCATTACCGCTGACGGCACCACACTGCTCGGTTCCGACGACAAATCAGGGATCGCAGAAATCATGACGATGATCGATACGCTAAATCAAAATCCGCAAATCAAACATGGCACACTCGCCATCGCTTTCACCCCCGATGAGGAAGTCGGCGGCGGCGTCGAGAAGTTTGACGTGAAGGGTTTTGGCGCCAGGTTCGCTTACACCGTGGACGGTGAAAGCCTCGGCGAGATCAGCAACGAAACATGGAGCGCCCGCACGGCGACGGTCACCTTCAAAGGCAAGAGCACGCATCCCGGCACCGCCAAAGGAATAATGGTGAATGCCATGTACGCGGCTGCTGACTACCTTTCGCGCTTTCCGAAAGACATGTTGCCGGAGACAACCGAGGGTCGCGTCGGCTTTGTCCATCCTTACACGGGCGTGATTGACGTCGAAGAATCAAGCCTGAAAATATTGCTGCGCGATTTCGAGTTGAGCGGCCTTGATGCCAAGGAGAAGCTGTTGCGCGAGATGGTGGCGCAAACGCAGGCAAAATTCCCTGAGGTGAAGATTGCGATTGACGTTAAAGAGAACTATAAGAACATGAAAGAAGTGTTGAAGGACTATCCGAAACTGACTGACAACGCGATCGAGGCCGCGCGCCGCGCCGGGCTCAAGCCATTCATCGATCCGATCCGTGGCGGAACCGACGGCTCAGACTTGACGTTCAGGGGTCTGCCGACTCCCAATCTTTTCACCGGGGGCACCAATTTTCATGGCAAGCTCGAATTCAACTCGCGTCGTGGATTGGAAAAATCCACTGAGACCTTGATTAATCTCGTGCAACTTTTTGCCGTCGAAAAATGAGAGCTCCGGCTTAACGTGAATTCCAATGTTCCTGCCCGCGCGACTCCGCGGCCGATTTTCTATGCCCTCAAATTCACAATCGAAACCACACGAGTTTCGGGCCGGGTATGTCGCCTTTATCGGCAGACCTAACGCCGGTAAGTCAACGTTGCTGAATCAGCTCGTGGGCCAGAAGATTGCCGCTGTTTCCGATAAGCCTCAAACCACGCGCTTTAAGATCCAGGGCGTCATCACGCAGCCTGCAGGTCAAATTGTTTTAGTTGATACGCCCGGCGTTCATAAGCCCGGCTACGAAATGAACCGGCGTATGATGGCAACCGTTCAGGATGCGCTGCTGGGCGTGGATCTCGTGTGTTTGATACGCGACGCCTCAGTCGCTACCGGCAGTGGTGATAAATTTGTCCTCGAACTTATCCAGCATTCCCGGAAACCTGCCCTGCTGCTGCTCAACAAGATAGATAAACTGAAAGACAAGAGCGCACTGTTACCGTTGATTGAGTGGTATCGCAATGAATATGACTGGGCCGAACTCATTCCCATTTCAGCTTTGCGTGGAAATGTGGTTGACGTCCTGCCAAAGGAGATGATCAAACACCTGCCCCTGGGTGAGCCGATCTTCGGCGAGGACGACCTTACGGACCAGTCGCTGCGAACCATGGTGGCTGAAATCGTTCGGGAAAAGATTTTGCAAACCACCGCTGAAGAGATTCCTTATGTAACCGCGGTAGTTGTGGAGAAGTGGGCCGAGGAGCGAGAAGACTTTACGCGCATCCACTGCGCAATTTTTGTCGAGCGCACCTCACAGAAAAAGATCGTAATCGGTAAGGGCGCAGCACGCTTGAAGGAAATCGGCATACAGGCGCGTCAGGATATTGAAAGTCTGCTGGGTCATCGCTGTCATCTGGAGCTCTTTGTGAAAGTGGAAAAGGACTGGCGCGATAAGGCACAACTATTAAACGACATGGGTATTTCCGGATAATCAGCGTTTTCTGCGTCTAAATTCTCAGTAATCGAAGGAGGAGGAGTGGCCCAGCCCAAACAGCGACCAAAGATTTGGTCTGCGCTTGATGTTGCGGGCGAAGCAGAAGCGCACGAGGCGGTGGAGTATGCGTTGATGGAAGCCGGCGCGCTGGGAACTCAAACAACCGACAGCGAAAGCAATCTTATTTGCGTCACCGGTTATTTCGAGCACACGCCCAATCGCGATTCTGTGCGCGCTGAGCTGGCGGATGCGCTCTGTGTTTACGGTTTATCCTCTTCTGTTGTCAAAGAGATGAGCTTTCGGGAGGTGGTGGACGAAGACTGGTTGGGTGAATGGAAAAAGAGTTGGCAGCCCGTCGAAGTTGGCGGGCGTTTTATTATTGCTCCACCCTGGGCGGCCATTGCCGAAAGTGATCGAATCGTAATTCGCATTGAGCCAGGCATGGCCTTTGGTACCGGAACGCACGAGACTACTCGTTTATGTCTTACGGCGATTGAGAAGTATTTTGCCGGTGGTAGTTTTCTCGATGTGGGAACGGGTACGGGAATTCTTGCTATAGCAGCGGCGAAGCTATTCCCTGACGCGCACATCGAGGCTTGTGACACAGATTCTGAAGCGGTCGCGATTGCGCAGGAGAATGCCCGTCTGAATGAGGTGGCGGAAAGAATCGCATTTAGAGTGGGGACCGTCGAAGATGCGACCGCTTCAGCGGATCTGGTTTGCGCCAACCTGACAGCGGACGTGATTTCGGAGTTGCTGCCGGCGCTTCTCGGCGCCACCTGTGGGCGGCTTGTGCTGTCAGGGATTTTGGTCACGCAAGCGGAGGCAATCAAGGCTCGCCTGCAGGAGAGTGGTTTGAACACGCCGTTCGCAGCTATTCAAGATGGCGAGTGGGTTGCGATGATTATCTAATTCGATCACCCATCCTATGCTCATCACCTGATAGTTGGACAAGATTGACAGAATTAACAAGATGGACGCTGACTAACCATGGTGCTCTTGTTACTAATCTGACTGCTTTCAGCAATCCCGTTCATCTTGTTAAATCCTGTCTAACTTTTGACCCTGATCGTATGACCCGCCGCAGATTCTTCGCGCCGCCTGGCGCCTTCAGTACCAACCTCGACAGCGTAACGCTCGGGTCGCACGAAGCGCGTCACCTGCGCGAAGTCTTGCGACTAAAAGCCGGCGACGAGGTTCATGTTTTCAACGGCGCCGGTAAAGAGTTTCAGTGCCGCATCGAAGAGAGCCGGCGCGATAGCGCACGACTGCGGGTCATTGCGGAGGTGGCGCCTGCGCGTCCGGAATCGCCGCTGCAATTAACACTCGCAGTCGCCCTGCTCAAAGGTGAGAAGTTTGACCTTGTCGTACAGAAAGCGACTGAGCTCGGCGTGACCCGCATCGTGCCCGTCATGACCAAACTCGCCGACATTCGTTTGCGCGATGAGTCTGATGCCGTCAAACGTTTGGCGCGCTGGCAGCGAATCGCACTCGAGGCCGCCAAACAATGTGGACGCGCAGCCGTGCCTGAGATCGCTTTACCGGTCTCTTTTCAAAACATGGTTCGGGAGATCGCACCGGCTGGATCCCATCGTCTGATGTTTTCGGAGCGTGACGGCAAATCGCTGCGCGAGGCGATTCCATTGTCATCCAACCTTACACAGTTGACAGCGCTGGTGGGTTCGGAAGGCGGCTGGACAGATGAAGAGATTGCCGCGTCGCAGGAGGCAGGCTGGCAACTGGTCACGCTTGGGGGACGAACGCTGCGCGCTGAGACCGCCGCAATTGCCGCTGTAGTTTTGCTCCAGCATCTGGCTGGAGATCTCCTTTGAAAACCTGCCCGCGGCTTGTCGGGTGGGGTCAGCCACGAATTTAGCACCCTTTGTGCGGGGCTTTGTGGTGCTCAATGTCTCAAGTGGTGAGCTTGCTTAGCGTTAATCACCACAAAGACACAGATCACGAAGGTAGGAGACGACCGCCCCGGGCTCACACTTGCGCCAAGGCCGGTGCATGCCTGATAATCCAAACTGATGATTGTCCTGATACATATCAATTTCGGTCCTGATCTTTTAAGGAGAGTATAAAGAGTGAAAGCGGAATTGCAGCAATTAGTCGCTCTACAAAACCTGGATACAAGCATAAGAAAACTACAAGCAGAACTAGAAGCGATACCCCAAAGGCGCGCCCAGATCGAGTCGGAATTCGATCAGCGCGCCTTTGAAATTCGGGGCCTTGAAACACGCCGCGATGATGCCAGACACGCACGTACGCGGCTGGAATCGGAAGTGGGCGAACAGCGTTTGCGAGTTGAACGCGCTGACCGTAACCTGATGTCATCAAAGAAGCAGGACGAATATACGGCCGCGATTCGCGAGGCTGATGCGGCCCGGAAACAGATCACCGCCCTCGAGACCCAGATTCTGGAACAGATGGAGGCGCTGGAAAAAGCTGAAGCTTCCCTAACCGAACGCGCCGAAGAAATAAATTCGCTAAATTCCGATCGCGAAGCACGCCTGCGGGAGTTTGATGAAGAAAGCCGGCAACAGGCTGAGAAGCTGACGGTGAGCCGCACTGAGCGTGAACGCCTGGTGGCAGCTTTGCCGAAAGCGATGGGCGCCCTCTATGTTCGGATTAGCGCGCGCATACGCGATGGCGTGGCCGTTGCCGAGGCCCGTAACGGAGCGTGCATGGCCTGCTTTATGGCGTTGCGCCCACAGGCGATGGCGCAGGTCCGAAGGGGAGAAGAAGTGGTTACCTGCGATAACTGCAATCGCATTCTTTATTACGCGCCATCCGCTCCCACAAGTTCGGCCTCAGCGCAACCCAAAATGGCCCATACTTAGCGCTCCGCTATCGGAAGGCAAAACTGTTAGTTCGCGATCAAACCGAATAGCCGACACTCGATCGGTTCTTAGTCCGCAATAATGAATCCTTGCCGGCCAATCGCAAACCAACTATTTGCGTTTACGCAAGGCTGCGCAAAATGGGGAATTCATAAATCATGAAGGTTCTGGTCACTGGTGGTGCAGGCTATATCGGCAGCGTCGTTACTGAAGAACTGGTGAACGATGGCCACGACGTGGTGGTTTATGACAGCTTGTACAAAGGACACCGGCAGGCTGTAGTTAAGGGCGCCGCTTTTGTGCAGGCCGATTTGGCCGACGCGAAAACTTTGCGTGACACGCTTAAGGATCGCCGCGTCGAAGCAGTTGTTCACATGGCAGCAGATTCATTGGTCGGTGAATCCTGCGAGCAACCCACAAAGTATTACCGCAACAACCTGGTCAACGGCCTGACTTTGCTCGAGGCCATGCGCGCGGCTGACGTTAACCGCATAGTTTTCTCTTCAACTGCCGCTACCTACGGCCAGCCAGATAAAATTCCGATAGAAGAGACCGCTTTAACCGAACCCACCAACCCTTACGGTGAATCAAAGCTCGCTTTTGAGCGGGCGATGCGCTGGTATGCCGAAGCCTATCGCCTTCGCTTTGCCTCCCTGAGATATTTCAACGCTGCGGGCGCGAGCGAAAATTGCGGCGAAGACCACGCCGAGGAAACACATATCATCCCGATCGCTTTGCAGGTAGCGGCAGGCAGCCGCGACTTCGTTGAAGTTTATGGCGACGATTATCCGACGCCGGATGGCACCTGCCTGCGCGATTACATTCATGTGATCGATTTGGCGCGTGCGCATATCCTCGCATTGAAGGCGCTCGAAAACGACAGCCCGGGGGGCAGAATTTATAATCTCGGCTGCGGCGGCGCGGGCTATAGTGTAAATGAAGTAATTGAGACGGCCCGCTCCATTACGGGAAAAGATATCCCCACGCGCATAGGTAAACGGCGAGCAGGAGACCCGGCGGTGTTGATTGCCAGTTCGGAAAAAATCAAACGTGAGCTGGGCTGGGCGCCTCAGTATCAGGACCTTGGCGTTATTATCGAATCTGCCTGGCGCTGGATGCAGTCTCATCCACACGGTTACGAGGAATAATCGACGACGTTCATACTTCCCGTCCCACGATATCGAAAGTAAACTTCACTCTGTTCCTCACTCGTATCATTCCATGGAACGCTGACGTGGCTTTCACTTTGAAGTCACTGCGATCGATACTAAATTCACCGAGGCGGAACGTACGTGGACCGGTTGCCTGAGGAAGGGCCCGCTCGGGGAATTTGCCGGCGTTTGATGATACTCGCGTGGTGTCTGATGAAAGCGCGATCAAGGAGCACATCAATAAGGCCGATAGAACTCGGATATTCATTTGCACTCCTTCAAGCCGTTCACGCAGGCGTTTATGCCACAGAGCTGGATACAGCGATTTTGCAAATACAATACTTTTTGGCTAACTTTTAGGCCAGTTGTCGAGCACGCGCTACTTCTATTCAGCCCATGCCAAATAAAAAACCAGTTTCGCGAAAGCAATCGCAAGTAAAACGCACGCCTGCAAAGAAGGGCGCGGCGCTTTCCAGCGAGGAGTTTCTCAAGCTCAAACAGCCTAAAGGCGATCTGATACTCGATGTCGAGGGACAACACGTCACGTTGACAAGTCTTGAACGCATCTACTGGCCCGCTGAGAAGCTTACAAAGTTTGACTTGCTTTGCTATTACCTGCGGGTCAACGAGCACATAATGCCGTTCCTGAAAAACCGCCCGGCAATCCTGCAACGCTGGCCGCGCGGCGTTAACGCGCCTATGTTTTTTCAGCAGGACCTTGAAAGCGCGCCTGCTTTCATCAAGACAGTCAGATTAATCAATCAGCAGGGGCGCGAACTCGACTATGCCGTTTATACCAACACAGCTTCCCTGCTCCATTTTGTGAATTTGGGAACCATCGAACAGCATCCCTGGCATTCAACGACTGCGAAACTCGATCATCCTGACTGGGTTGCGATCGACCTCGATCCAAAGCAAGCACCGTGGGCAAACGTCCTGGAAGTGGCGCTGATTACAAAGAAGGTTTGTGAGGAACTTGGGTTAAACGCGTTTCCCAAGACTTCGGGTTCGTCAGGGATACATATTTATTTGCCGCTGAAGCCGACGAATGAGTATGAGAGCGTCGCCGAGTTTTCGCGTCTACTTGCAGGCGAAGTTGCGCAGCGCGCGCCTAAGATTGCGACGGTAGAGCGCAGCATCGCCAAGCGCAAGCGAGAACAGGTTTATGTTGACTGGATGCAAAATGCGCGTGGGAAGAGTCTGGCGGCAGTTTTGACGGCACGGGCGAAAGCCGGAGCTACGGTCTCTATGCCTCTCAGTTGGAAGCAAATTGAACAAGGCGTGAAAATTTCTGACTTCACAATCACAAACGTCCCCGCCCTCCTCGAGAAAGCCGGCGATGCCTGGTCTGACTTTTTTGCTCGCCGGCAAAAGCTAAAACTGACCTGACTCCGAGCTTTACAACAGCCGAGAATCGCTAAGTCAACTGCTTGCTTTGTTTCTCAGTCGGATGCACCAGCGACCGCTGCGTTAGGCGGCTGTAGCTGATGCAGTTGGCTGGCGTCGATCAGGTTAAGGCCCTGCTCGCGCACGTTTTTGAATCCCGGTAGGATCTCTCTCTCAAACGGCCGCATGCCGTTATGGTTTCGCTTGTGACCGGTGAAGTCCAGGTACAAATGCTTGCGCAGGAAGCGATCGGGTACGCCGGCAAAGCGGGCAATCGGATATTTGATCACTTCGCCAAACAACCTCTTGCCCATCTTGCTGTAATAAATCGGCACTCCGAGCGAGAATTTCGCATTAACGCGACTGCCGCCCTTCCAGAATTCGAGATTGTATCTCCAGCAGGTGAAGAAAAACTCCCATTGCAGATCGGTCATTTCTATTAACTTGGCACTGGACTTCTTTTGCATACGGGTGTCTTCGAGCGGCACAAAGAAGGTCGGCACAAAGGTGCCCTTGGCGTCGCGCAAATCATAGAGCAGATCGAGAGACTGCTTCGTATCTTCCTTCGTTTCACCCGGCAGGCCGATGATGAAAGTGCAAAAGGGAAACAGGTTGTGCCGGTTCAGAATCTCCATTCCTTTCAGGGTGACGTCGCGCCATTGATGGGCCTTGTACGGATATGCCTTCCCTTTCATGTAAGTATCGAAGAGACGCGCGCTGCCTGTCTCCAGCCCGATTATCGGGTCGGCGGCGCGCTTGTCGGGATGTGTCGAGTATCTATGCTGAACGTGAGAATAAGGAACAATCAACGGAGCCAGACGCTCAACGATGGATGGGTCTTTAACGACCGGGGCCATCGTGATGTGCGAAGTTTGAATGATGTCAATACCAGGCACGGCAGCGATGCCCTTAAAGAGACGTTCCAGCGCCGGCACGTTGGTTTCGAAGTTCGGCAACTGTTCATAGAGGAACATGTCCTCCGAGGCGATTAGGATTTCGTTGGCGCCTTCGCGAGCGTTCACCCTTGCGCTTTCGAGAATGTGTGACAAGGGAAACGAGCGTCCCACCTTCGTCGCCGGTCCGCAAAACTGGCAACCGCGCCCGCAACCGCGCGTGATCTCGACTACTCCGAAGGTTGAACGATGACGGACTACCGGAATCTCGGCAACCGTTGCCTGCATCTCCTTCGGGACCTTGATGATTCTGGGCAGCGACGGATCGCCATTCATGATGCGCTGGAAGAGATCGTTGAAGACGCGCTCGATCTCACCATCGATCAGGTAATCAATCTTAAACTCGTCAAGCCGGTTTGCCTTTTCCAGCTGCCACGCACCGGGGCCGCCGATAACAATCTTTGGTTGATACTTCTTTATGACCGGATGGGTGACAATCTTTAGGAACTCATGGGCATTAAGCGGAGTTAGATTCTCACCGAAAATCTTAGCGTAAACATCGGTTGCGTAAGAGATGCCCAGCGGATTGTGGGCATGAATGGCAAGCACCTTCGTCTCGGGACCGACGAACTTGTCCAGGTTGCTACCGTAGCAGGTAACAACATCTTCTTCCGGGTATTCACGCAGAAGTAATGTCTCGACCATGCGCAAGCCGTTTGGCACATACTTAGCCCGCCCATCCGGCCACGATTCGTTCTCAAAAGAAACTTTATTAAAAATTGTGTTGCTGAGCTTGTAGGGGACGGCGGCCGACATCATCTGTTGCCAAATGCTGTGGCGCCACTCGCTCGCTTCCGTGGAAGAAGCGGTGAGTACTATTAGAGGTGAAGCCATTGGGGAGAAGCCTCCTCTGAAACGTGATATTTGTCGCTTAATCGATCAACCAACATGTCGCACGAGCCGGCAAACTTGTGAACCCAATCAAACAGAAGCTCGGATTCTAACATCAGCATTCAGGGTTGCCCAACAATTCCGTTGGGCCATGAGGAGGACCATGTCACCGTTGAAGGTGAGGATTGGGGCGAGTGTCCTTCTAGCTAAGGAGCGTTTCAAACTCGATGATTCTTCATACGCGGATCAATTGGGAAATGCAACAAAACTCGCATTTGCTGCACATCAGACGGCGGAGCCGAACAAAACTCAGCAAAGCGAATGAGTCGTAAATCTAATTTCTCTGCCGCCACCTCATGCAAAGATCGCGAGCAGCTTCGGCCCAGGTTGGAAACTGAAAACTGAATCCTGACTGAAGTAAACGCGTGGGAATAACGCGTCGGCTTTTGAGGATAAGCTCAGTTTCGCTGCGCAGCAGGAGAGCTCCGAGCTCCAACATCCATTCAGTTGCGGGCAGACCGAATCGTGTACCCCAGGCCTTTCGAAGCGTCAACATGAACTCCACGTTGGGCAAAGGGTTCGGCGCGGCCAGATTGACCGGCCCCTGCAATTCCTCGTGTTCAATCAGCCAAATCACAGCGCTGGCGAAATCGTGATCATGAATCCAGGAGACATATTGCTTCCCATCCCCGCACGTGCCTCCTAATCCGAATCGCACCAACCCGAGCAGCGTATCGAATGGGCCACCGCGGTCCGGACTCATTACGATTGCCGACCGCATCAGCACCTTGCGCGTATTAGCCGTGGCGGCCGCATTGAGTTCGCTCTCCCATTTCTTGACTACGTCGATGCTGAAGCGCCAAGTGTCCGGTGCGTTCGGTTCGGAACCCCCAATTATGCCCGTTGCTTCGTCGTTCGCGGCGTCGTAGCGATGAGCATAAAGCGTGGCCGTACTCGCCTGCAGCCAAACGCGCGGCGGATTGTTTGCCCCCGCAATGGCTTCTCCAACAACACGTGTTGAGTTCACTCTTGAGTCAATGATGAGGCGGCGGTTCTCTGCGGTGTAACGACAGTTCACGCTCTGGCCGGCGAGATTAATGACCGCGTCGGCGCCGTCGAACTCCAATGCCCACTTACCCCGTGACGCGCCGTCCCATTTCACAAACCGCCACGGCATCGCCGAGGTTTGTGTTCTGCTCAACACGACGACGTCGTCGCCACGAAGATGAAACGCTCGCGCCAGTACCGTGCCCACCTGGCCTGAACCGCCGGGGATAACAACTTTCATTTATCGTCCGCTGTTTTGGTCATCCGTTGCGAAATTTTATAAACGATTGCCGAGGCGACGTCTTCGGCACTTTCGTTTGGGGAAACTACAATTCTGGCGTCGGCCAACTCGTAGATGGGCCGGCGCTCAGCATAGAGTCGTTCCGCCGCTTCGCGCGTTCGAGCCAAAGGCCGCGTTTCATCAGCCCGGATCCTCTCCCAGCACTGAGCAAACGGCGCGTCCAACCAGACTGAGAATGCTCCCTGCTGCTGCGCCAACCTGCGGTTCTCCGCCATCGTCCAGGCGCCGCCACCCGCTGCAATTATGCGCAGTGTTGGTTCCTCGAAAACTTTTCGTAGCGCCCGCGTTTCAAGAATGCGAAATGCTGCCTCACCGTCTGACTCGATGATTTGACGCGGACTTCGATTTTCATCGCGCGTGATCCATTCGTCCAAATCAACTGCGGCGCAGTTGAGCTTGCGGGCAAGCTCGCGCGCGACGGTGCTTTTTCCCGTCCCCATGAATCCGACAATTAGGATTTTTTGACTGGTCACAAATGCCGCCGCTACTATCGATAGTTCACCTGATTGGTTTTCACCGATCATTCTTCCACAACTTTCCGTAGACCTGCAGAAAAACATCTCGCTGGGAAGGACGCAGATGTCCGACCCATGATGCGAAACTAGTGCTTGCACTGAGCGCGATCGCCGTTAAAGACCTGAAAGCCAATGGATTCCGCTTTTGGAACTTTCTTGACACGTGCCACGCTCGCATGTTAAACCCTCGGACTTCCATAGCTTTTGGAGTTCAAAACTACCGAGGCCGGCAACCCGGTTCTTGGAATGTCCCTGTCTTTGTAATTTGTGCCAATAGATGTGCCTTCAGAGACGACTGAACTCAAATTCCCCAGCCGAATTGAGGCTGTTGGCGAGGCCGCGGCCGCTGTTTCCGAGTTTATGAATCACATTGGTATCGGAGAAGATGTCGCGTTTGGAGTGGACATGGCCGTCCGGGAAGCGGTAACAAATGCAGTGATTCATGGAAATAAGCTTGATACGAGCAAGGTTGTCGAAGTCACGCTGAGAAACACTCCCGAAGCCTTCGAGATCACCGTGCACGACCAGGGCCCTGGGTTCAATCCCAATGACGTCCCGGACCCGACCAAAGAGGAAAATATTTTAAAGACTTCGGGGCGAGGTATTTTTTTTATGCGCAACTTCATGGATGAAGTTGACTGGTCGGCCAATCCGAGCGGTGGCACTAACGTCCGCATGATCAAGAGATTTTAGAAACCTCAATATTACGGCTGGCGACAACCTGAGCCGTTCCGAGGCAAAACGATCGATCGAAATTAAAAGTCTAACGTTGCAGATCCTAAAAGGAGATTTCTGAAAATGGCAGAGCTAAATATTTCGGAACGCCAGGTTGGAGACGTCACTGTTCTCGATATGGATGGGAAGATTACCATCGGCGAAGGCAGCGTTGCTCTTCGCACGGCAATTCGCCGGCTGCTTGAAGAAGGCAAAAAGAAGATTCTCCTTAATCTGGCTAAGGTAGGCTACATTGATTCCAGCGGCATTGGCGAGCTGGTTTCCAGCTTTACCGCGATCAACAAAGACGGTGGCCAGTTGAAGCTCCTCAACCTTACGCAGAAACTGCAGGACCTTTTGACGATTACAAAGCTGCTCACGGTTTTTGACGTGTACGAGAGCGAAGAAGAAGCACTCACCAGCTTCAAATAGGGAAACGCCGGCGCATCGATGCGCCGCGTGGTGAAGTAGATGAACTTATGTGCAGACCTTAAGGGAGACGAGTGAGATGCCAGAACTTGAAGTTAAGGAGCGGCAGGCGGGAGACGTAACCATTCTGGATTTGGGCGGGTCGGTAAGAATGGGTGAAGGCGCCGTTTCTCTGCGTAACGCTATTCGCGCCCTGATAGACAAAGGTAACAAGAAAATTCTTCTCAATCTTGCCGGCGTAAAGAACATAGATTCGAGCGGTATCGGTGAGTTGATTGCAAACTACACGACGATCAGCCGCGACGGCGGCCAGCTTAAACTTTTGAGCCTCACCGATAAGATTCAGAACCTGTTGGTTATCACTAAGCTGCTGACCGTCTTCGACTCATACGACAATGAAGCGGAGGCCCTGAATAGCTTCAAATAGCGGTGAACAGTCACGAGTGACAAGTGACAAGAAAGGTTTTTGTCTCGTCACTTATCACTTTTCACCTGTCACGGCTCTTACATGTTTCGCGCCACCTTTCGCCGTTTGCTCGCGCTGGATGATCCACCTGAGCGAACGGCGCTTGCTTTTTCCATTGGAGTCTTCATTGCTTTCTCGCCTTTCCTCGGTCTGCATACCATTCTCGCAACCCTGATCGCCTTTCTTTTTCGTTTCAACAAAGTCGCCATTTACAGCGGCACATTTATCAACAATCCTTTTCTGACCCTGGTTCCGATTATCATTGCCTCATATGCAATCGGAGCCGTCATTCTCGGCAGGCCGTTACGCATCCCCGCGGCCGGCCTGGAACTTCTCAAGAGTCCACACCTTTTAACCGCAGCTTACTACCGCCAAATATTCAGCGAAAGTTGGAACATCGTTTGGCCGTTCACAATTGGCGGCTTGATTCTCTCAGTGGTTTGTTCGCTTATCGCTTATCCAGTAACATCTTCGCTCCTGCGAGCTCACAGACGCTCGCAGAAGTCGAAATAATTCGGTGCAAAACCGGGCAATGGCATCTGTTTTGGCCGTTTACAGCATCTTTAGCATTCCGTAGAAAACCGCTGCAGCCGAATCCATAGGCAATAAATAACCGAACCAATGAAGCAGCTCATTTTAGTAATTTTTATTTTCGCAACCGCATGCCTGGTTGCGCATTCCCAAACGAAACCCGCCCCAGCGGGGCAGCCGCGTACTCCAGCCGGGCCGAGTCCAAATGCTTCGCGGCAGCGGCCGGTGGCCACACGCGATGCCGATGCCTTCGATCTTGCCGATTACGGCGTCTCCTTTCAGACAGAACCGCGCCTGATAATAATCATGGCTGCCCTGGAAGCCGCGGGTTTTGATGCGGTCCCCGCAGGCTCAGAGCCGACCGCCTTTAGGGCGCAGGTAAGAAAGGATCTCGCCGGGCTCGACCCTCAACTGCGCTTCCGTCTCCGGGCTTTTTATGAACGAAACAAACTTCCGCCCCCGGCCACTGCCGCCGATCAGGCAGCGCGCTACGTTTCGCTTGCGTTCGCCCTGGGACCGCCCCCACTGCTCGAAGCGCCGGTAAGATCTGAAGAACTTCCAACCAGCCTCCTTGAAGTTCTCGACTTTGCGCCGCTGGTGCAGGAGTTCTATCGCACTGCCAACATTGAAGAGAACCTTCCTCTTTACGTTCGCGCATACCAGGCCGAAGGCGATCGCCTGCGACGGCCTACAGCGGAAATGGTTCGCGCGCTGTTGTCGTACTTGCACACGCGTCCGATTACCGTGGCCATGGAACGCGTGCTCGTTAAGGCACCGAAAACGGGAAAGCAAAACGTGCCGAAAACTTACACCACGCGTGAACATGCCCGGCGCTTCTTCATTGTCCCCGACCTGCTCGCTGCACCCGGAACAATAAACTTTCGTGTGATTGGCGACGAGTATTACGTCGTACTTCCAGCGGGAACCGATCCCAGCTCATCTGAGCTGCGGCGCGGTTATTTGCAATACATCATCGATCCGCTGGTGCTGCGATTCAACCACGAGATTGCCCAGCGGCGTGAGCAAATCAAATCGCTGACCGCGGAAAGAGAAAAAGCAGGGGGCGCATTCAGTCCGGACATTTTTCTCACTGTTTCCCGCTCTCTTGTAGCCGGCGCTGATGCCCGTTACGAAGAAACCAGAAAACTGGAAAGTCTCAATCAGGAGGCCAGCAGCAAACTCGCCGCCGCCAAAGACGATGTCTCACGGCGGGCGATCACCAAACAACTTGAGGTAGATACAAGCGCCGTGGCAGACGAGACAGTCGCGCGCCTGGCCGACGACTATGAACGCGGCGCAGTACTCGCATTCTTTTTTGCGGATCAATTAAAGGGAATCGAAACATCAGGCTTTGATGTTGCCAGTTTCTTTACCGACATGATCGCTTCGTTTGATCCAGTGCGGGAAGCGCGCCGCTTAAGCGACAACGCGGAGACTCGCCGCCGAGCGCTGGCCGCGAGGCAAGCCCGCCTTTCCGCCAGACGTGGCGAAATTGAAGCGCCGGTCTACTCAGAAGCCGAGGCCGCGAGAGCTGCGCTGCTGGTTAAGCAACTTGGCGAGATAGAACAAACCCTTCGTTCGAAGGACTACACCAACGCGGAAGCCCGCCTGAAGGAACTATTAAAGGATTATTCGCGTGAACCGAGAATATTCTTTGCGCTGGCACAAACTGCAAGCCTGGCGGCGGCCGATGCAATCGACGAAGACGTGCAGGCTGAACGCCTGAAGCGGGCCCTGGGAAATTATCGGCTGGCTATCGAAGCTGCTTCTCCGGAAACCGATCGCGCATTGATCTCTCGCGCACATGAGGCGATGGGAAGAATTCACGCTTTTCTCGAAGACACCGCGGAAGCTTCGAAACAGTTTGATGAGGCGATAAAGATCGGCGACGTGCCCGGCGGTGCATATAAAGACGCGCTTGAGGGTAAACGGAAACTGGCGCCGCCTCGATAAAAGCAAAGTGGGAAAGAGGGAAAAGGGGAAGGAGTAAAAGGGGACGTGGGAAATTCGCGTCTACCTTACGCCCTTCCCGTTACCCTCTTGCCCCTTCCCCCCTTTTCCGCTCTTACCCTTTTCCCCAATGATGTCTCATATCGGCTGATCGACAATTACCGTGCGCACCTTCGGTCCTTTGATCTTACGAGGAAGTACGACGTTGATCTCCGGAGTTGTGGGCAAGTCGATGCGCGGCACCTGAATATCTATTTCCGGAATCGACCCCAGCTCCACGCTTGGAATAATGATTCTCCGGCCCTGGGGAGCGGCTCCCGGAGGCGGCAGCGGATCTTCCCTTGGTGTGACATTGATGGTCCGCTGATTCTTGTTGCGGATTACCGTCAGCGTAACGTCGCCATCTTTCTTCTTATTGATCGCACGCGCCAAATCGCCGGCGTCTTCGACTTTTTCGCCATCAATTGCCGTGATTACGTCGCCCGCCTTAAGACCTGCCTTTGCAGCCGGACTGTCGTCAGCAACCGAAGTAACCAAAACGCCTTTGCCTTCTCCGATACCAAAATAATCGGCCAGTTGTTTGGTCAGTTGCGTCGTGCTGATGCCAATGCGACGGCGATTGCCAAACGCGAAGACCATTCCATCTTTGCCCGGCACCGGGCCTTCCCACTTCCAGACTTGCCCATCAGGCGGCATCATGCCGTGAAATTCCCTGAGCTTGTCTAAACCTTTCAACGCTTCCAGCTCTTTCAGTCCTTTCATTCCTTCCATTCCTTCCAAACGCTGGAAAGCGCCCATCGATTCGTTTCGCTTGCCGATCGTGACGGAGACTTCCTGTTCGGCGCCCGCTCGACTGATGCTGAGCCTCACGGTCTGATCCGGCGCAACTTCCGACACCAGGCGATTGAGCTTTCGCACACTTGTTACACTGTCGCCCTCGAATCTGAGAATGACGTCGTCTTTTCTCAGGCCGGCCTTTTCTGCCGGGCTGTCTTTTATGACCTGGGTAATGGCCACACCCCGTGCTTCGCGCATTCCATAGCGCGCCATGTTTTCCTTGTTTACGTCTTCAGCGTAAACGCCTAAAAAACTTCCGCCAGCAATAAAGACTGAGAAAGCCCGGGGAGCATCGGGCGGCATGTCAGGCACTGCGGGCACGGGCGTAGGGGGAGCAGCTTGTTGCGCCAGCGCAATACCTCCAGTCAAAAGCAGGGAGATTATGAAATAAAGGGCATTCTTAGGGTTCATGACAGAGAGAGTCCTCCGAATAGATTTTAGGAGTTACACGCGAGCTGGCAGGCTGGGTTCCAAAAAACTGGGAAGGGGAAGTGGGGGAACACGGGAAGAGGGGAAAAGGGGAAAAGGGGAATGGAGAGGAGGAGAAAGAAATCTTGCCTTCGTTCCTTCCCCGTCCTCTGTCCCCCAACCCCTGCCCCTCTTGCCCCTTTACCCTTTTACCCTTGTGTAGATTTCTTTTCCGTCACCAAGCTCAATTCCGATTTTCCCTTCAGAGTGCGCCAAATCAAGATGCGCCACGGCCTCTGACACCGAGAGAAAACGATGCACGTCGTCGACTGCGGGAAACATCAGACGCGCAATTTCCCAGGCACTGGCCCCTGCTTTTGGAAGCAGGTTGATCACCTGGGTCTGTCGCTCCCTGATCGCTCGAAAATACCGGTTGAATAGTTCTTCAAAGTCGTGCACCGGTTCGCCATGACCTCCGTGGACCAGCGTGGGCGCAAAAGTACGTAGCCGCGCCAGGCTAACCAGATACTCAGCGAGAGACGCAAATCGTTTCGTTGGATCGATGGGATCCGGCGACAGAATCGGATTGGGAGTTATGCGCTTGAGCACGCAATCACCGGCGATTACCGTGCGGTCGGCCTCCCGAACGAAAGAACACGAGCCCGGTGTATGACCCGGAGTATGTACGATGCGCAAGGTACCAGTCTCAAACTCAAGCTCGGCCTCGTCGCGCAGATCGCCATATTCATCTGTGGCAAATGAGTCGGCATACTGCCGCACGCCTTCATACATCCGCCGCATCGTCTCAATCTCTTCGGCCGGAACGCCGGCGCGGACCAGCAGCAGTCGATGTTCCTCATACTCGAGCCTGCCCACGCGGTGACCGGTTTCCCATGCATGCACCAACACCTCTGCATCCTTTGCCTGATCGCGTACGGAGCGCGCCAGTCCGCAATGATCCTCATGCGCGTGCGTGAGCACGATGCGACGTATGTCAGCGATTCTAATACGTGCTTTTCGCAGGCCCTCGTGGAGAGCGTCGTTCGCTTCTTTCGTTTTTGGGCCGGTGTCGATGAGGGTCACCGGATCTTCGGCTATCAGGTATACGTTAACGGGGCCTATGTAGAACGGCGTCGGCAGCGAGATGGGAATGATGCGCATGAAACCGAAAGGGGGAAACTAACGGGAATAGGGTAATAGGGCAAAAGGGTAAAGGGTAAAAGAGCCAGGGGTACGGGAAGGAAGTTCCGGGAAAAAGGAAGACCTGAGATGAAAGCAAAGGACCGCCTTTGCCCTTTCCCTCTTCCCCTTTCCCGTTTTCCCCCTTTTACCCTCTTCCCCGCCGTTTTTAGTAGACGTACTTATTCGCCTCGATCATCACGTCGGCAATCCGCTGGCGCGCGCTGATTGTGTTGACCGGAGTCAATTTGGTGAAACGACGCAAAGCTGCCAGCAAGGTGCGCAACTCATCGCCTTCCGCCATTCCAGCCAGAGTGTTCTTGGCGCGCGCCTCGATGCGCTCAACCGCATCGTTGCAGAAGACCCGCGTCATATCGAGATAGCGTTCCGCTGCTGCTTCACCCTGCACCGCAGCAAGTTTCTGCGCGCGCAGGATGGCCGACTCCATAGCGTAAGCATCCATAATGATGTCGGCGATGCCGATCAAAATCTCCTGTTGGTCGCCGAGCTTCATCATGTACTTTTGCGCCGCAGTGCCCAGCGTCATCAGCCCTACCTTCTTGGCGTTTTTCGCGAGCTTTGTTTCCGCGGCCAGGAGACTTTCATCATCGTCGAAACCGGCGATTTGCGGCGTCAATATTTCATCCATCAAAGCCTGCGCGGCAGGCAGCAAAGCGAGCTTGCCGCTCAACGCGCTTTTCATCAGACGACCTGGAATCAACATCCGATTGATCTCGTTCGTGCCTTCAAAGATGCGATTGATGCGCGAGTCGCGATAAGCACGCTCAGCCGGATAGTCGGCGGAGTAGCCATAACCACCGTAGATTTGCACCATCTCATCAGCGAGGTAGTCGCAATACTCTGAAAGCGCCACCTTGATGATCGAACACTCCGCGGAGTACTCCTCAATCGCACGCATCTTGGCGTCGGGATCGGTGGTGTCGCCAATGGCGTCTTCAATCATGCCGAGCGTGCGGTAAATCATCGCCTCGCCTACCCACGTGCGAATGGCCATTTCTCCCAGCTTGGACTTGATTGCGCCGAATGACGAGATCGACTTGCCAAATTGCTGCCGCTCATTCGCGTAACGAATTGACTCGTGCAGCATCAGTTTCATACCGCCGATGCACATGGCCCCGAGTTTGAACCGTCCGATGTTCAGAGTGTTGAAGGCGATTTTGTGGCCCTTACCTATTTCGCCCAACAGATTTTCCACCGGCGCTTTCGCATCGGCGAGGACCAACGGCGTGGTGCTCGAACCCTTGATACCCATCTTATGTTCTTCTGCACCTGGCGTTAGACCCTCCTGCCGCTCGACGATGAATGCAGAAAATTTGTCGCCATCAACTTTGGCAAACACAATGAAGATGTCTGCGAACCCGCCGTTGGTTATGAACATCTTCTCGCCGTTGAGAATGTAATGCGTGCCGTCGGCGCTCAAACGCGCGGTGGCCTTTGCCGCCATCGCATCGGAACCTGAACCGGCTTCGGTCAGGGCATACGCAGTAATCAGTTCGCCGGAAGCAATCTTCGGCAGGTACTTCTGTTTCGCCGCGTCCGTGCCGAAATAGATGATTGGCAGCAGGCCGATACCACTTTCAGCGCCGAGGGTGGTGGCAAAAGAAGCGCAGCGCCCGATGTTTTCGCCGACGAGAGCGCCGCTGGTTTGATCGAGCCCGAGGCCGCCATACTCCTCGGGGATGTTGGCTCCGATCAAACCGAGATCCGCCGCCTTGCGAACGAGCTCACGCGCCAGCTTCCAATCGTGCTTTTCCAGTTCATCAATGTGGGGAATGACTTCGTTATCAATAAACTGGCGGGTTGTTTCGGCGATCATGCGATGCTCTTCCGTGAAGTCTTCAGGAGTGAACACTTCCGCCGTGGTACGGTCTTCGATCATGAAGGCGCCGCCCTGTACTACCTGTTTCTGTTCGGCTACGGCTGACATATCTTTTTTCCTTTCAAAGTAGGGACATTAAATCAACCCTTTTCCAACTCGTCTTTTATTTCTGCAGGCATAGGTCGCGAACTCCTGCTCACTGCTCACTGCTCACTTACAGTCTTTCAAAGATTCCAGCGGCGCCCATGCCGCCACCGACGCACATGGTCACCATGCCATAGCGGCCGCCGCGTCGCTCCAGTTCGCGCAAAATCGACGCCGTCAGCTTCGCTCCGGTGCAACCAAGCGGATGGCCCAACGCGATTGCGCCGCCATTAACATTTACCTTCTCAATATCGAGACCCAGAGTCTTAATCACGGCGAGCGACTGCGCGGCGAAGGCTTCGTTGAGCTCGATGACATCAATTTGGTCGAGCGACAGGCCGGCGAGTTTTAAAGCTTTGGGTATGGCATAAACCGGCCCGATGCCCATCTCTTCAGGAGGACAGCCCGCGGTGGCGTAAGCAACGAAACGAGCCATTGGCTTGAGACCAAGGCTTTCTGCTTTCTGAGCCGACATCACCACAGCCGCCGCCGCTCCGTCTGACATTTGCGAAGCATTGCCGGCGGTTATCGTTCCTTTTACGTTGAAGGCCGGCTTTAATTTGGCAAGCCCTTCAATGGTGCTGTCGCGCCGGACGCCTTCATCGCGATCAAATATTACATCCCGGCTTTGCTTGCGCCCTTTCTCGTCCAGGTCCTCGAACGTCACCGTCAAGGGCACGGTCTCATCTTTAAACTTGTCTGCATCGAGAGCGGCGGCGGCGCGCTGATGCGAGCGCAAAGCAAATTCATCCTGCTCTTCGCGACTCACGTTGTACTTGCGGGCCACGTTTTCAGTGGCCAGGCCCATACTCAGATAAAAGTCGGGATAGTGCTCGACCAGATAAGGATTGGGACGAATAATGTGGCCGCCCATCGGAATCATCGACATTGTCTCGAGTCCGCCCGCAACCGCAACTTCCGCGCTTCCCGTCCTGATGCGATCGGCAGCAATGGCAATCGACTGCAAACCGGATGAGCAAAACCGGTTGATGGTCATGGCGCTCGTTTCGACTGGCAGGCCCGCGCGAATAGCCGCGGCACGCGCTACGTTCATGCCCTGTTCGGCCTCGGGCATCGCGCAACCCATGATTACATCTTCGATGTCAGAGCTTTCAAGACCTGGCACGCGCGCCAGCGCTTCCTTGATGACTGCGCCGCCCATTTCATCCGGCCGCGTGTTTCTCAGAGTGCCTTTTGGTGCTTTGCCAACCGCGGTCCGAACTGCCGCTACGATTACTGCGTCTTTCATTGTCTTTGTCCAATGTCCAATTTCCAATGTCCAGTGTCCAATGTCACTAGCCCAAACTGACTTTGGACCTTGGACGTAGGACTTTGGACTAATTCCTAAGCGGTTTGCCCGTTTTCAACATTGCCGCCAGCCGCTCCTGCGTCTTGCGCGTCCCTGCCAGCGATAAAAATGCTTCGCGCTCGAGATCCAGCAGATACTGCTCCGAGACTCTGGTCTCGTGATTCAAATCTCCGCCCGTCAGAATCCGCGCCAACTTTTCGCCAATTAGCGCATCATGATCCGAGATGTAACCGGCGCGCTTCATCTGATGGATACCAAGCTTCAACGTCGCCAGGGCCGGATTGCCCATGGCGAGAATGTCTGTTCGCGGCTGCGGCTGAACATAGCCGCTCGCGGCCAGCGCCAGTACTTCCTTTTTCGCGTCAGCAATCAAGCGATCGCTGTTCATCGAAATCGTATCGTCCTCAGCCAGAAAGCCGAGTGTACGCGCCTCTTCCGCCGACGTGGCTACTTTCGCCAAAGCGATGGTTTCAAAAGCGCGCTTAACAAAGGGAAACGGATCAGCATCGTCGACGTTTTTGGGAATTGAGTCCAGTGTGCGCAACAGCAGTTCCTTTGTGCCGCCGCCGGCCGGAATGATGCCCACGCCAACCTCCACTAGTCCAATGTAGGTTTCCGCTGCCGCGCGGACGCGATCGCCATGCAGGACCATCTCGCAACCGCCGCCAAACACCATATTGAAAGGCGCAACGACCACGGGTTTCGGCGAATAGCGCAAACTCATCGTAGCCGCCTGAAAAGCTCGCCCCATCATGTCGAGCTCTTCCCAGTTCTCTTCCTGAGCTTCCATCAACATCAGCATGATGTTGGCGCCGACGCAGAAGTTTGTTCCCTGGTTCCCGACCACCAGGCCGACAAAATTCTTTTCGACTTCTGCCAGCGATTGCTTGAGCATCTGTAAGGTGTCGCCGCCGATCGCATTCATCTTCGAATGAAATTCGAGGCAAGCAACACCGTCGCCAATGTCAATCAACGACGCACCCGAATTTTTACGGATTACGCCCGTGCGATCTTTAACTGACTTGAGGATGATGACGCCCGGTTGCTCAACCAGCGGCTGGTATTGCGCCGCTGTAAAGTCGAAATAGAACTGTTGTCCTCCCTCTTTCTTGTAAAAAGAGTTCGCGCCTGAATCGAGCAACTTCTGGACATTTGCCGGAATGGCTGCGCCGTCTTCCTTCATGCGCGCGACTGATTTCTCAACGCCAATCGCGTCCCAGGTTTCGAATACGCCCAGTTCCCAGTTGAAGCCCCAGCGCATTGCGCGGTCCACCTCGACAACCGTGTCGGCAATTTCAGGAATCCGGTTCGCTGCGTAACGGAAAGTCCGCGACATCGTCTGCCAAAGAAACGCGCCCGCGCGATCGTTGCTCCACACAAGAGTTTTGATGCGCTGCGGCAGGTCATCAATGGTTTTTGCCATATCGAGCGCCGGCAGTTTCACTTTTTGTGCCGGCCGATAGTCGAGCGTGGCGTGGTCGATCGTCCATATTTCTTTTTTCCCGCCTTCGCCAGGCTGCCGGCGATAAAAGCCGCCTCTGGATTTGTTACCAAGAATTCCGCGATCGATCATTTGGCTTAAAAACTGGGGGGCGACAAACATCTCGCGCTCGTCATCATCGGGCAACGCTTCGTAAAGATTTTTTACCACGTGGCCAAACACGTCCAGGCCGACAAGATCGAAAGTTCTGAACGTAGCGCTCTTTGGGCGCCCGACAGCCTGTCCCGTGATCTTGTCGACCTCTTCGATCGAGTAGCCCTCATCAAGCATCGTCTTGATGGTGACCATAGCGCCGAAGGTGCCAATGCGATTGGCGATAAAGTTTGGCCGATCCTTAGCCGGAACAACCCCCTTGCCAAGACGCTGATCCAGAAAGCCGTACAGGAAGCACGACACTTCCGGCAGGGTCCATTCGGTACGAATTATCTCGACGAGATGCAGGTAACGAGGGGGGTTGAAAAAGTGTACGCCTAGAAAGTGTGCGCGAAAGTCTTCGGAACGGCCTTCAGCCAGCTGGCGAATCGGAATCCCGCTGGTGTTGGAGCCAATGATTGAACCTGGTCGCCGGTGCTGCTCGACGAGTTCGAACAAACCCCGTTTGATTTCCAGGTTTTCTACGACTGCCTCGATTATCAGATCGACCTCTCTTAGTTTTTCGAGATCGTCAGCAAAATTGCCGACAGTTACGAGGCTCGCTTTTTCGGGTGTGAAAAATGCAGCAGGCTTTGCTTTTTTCGCCGCTTCGAGACCGGTTTGCGCTATGCGATTGCGCACCGCTTTCGATTCAAGGGTCAGACGTTTGGCTTGCTCTTCCGCCGTCAATTCGCGCGGGGCTATGTCCAGCAAAACAGTAGGCACGCCGGCGTTTGCGAGGTGTGCAGCAATCTGTGCCCCCATGGTTCCTGCGCCCAAAACTGCCGCTTTCTGAATTCTCATATCGTGCTCTGATGCCTGCCCAGTCGCCCGCCGAGCGTGCTTTCTTAAATTTCTAACGACCGAGGTAAGATTCTTCGCAGCATAATACTGAATGAGTATTCATTCAGCAAGTTTTTTTCGGGTCTTTCCAACTGGCGCTCAGATTCGTCTCACGTTATGGCTGACGAATTTGACTTTGTCAGCCACGAAATTCACTTTATGGCCGAACCGACATCCTTTGATCCGGTTTGGTTTCACTTGATCACCGAACCTACAGGACATGGGGAAGCCCAGGTTGACTTCGTTGGAGTTGCAGAAATCAGAAGCGTATATTGTTAAAAAAGTTAAGGATTAAGGGGCTGCCATGAAACATCGGAAAGCTGAAAACGAGAAAAAAAAAGAGCCGGGAAAACGATCGCGAGCCGGTGACGTTCATCTGAAACCGGCGGGCGAAGTGCGTATAGAGCCGGCAGAGGCGCCGGCGGAACCGCCTGAGGGGAAACGCATCCATGAGCGTCGTCCGTTACCTTTGGTTCCTGAAGGTCCGGATCGTCAGGAACATGAATAAGCACCACGATCAGGCCGCGCTTACTGAACCGCGGCGTGGAATGAAACGAAGCCGAGTATGCAGCATGAAGCCGTCGCGAGAGTGCGCAAACGCTTTTCGGGAATACGGTCTTTGAGTTTCAGACCCAGCGTGATCGCCAAACCTCCTTTCGTCATCATCGCTAATGTTCCTCCCAGCCAGGTGGCCAGCGGTACATGCGACTGCGCTGTCAGCGCCACCGCTGAAATCTGACCTGGATCGCACCACTCAGTTAGAAACAACGCCGCGAAGGGAACCAACATCGCGCGCGACCATTTCAGGGCGGTGGCTTCCCGATCCGGT
>DATGYM010000132.1:0-11557 GCA_035297925.1 Pyrinomonadaceae bacterium | reverse complement strand
CGCGTCGCCGGTCTCGGTGAGTCGGCGGTTGATGAAAAAATTGCGCCCATCTATACGCGCTACGAAAACCCGCAGACGACGATTCTTTTTAATCAGAGCGAGATCGAACTTCATTTAACTGCGCGCGGCCGCACTGAAGCTGATGCTGAAGCGCTGCTCGATCGTTTGTCAGAACAGCTTGAGGAAAAACTTGGCAACGCTGTCTTCTCGTTTGCCGGCGAGACGATGGAACAGGTTGTCGGGTTGAAGCTCTCGGTGGGCGGTTACACTTTGTCCGTTGCTGAAAGTTGCACGGGCGGATTGATCGCGCAACGGCTGACAGAGGTGCCGGGCTCATCTAAATATTTCATAGAAGGCGTAGTCGCTTATTCGAATGATGCTAAGACGCGAACGCTCGGCGTTGAACCGGTGTTGCTGCTGGAACATGGCGCCGTTAGTGCTCCCGTAGCTGAGGCGATGGCCGAAGGAATCCGGAAACTGGCGCGCACAGATTTTGGTTTGTCAGTGACGGGAATTGCCGGACCCGGTGGTGGTACTGAAGACAAACCGGTCGGCCTGGTCTACATCGCGCTCGCCGACGACGCTCACGTTGAGCATAAGAAGCTGAATATTCCCGGCGACCGAAACCTCGTTCGTTGGCGGGCATCGCAGGCGGCGCTCGATCTTCTACGAAGAAGGTTGATCTAGGTCGTGTTTCTTGAATTAGAAAGAATTCTTTTGTGAGGATTACCCAATGCGAGCGCTGTTCGTCATTCTCCTCGCTTATTTCCTCGGCTCAATTCCCTTTGGTTATCTGATCGTCCGCGCAACCAAAGGCGCTGATATCAGACAAACCGGTTCAGGCGGCACGGGTGCAACCAATGTGTCCCGGCGCGCCGGAAAGCTGGCAGGTGTATTGACATTGGTGCTTGATGCGTTGAAAGGCGCCGCTGCAGTTATCATTGCTGAGTCCTTTTTTGATCTACCAATCGGTGCGGCTCGTGGGGGGACAGCGGCATCCCTGCAAAGTGCACCATGGCTGGTCGCAGCGGTGGCTATTGCTGTGATTCTGGGTCACATGTTCCCGGTATGGTTGGGCTTTCAAGGGGGTAAAGGCGTGGCTACCGGCGTTGGGGTATTTCTTGTGTGGGCGCCGGTTGCAATCGTGTTGGCTTTACTAATATTTGTCTTAATCGTTTGGCGTACGCGGTATGTATCGCTCGGTTCGATGCTGGCCGCAGTGACGATTCCTTTGTTTGCGCTGATCCAGAATTTCCTCTGGCCTTCGTTTGCCCTTGTTCCGTTGCTGAGCGCTGCGTCGGTAAGCGCTGCTCTGATCATCTTTGCGCATCGGGCCAACATCGGTCGATTGATGCAGGGAACCGAACACAAGTTTGTCTAGGTCTCCATGAGAGTTGCAGTGATTGGAGCAGGAAGTTGGGGAACGGCGTTGGCGATTATGTCGGCGCGGGCCGGTCACATCGTCAGTCTCTGGTCGCGCAACGCCGCAATTGTGGAGTCAGTCGATCGCGAACATGTGAATCCGGTTTACCTGACTGAGGCGCGGATTCCGTCTACAGTTCGCGCCACTGGAAACATTCTAGAGGCGGTTGACCAGGCTGAACTGTTGATTTTGGCCGCGCCATCGCATGCGATCCGTGAATTGCTTGTTGGCATGACTCCGGCGTTAAGTCCGGACATGATCATAGTCAGCGCTGCTAAAGGAATTGAGGTGGAAACTGGCTACCGAATTTCGCAGATCATTGCTGAGATTGTTCCGGCGAAAATTCAAACGCGTTTCGTTTGTCTGTCAGGTCCTTCGTTTGCCAGGGAAGTAATTGAAGGTCATCCGACAGCGGTAGTGGCCGCGAGCGAGCATAGGGACGCCAGTAATACAGTTCAGTCAGAGTTGAGTTTCGCCAATCTACGCATCTACACAAATGACGATGTGATCGGAACTGAACTCGGCGGCTCGGTAAAGAATGTGATCGCGATAGCTGCCGGCATGGTTTACGGTCTCGGATTCGGCGCCAACAGCATTGCTGCACTGATCACCCGCGGGCTGGCAGAAATGTCGCGACTCGCGCTGCGCGAAGGCGGGAAACTCGAGACACTGATGGGCCTGGCGGGGTTGGGGGATCTCGTCCTGACGTGCACCGGCAGTCTCTCGCGCAATCGCTTCGTAGGTGAGGAGCTTGGCAAGGGCCGCAAGCTGGATGACATCGCTTCAGGCATGAAAGAAATCGCCGAGGGTGTTAAGACTACGCTCGCGGTCAAGCGGTTGGCGCAGCGGAGTGGAGTCGATATGCCGATTACCAACGAGGTGTATCAGGTGCTCTATGAAGGAAAACCGGCATCGGAAGCCGCACACCAACTGATGACGCGGCCTTTGCGTCAGGAAAGTTATTAGTTAGTTTAGGAAAGACTGCTGACCCCAGGCGGGGAAGTTATTCGCAGTCATCAACCCTACTACCTGGGAAGTTTCTAAAGAACGTCGAAATTTATGCCCGTCGCTACCGAAGAAAAAGTGCTTGCCGCAAATCGTGCCGCGTTTCACGAATATCACATCCTCGACAAATATGAGGCTGGTATTGCATTGACGGGAACGGAAGTAAAAAGTGTGTTGGCCGGGCGAGTGCAACTGAAAGAAGGGTACGTTGCCGTGCGGGATGGCGAGGTCTGGTTGTTTAATGCCCACATTTCGCCTTATTCTCATGGCAACCTGCAAAATCATGAGCCGCTGCGAACGCGCAAATTGTTGCTGCATAAGCGAGAGATTGAACAGCTTGACCAGGCGGCAGTCAAGCAGGGGATGACGCTGGTGGCACTGCGCATCTACCTCAAGCACCGCCGGATCAAAGTTGAGGTCGCGGTTGCGCGGGGGAAGAAACTGTATGACAAACGCGAGACTGAGCTACGGCGCACGGTTGATCGAGAAACACGGGCCCAGCTCAAAGAGCGCAACCGATAAGACTAACAAGGACAGAATTCAGGAGAGTAACCACTAAAATGCAAATTGAAAGCACCAATGGAGCGTATCGAAATCTGGACGTTCAAGCTGTCGCCATCGCCATGTTTAAAGATGAGAAGGCCGATGACGGATTTCTTAAGGACCTCGATTCAATCACGGGCGGCGCGATACGCTCAATAATCGATGGGGAAGAGTTGAAGGGCAAAGACGGTGAAACTGCTTTCCTTCACCTGATCGGTAAAGGCGACATTAAGGCACAGAGACTGTTGCTGGTGGGGGCAGGTGAACGCGCAGAATATACGCCCGCGCAAGCGTCACAAATGGCGGGAACGGCATTGCGCACGCTGCGCGGAAAGAACATGAAGTCTATTGCTATTGTTCCGCGGCTTGACGGCAGTGCGGAAGAAACTGCTTCGGCGGTTGTAGAGGGCGCTCTCATGGCGTCTTTTGATCCGGACAAATATCGCACCGTGGATAAGGAGCAACGCGAGATAGAGAAACTCGTAGTTGTGATTGATGCTGCCGATGCAACCGGCTTGAAGCGCGGCGCCGATCGCGGCTCGGTTATAGGTCAGTCTGTAAACTTCACTCGCGATCTCGCGAATGAACCCGGCGGCTATATGACACCCACGAACATGTCGGAAAAAGCTCGTGAAGTGGCAAGCGAATTTGGCTTGAGCATTGATGTTCTCGACGAAGCGCGAATGGAACAGGAGGGCATGGGCTCTTTGTTGAGTGTCTCGCGTGGTTCAGACGAGCCGGCGAAACTGATTGTTCTGAAGTACACACCGCCAAACGCACCGGAAGACGGCAAAGAATTGCTGGCTTTCGTCGGGAAGGGAATTACATTTGATTCGGGTGGTATCTCCTTGAAACCGGGCGAAAACATGGAGCTCATGAAGTACGACATGACCGGTGGAGCCACGGTGATGGGCGCAATGCGTGCAATCGCTCAATTGAAACCCTCTATTCCAGTGTTAGGCGTAATTCCCTGTGCAGAAAACCTACCCTCCGGAAAAGCGACCAAGCCCGGAGACGTGGTGCGGGCCATGACCGGCAAGACGATTGAAGTCATCAACACCGATGCTGAAGGACGCTTGATTCTTGCGGACGCTATCGCTTATGCAAAAAAACTGGGAGCAACGAGGATAATAGACATGGCCACGCTCACCGGGGCGGTCTCGATCGCTCTCGGCGATGTCAATACTGCTGTCATCGGCACTGATCAGGAATTGATCAACGAAATCATTGCGGCGGGGAAAGAGGTGGGCGAGAAGTTTTGGCAGTTACCACTCGACAAGGAATACTCAAAACAAATCAAGTCGGACATCGCCGATATCAAGAATGTTGGGGGCAGGAAAGCAGGCACGATCACGGCAGCGGCGTTTCTTAAAGAGTTTGCTGATGGCGTGTCATGGGCACATCTGGATATAGCCGGCACTGCCTGGTGCGATGAAGCAAAGCCTTTCAGAGCAAAGGGACCAACGGGAGTAGCAGTGCGAACCCTGGTCAAAATCGTCGCGCGCGCTGAACAGAAGTCTGACGGGGCTTAAAAACCCGAAGCTGTAAGCAGCAGTGGACGCGCTGTCCTCACCCAGCAACATCGCGGAACGCCGGACAACCGCAAAGATTGGCTTTCTCAGGGCTTTTTCTCAGTGCCAGGGCTGGCACCGAAGTTGTAAGAGGGGTGGCAAAGCCAAAGGAGCGGCAATCCTCTCATAACAAATGTCCTCGCCCCCCTCGAAGGCCGCTCGAGGAGTTATCAGCAACCGCTCCTTTGGCCTCACCATTCCAACTACCCCAAAATTCTTTAAACACCCAGCTTTCAATTGCCGAAAGAAGTGGCAGAAAGTGTTATAATTTCACTGATTTGGCCTTGGGAGGAACCCACCAGCCCGTCGTTTTGCTTTAAGGAGTGCGCAAACGCGTGGTGATCAATTACTACAAAGTTCTCGGAATCAAGCCCTCGGCATCGCGGTCCGAAGTCAAATCCGCCTACCGCAAGCTTGCGAGATTGCGTCACCCTGACGTCAACGGCGGCTCGGAAAAGGCGGCGCAGGAATTCGCCCTGCTTTCCAGAGCCTACCGCGTGTTAATCGATCCGCAAGAACGCGCCTATTATGATCAGCAACTGACGGCGCGGGCCAGCGGCGGGTATTCGATTCTTCACTCGAATAATCCCCACGCCCAACGGGCAAGAAATTTGGCGGTGCAGGCGCGTTGGGATCGCGTTGTTAACGAAGTCCTGGAAAGAGATCGCCAGGAGGGTCGAGAACGTCAGCGCGCCGTTTTTACTACCGTGTCACTATTTCTGTCCACTTTTTTTGTCGCCATGATCAAACCTCACCTTTGGGAGACGTTTAATTACGCGGGACGGGCCATAGTGCTTACGCTGTTTGTTATCGGCGTATGGCATTTGGCCACACGACTGAGAGAATACTTCGCTCATTACACCTACACACCCAAATCGATTCAGGATTCCATCATGCGAGACGATGAAAAGCCTGAACAACCTTTTACACGCTTTTCTGCCTATACCTTTTTGGTGGTGGGGTACGCTCTGAGTATTGGCGTGGGATTAGTCATTGGCTGGCACGCGCAGGGATTCATGAGCGGTTTGACGATGTTGCTTCCGCGCGGAGTGGGGCAGTCGAATATGATCTTCTACTCGTCGACAATACTGCTGATTCCCGACCTGGTGGTCTATCCCCCCATAGCCGTTTTGATCGTTGATTCAATGCAAGCGCTGACCGCGAGGATGGACTAACACGCAGAAAACCTCTCCGCACACCTAAGCAAATGCAAAATAGCCGCAGCTACTTTCGACCGCTTCTGGCGATCGCGACAATCTCCACTTTGCAACTCGCAGCCCCGCATGCATCCGCTAACACAAGCGATTTGCAGGATCGGGCAGTCACGCAAGGTTCGACGCCGCTCCAATTGGAGATAGAAAAGCAACGACAGCGTTTGAGTTCACCGGAAATCGAGGAGCGTCGTGAAGCGCTCGCGCGCCTGCGCTCGCTCCAGCATCCGCACGCTTCGCGAGTCGCTTTAGATGCGCTGGACGATCCCGCGCCAGTGGTGCGGGCGACGGCTGCCTTTTCGGTCCTTTCTCTGCCCGCGGACGAAAGTGCAGCTAGCCTGATTCCGTTGTTGAGTGACAGGGAAGAGTTTGTTCGTCAGCAGGTGGCCTATGCCCTCGGTCAAACGCGAAGCCGGCAGGGCGTTGCTGCGCTAGTCGAACGACTCACCGACAAAAAGGACTCGGTTCGTGGAGCCGCAGCGGTGGCCCTTGGGGAAATCGCAGATGCATCTGCGGTCACTGCGCTCGCCGCTATACTCAATCCCCAAGCGGGGTTGACTCAAAAAAAAGATAAAAAAAGTAAACCGGAAAAGAATCCATTCGTCTTACGAGCCGCGGCCCACTCGCTTGGGCAGATAGGAAATCGTGCCGCGTCGCCGGCTCTCATCGCTGTGCTGCAAGACGAGAAGGCTGAAGATGATGTTCGCAGAGAGGCAGCCGTTGCCCTCGGCGCAATTGGCGACGCCGCGGCCATTCCCGCGCTGCGCGAAGTTTTGACCGCGCGAGATCCATATCTCGCCGGCGCGGCTCATGAAGCGATAAAGAAGATTTCAAGATTGCAGGCGACCGGCGGCGGCGTCTAGCTAAGCTATCAGTTACATAAAAGCGCCGATCACTCGAAAGTGATCGGCGCTTTTATTTATCGTGATTTATTAACTTCAGGCTTCGCTCTTTTCGCCGCGGCCCTGACTCTTTTTGGCTGCTTTCGTCGCCTGCGGAATTGGTAAACCAACGCCTCCTGAGAGGGATTCCTGCACCTCCGGCTCCTCACCCTTAGGCGCCGGCAGGTCATGAATCAGCGCGCCGCCGGAACTCTTGGAAAAGATCAACTTGTGACTGTAGTCGTCAAGATCGACGTGCACCAGATCTCCCAGTCCAATCTGTCCGGTGGCCACCAGGTTCGACAGTGGATAGACAAGAAATCGCTCCACTGACCGCTTCAAGTGCCGAGCGCCATATTTGTAATCGAGTCCTTCTCTAAGCAGCGTGTCTTTAGCAGTCTCGGAACACTGGAATACAAACTTCGTTCCGGCTGATTGCATAATTCGATCCTGCACCGCGGCCAATTCCAGATCAAGAATCTGTCGCAGGTGATGCTCCTTCAACGAGCGGAAGACGACCACCTTGTCAATGCGGTTCATGAATTCCGGTGAAAACTTTCGCCGCGCGGATTCGACCGCGGTCCGGTAGATCTTTTGATCCACCTCAGTGTCGTTTGGATTCTTGGCGCCTTTGCCGGGAGCAAAGCCGATCCCACCTGAGATCAGTTCCGACATTTCCCGCGCGCCCAGGTTCGATGTCAACACGACCATGCAACGAGAGAAATCGACGCGACGGTTGTCGCCCAATGTCAACGTTGCTTTATCCAGAATTCCCAGCAGCAACTGCCACAAGCTGTCAGAAGCCTTCTCAATCTCGTCGAACAGTATCAAAGAGAGTTTCAGCTCGTCCGTATGCATGCGATCAAGATTCTCTTGCGTCAGCATCGGCGAAGTTTCACGGTGGCCCAGGTAGCCCGGCGGTGAACCGATCAATTTCGCAATTTCATGAGAATGCTGAAACTCTGCGCAATCGATCTTCACTATGGCATTTGAGTCGCCGTACAGAACTTCGGCGGCCGCTTCGATGACCCGCGTTTTTCCCGAGCCAGTTGGGCCGAGAAAAAGCATCGTGCCGATTGGGCGATTTGGCGGGTTCATTCCCGCAAGAAATATCTGGTAAAGGCCGCTCATGCGCCGCACAGCGCGCTCTTGACCTACGATGCGAGCGTAAAGCCGCTCTTCGAAGTCCTGGGCGCGCGGGCTTTTCTGATCAGGATCCAGGAAGACTGTGCCCATGGTTTTATTTAATTTGTCTATTTCCATCTCTGAAATCATGCTCGTCCTCCTTGCATGCGCGAGAGCTAGCTGCTGCCCTCCTTGACTGGCCCCTATTGGCCAGTCGTCCTTAATGCAAGGAACGATCCGCTATTGGAATTGATGCGCGACTGCTTGCCTTCGTTTGCTCTTTTCCGAAAGGAACAAGCTGGAGCGCAAAGTTGACGGATGCTATATATACGACACCGCCTCAAATGTCATCACAAAATATTGAGCTAATATCGAATCGAAGTTGATTTTTCAACAACCGAGCGCCACGTTGCCTGACAATTCGTGTCAGGAGACGGCTGCCAATAAATGGTCGGCCGCGAAACGGGGGTTATACGGACACGCGAAGATTGCACGTTTTACCGCAGAGACCCACCAAAAGGTCTTCGTATTCAGGCTTTACACATCAGCGCGAAAATGGCTGAGCAAAGCTGCTCCTCAATCGTAGTACTCGAGTCCAAGGTGAGTAATCAAATCTTCGCCCCGAAGGTAGCGCAAAGTGTTCTTTAGCTTCATCAGTTGAATGAAAATATCGTGTTCAGGATAAAGACCCGGAGCAGTCTGTGGCGACTTGAAGTAAAAAGAGAGCCATTCCTGAATACCTTTCATTCCTGCACGCTGGGCGAGATCGAGAAAGAGCGCCAGGTCGAGAACGATTGGGGCAGCCAGAATTGAATCCCGGCATAGAAAATCGATCTTGATCTGCATGGGATATCCCAGCCAGCCAAAGATATCGATATTGTCCCAACCTTCTTTATTGTCGCCGCGCGGCGGGTAGTAATTAATGCGCACGACGTGCGAGAAGTCCTTGTATAGAGTCGGGTAAACCTCGGGCTGCAGAATATACTCAAGCACCGACAACTTCGACTCTTCCTTGGTTTTAAACGATTCGGGATCGTCCAACACCTCGCCATCGCGATTGCCGAGAATGTTCGTCGAATACCAGCCGTTAAGTCCCAGCATCCTCGCTTTTAGTCCCGGCGCCAGAATGGTCTTCATCAGAGTCTGGCCCGTTTTGAAATCCTTGCCGCAAATTGCAAGGTTGTTTTCCTCTGCAAGCATTCGCAATGCTGGAATATCTACGGTTAGATTGGGAGCGCCGTTGGCGAATGGGATTCCTGACTTCAGTGCGGCATAGGCATAAATCATCGACGGCGCGATTGCTTTGTGGTTTTCGCGCATTGCGTTTTCAAAAGACTCAAGCGTTTTGTGCACGGGATGAGTCTTCAGAAAGATTTCTGTCGAAGCCGCCCAAATCATTACCACGCGTGAGCAGCGATTCTTCTTTTTCCATTCTGCTATTTCTTCTATCAGTTGTTGTGCCAGCTTGAATTTGTTGGCGCCGGTCTTCACGTTCGTGCCGCTGAGCCGTTTCACGTACTGCTGGTCGAAGACGGCCTTCATCGGCTTAATCTTCTGCAGGGGCGACTTCAACTGTTTCAGCAGTTCTTTCTCGAGCACCCCTGCGTGCATGGCGGCTTCATAAGCCGAATCTTCGAAGATATCCCACGCGCCGAATACCAGGTCTTCAAGCTTTGCCAGCGGCACAAAATCCTTTATCAAAGGGACGCGATTATCAGTTCGCTTACCCAGGCGAATCGTTCCCATTTGGGTCAAACTACCAATGGGCTGGCCAATGCCCTTCTTTACAGCCTCCACGCCCGCGATGAAGGTGGTGCTAACTGCGCCAAGACCAACCAGCAGCACTCCCAGTCTGCCTTTAGGCTCGATAATCTCGGCGTCTTTTCTAACTGGCATTCTCTATTCTCCTATTTAACGAGTTGTGCTGCGAATGATACAGATGCGAGTGGCTGCTGTCATCTGGAGCGATTTCGGGGTTGGAACCCGCCTTGGTGGTTGACGCTGAGAGCCTTCCGGAGACTGGTAAAAGTTCTGCGGCTGACTTGCGGGTTCACGCGATGGAATTTGAATCTATAACGCAGCGCGGTGTCGCAGCATAGCTGCCGGATCGTTTGCGATCAGAGCCTTCACGCCGAGTAGGCGAGCACGTTCAATCCAGGCGGGATCATCAACTGTCCAAACCACAATTTCGAATCCTGCTCGCAATGCCTTGTCAATAAGGGCGGGCCCGGCAAGCGTGCGATGCAGCGCAATCTCATCAGCTCGAACGCCGCGGGCCGCGTCGACGATCCTGAGCCGGCGGATACTCGCAAGAGGGCGCGAGATCCGCGGTTCAAAAAGTGCCGCTGTACGGATACCTTGGTCGATCAGCTTGATTGCAGCGATGGCGGCGAGATCGAAACTTTCAACTACTACCCGGTCCGCCAGGCCAAATTCGCGTGTCAAGCGGATGACTTCCGCCGCCAGGGTTGGTCCTTCGTCTTGTTCGCATTTCATCTCCACATATAACAATCCATCTGTATCGCGGAAAAGGTCGTACACCTGCGCCAGCAACGGCAACTGCTCAGCCGTAGTTCCCGCGGTGATTCTGTTGCCGGCCTGCCACCGTCCTACATCGATCTCGCGCAGTTGTTCTGCCGTGAGCTCCGAGACGCAGCCATCAATCAGCGCGGTCCTTTTCAAGGTCGCGTCGTGAATGACGACAGGCACGCCGTCACGCGATAGTCTGACGTCAAACTCTATTCCGTCTGCGCCGTCACTGAGGGCGCGCGAAAATGCTGCCAGTGTATTTTCAGGAGTAACGGCCGATGAGCCGCGATGACCGAGAATAAGTGGAGTCAACAAGATTTCTGAGGTGATGGCGGAAAGACGTTCAGCTTCTCATCTGTCACCCTGAATTACTCACCCGATAAGAGGCGAAAGAGGTTAGCGAACGAGTGAAAGGTCCGGTGCAGTGGTCGTGTCCACATCTGCTGATGCTTGAGGCGTCTTGTTCTGGGTGACTTTTCGCAATGTGATATCGAAGACGCCGTACCTCATTTTTATTCTACCGGCAACTGGAATACGCCTGCTGTCGTTAGTGATCCATATCGAAAACTGGCCTTCGCCCGCCAGCATTCGGTCATCGCCAAAAACTTCGGGATCAACTCGAAATGTTTCTACCCGACCGAGCACGGTTTTCTTGACGACCTTCTCGCTGACGCGCACCGGGACCTGATACACGTATCCGGAATCGCTGACCGTTATCTCAAACACTCTTCCCACCGCAAGCGGCTGCGTTCTGAGGTAGTAAATGGCCGACAAAATGTCCTGTACTTTGCCGGCGAAGGCAGCCTCGGCACTTCGGGGCGGGCGAGTAGGATTGTTTGGATCGCGCTCGGTCCAGAGTACTTTGCCGTCTCCGTAGATCGTCTCGCTGATACGAGCGCGTTTTCCCTGTTCATCGATTCGTTTGGTTTTCTTTACGATGAACGAGCCGGGTTCGACGATCGATTCGATCCGTTCCCGAAATCGCAAGTTGAAAAGTTTGCTGAAAAAACCCTTGCTGGAAATGTCTCCGGTGAATCTCAGAAGATAAGGGTCGCCCGCACTATCTTCCGCAGCTCGCGCATGCGAAAGCTTCTGCAGCGAGGGTTGGCGGCTGGCAGTAAAACGAAAATCAGCTACATCCACTTTCTTCAGCAGCGAGCGCGAGAATTCGGCAACATAGACAAGCTCTTCGGTCGGCTCAAAAGGCAGTGCGCGAACGACATCGGCACGAGAGTGGGCGTCAGGCCGCCGTTCGGCGGCGGAGTTCTG
>DATGYM010000131.1:0-1658 GCA_035297925.1 Pyrinomonadaceae bacterium | reverse complement strand
GACAAGGCCATTCCGTTTAGCGCAGTGCCTTGAGAGAGAACGAAGGTCCGCTTTGTTCGAGAAACAGGTCGGGATTACAGACCTGCGCTTCCTGGCATTCGGTTGGCAAAATTTCCCATACTCGGTTACTCTCATCCAAAGTGCGAGGTCGTTGTTCAATTTATTATCTCTCCGGCAACCCTTTGGGTTTTCGAAGAAGCGATGACGCGCTCCTGTTGCGAAAATTCTTGGGTCATTTCCGAATGCGAATTGAACTATGAAGACTGACGATTTACGTATCGTCAAAACTCGGCCATTGCTCGCGCCGGCCATACTCGCCGAGGAGATTCCTCTGACCGACACCGTGTCTACAAGAGTATCCGCGGCGCGCCGAACGATCGAGGCTATTCTCGACGGCAAGGATGGGCGGTTTCTCGTCGTAGTCGGTCCTTGCTCGGTGCACGACACCAAGGCCGCGCTCGAGTATGCGACCAGACTTAAGCCAATCGCGGACGCGCTCTCCGATGCGCTTCTCATCGTCATGCGCGTCTACTTCGAAAAGCCGCGAACGGTGGTAGGCTGGAAGGGACTGATCAATGATCCGGACTTAGACGAGTCCTACCACATCAACAAGGGCTTACGCCTCGCTCGGCAATTGCTCGCCGATATTCTGGAGCTGGGGGTCCCCGCTGGGACCGAGTTTCTCGATACCACCTTCGGCCAGTTTTATACCGATCTGATCAGCTGGGGTGCGATCGGCGCCCGCACCGCGGAGAGCCAAATACACCGGGAGCTGGCGTCCGGTCTGTCGATGCCGGTTGGCATCAAGAACCGCACGGACGGAAACGTCCAGGTAGCCGTGGACGCGATACTGGCTGCGCGGAGCCGGCACCTGTTCCCGTCTCTCACCAAGGAAGGTGCACCGGCCATCCTGGAAACCACCGGCAATCCCTACGCTCATCTCGTGCTCCGTGGTGGTAGTGAGAGCGGGCCCAACTTCGATGCTGCCTCCATCGAAAGCGCGGCTCGACTGCTTCGTGCGGCCGAGCTTCCCGAGGTCCTCATGGTGGACTGCAGCCATGGCAACAGCGAGAAGGATGCAGCGCGGCAGATCGACGTTGCGGACGCGATCATGGCGAACCTGAGAGTCTCGCCCGTTCGAGCCCTGATGATCGAGAGCAACCTGGTCGCCGGGCGTCAGAATGCTCCGGTAACGTACGGTCAGAGCATCACAGACGCATGTCTTGGGTTCGAGGAAACGGAAGCCTTACTATACCGCCTGGCCGACGCCGTTTAAGGCCCGCGATGCTCGACCCGTAGTCAGAACATCTACGGGGTGGGGCTTTGGATCTAGACAATTCTCAAGATCGAGCACGACGGTCGATTCTATGTTAACCCCGCCTCTTAAGGCGGGCACAACTAAATGGGGTTTCCAAAGGGGGCGAGCATCCCCTTTGCAACAATTTCAATTGGCGGCGGGGTTAAATCCCCGCCCGCGAAGTGGCGTCGTTTAATGGAAGTTTTCAATCACGCGCCAGGAAATCGTCGACGGTGTCGAATCCGTGTTCAATGCGGGGATCAAGGAATTAACTCATGACCAGACTTTTGTTTGACTTAGCATCGGGGAACCAGTGCTAAGTTAGTCTTCGGCCTAGCCATATCTTTTAAAGGGGTAGCAC
>DATGYM010000130.1:0-3753 GCA_035297925.1 Pyrinomonadaceae bacterium | reverse complement strand
GGTGACTGGTGCGGACCAAAATCCGACACCGACCGATTGAAAACAGGGGCGCGTAACCTAAACGATCAAACACTTAAGAGTTGAATCACCGGGAGAAGAAAAAGAAATTCTTCTCCGCAGGAAAATCTTTGCCTACTTGACCTGCCGGCTAATGGGTGACCCCAAACACCCAAAACACCAACATGAACCCATTCAACCACAGTGAAAAAGTATACGGTGAGCGGCTTTCAAACCACTCCTATGCGTGAAAACGGCATCGCACCGAGGCGCTCCCTCTCGGCTGCGACTCGCTCGGTGCAGTTTGTGCGTTCACAACCATCATTTGATTTTGGTGATCTTTGATCCCTGAATGCCAAGCCCTGCCATCAAACCTTGCTGATTGAAAATGAACGCATAAACATCTTCTCGCAGCGTCGTGCTCGTGAGCGATTTGCCCATACCGGAACTCACCACGACGATACTCGGCCCGACGCCGATCTCCCAACCATCGCTGCGTTCGAGGTATTCGAGCGCTTTATCGGTCATGAAGAACAACGCGTAGCCGAAGACTTGCACACCGGCCTGGAGCCCGAACGATCCTGCAACGGAACTGTAACGGCCTTCCGCTTTGCCGTCACGGAACAAAACACCTTCGCCGTAATGCGCACCACCGATGAAACCCGCCTTAAACACGTTGGGAAACACCATGATCGCTTTGGCTGTTTTTGACAGGGTCTGCGCCGCCTCCTGTTGGGAATAGAGTTTTTCTAGTGCATTCTCAGCATTTTTTTCAACGCTCGGTTCCGCTGCGCCAAGTTCCACGATAGGCGCGAGCCACAGACAGGCGAGCAACCCAATAGTCATCACCATCAAAACGCCGTGCCCAAGACTTCTAGATTTCATCCGAATTCCTCCTGTGTCTCGACCCGCCGATGCACCTAATCTTTCTCGGGCGACCCATTCAACCGCTCATCACGTTTTGTAGTTCAATTTGCGCAAGGCGGCTGGTAGCGAGCGATAAATAAGATTTGCAAACTACACAAGAATAACGGCGAATTGCATTATTTCATTGCAAACCTCCGCAACCAATGCGCGCAACATTACACAAGCTTAGTGCGACACGTCAATGAAATTCATTCAACATCGGGGATAGGACGATATAGCGCGTGTAGTGCGATTTCGTCAGCGATAAACGACGGCCCGCTCATGCTGTAGGCTCTTCGGTTCTGGACCGACCTGTTGATTGCTTGTTTTTTCACCTCAGTGCCCGCAGATCTACTTGCACCTCTGGGCTTAAGCGTGACTCTTGCCTTCGCAGCAACAGCGCCGTACGCCGCGATAGTGATCGCGAGGCGAGTGCTTGGTCGAAAGAAATCTTCGAGGTGGGTGATGTGATGGCCCGCTATCTACTCAGAGCTTGCCCCCGGTGCAACAGTTACGTCGGCATTGTCATTCGTGAGCCGGGACGTAATACACCGTTGCAGGCGGTGAACGGTCACGGCACACAGTGCTCCGACCGCATGGCGTGGATTGTAATCAGAGGTCGTGAAGACGAGAGTCGGTTTCATCCCGCAAGCCACCATTGCTCTCGACGTTAAAACCTCAGCAACACCGAGTCTAAGGCGTACATCAAACTCATGGCGATGGTGGTTGAATAAAAGACGAGCAGAAAAGTAACGGTCGCCAAAACGACCCTGCAAAGCATCTTCATAATGCCTATCTCCCGTTGTTACGATGCAAAGCACAAGTGCCCTATCATTGCTCGCTAGGGAAGGCAATCGTTGGTCTACAACTGATCACTTGATGACGCGGTCGGCTCGCACTAGCACCTTTTGTGGAATCGTTAATCCGATCTGTTTTGCTGTCTTGAGGTTAATAACCATCTCATATTTTGTCGGCTGCTCCACGGGCAGATCGGCGGGTTTCGCTCCTTTGAGGATCTTATCTACATACTTGGCGGCGCGATGCAGAGCGTCAATGTCGTTAGTTGAATAAGACATGAGTCCACCTGCGTCTACCCACGTACTCCCCTGAAACATCGTCGGGAGCCGGTGTATCACTGCAAGATCGGCAATTTGTTTCTGTTTGAGAAAGAGCGCGGCTGTCGTAATTGTGATAAGTGCGTTCGCACGAGTTTTGACGGCGATTTGGAATGCTGCCTCGATGTCAGGATCTTCAAGCCGTACTTCAAATGACTGTAGCTGCACCTTGAGAGCACTTGCCGCAGCTTCATATTCTTTGAAATTAACCGTCGCAGTACGGTCATTCGGTGTCCAGAGCACCCCGACACGCGATATTCGCGGCACGGCCTCTGTCAGCAATTCCAGTCGTTTTCCGTTTAAGTCCTGGGCAAGCGTTGCGATGCCGGTGATATTGCCCCCTGGCCGCGCCAAACTGCTGACCCATCCGCTCGTGACTGGGTCAATTCCGGTTACCATGACGATAGGTATTGTCTTAGTGGCTTGTTTGGCCGAACGGATTACTCCTGGAATCGGAGCGACTATCACGTCGACTTTGAGTTGCACCAGCTCGTTAACGAGCTTTGGGATATGGTCGAGATTTCCCTCAGCGCCACGATACTCGATGACGAAGTTCTTTCCTTCCACATGACCGAGATCTCTCAGTCCCTGCCGCAATGCTTCCACGTATGGGCCTTGATCGGACGAAGTGCCGGTTCCTGATATGTAACCGATTCGGGGAACTTTCGTGGGGTTTTGAGCCTGCGCAGCAGCTGGAATGATGGAGGCAACAAATATGGCCGTGATCACACAAAAAAACTGTCTCGTCATGACGCTGTCCTTACAACCGTTGGATATGCCACAAACAGATGCCGATGAGAACTAGATTTTTTGGTGTGGGACTGCAACAGATACGATGCGCTCGTGAGCCGGGAGCGCAATGTGCGTTAAGCTGTGAATGCTTCGCTGCAGCCGGTAGTACCTATCGATGGCGTGGGTGGATTGTGATTAAGGGCAAAGCATCAGCGCACAATAAGATTCGGAGGCAAGTCATACGGCTATGAAGCAAACTATAGTTCCCATGTTCTAGCAATCGTTGTATTCCCTCCAGTTGATTCTCTCGGCACCATCGCCGGAAGAGTAACTGACTGTTGCACAACTCGAGGCTAAAAGAAGCAGACCAAGAAGAACCGCAGACAATCTAATTGAAGTCCTCACAGGATTGGCCTCCTCAGAGTTTTGGTCGGATGTATGCCTGATGAACATACGAAAACATTATTCGCTCCAGCACCGCTCGTCAAATGACACCCGTATGGCTTAACAACTGACGAGTGACACGATGTTGTCTGTTCCATCAGAATTTGTGCCTTCATCTAATTACCCGATCCGCTCTCGCCAGCACGTTCGGCGGAATAATCAGGCCGATCTGCTTGGCGGTTTTGAGATTGATCACCAACTCGAATTTCGTGGGCTGCTCTACAGGCAGATCGGCGGGCTTCGCGCCCTTTAGGATTTTGTCGACATATTTCGCGGCGCGGCGATACAGGTCAGGAAAGTTGGCACCGTAAGACATTAAACCGCCACTGTCCGCATACTCTTTCGCCGAATAGATTGCCGGCAGTCGGTTTTGGTTAACAAGTGCGAAAATTCGCTGTCGATGAGTATTGAACATCCGGTCGCCACAGACGAAGACCGCTCCAACTCGCTCCTTCCTAATCACAGAGAAGCTGTTCGCGAGATCTTCCGGATTGGTTGCTTCTACGGCAACAAGCGTAATGCCTAGCGCCGGTCCGGCTGCATTTAGGTGTTTGAATTT
>DATGYM010000129.1:0-2070 GCA_035297925.1 Pyrinomonadaceae bacterium | reverse complement strand
TTGAGCGCGATAGCGGAAGTGGTGCGGTGGGCAGAAGTGATCATGAAGGAGATTGATAATCGCTGGCCGACCCTGTACTTAGGCTGCCTGTGCTCTGTCCCGAAACGCTGACTCTGTGAGTTGTGAGGTGAAGTCGCGTTTACAGTTCCGCTACTTCGCGGCGCCTTCTATTCCGTTGGTGCACACATTTCGTCGCTTTGGTACTCAAAGCCGGTCACTTCCGACTCAGTGAAATAGTTGAGCGGACGATTGGCGAAAAATCGCGATTACACTCACAACCCGTATTTGCGCCTGACAGGCGCACGCTGAGTCGGAAGACACCGTAGCCGACGCAAATCGGACCTTACCACGACGCCACCACAAACGAGTCCAGCCGATCCTGACGCTCTGGCACCCACTTGGCGTAATGCTTTTCGCACACTTTGATGCTGTTGCCGAGGGCGCGGGCAACCTCTTCCATCGGAGTCCCGCTCTTGAGCAGATTGACCGCAAACGTGTCGCGCAGGCAGTGCGGAGTGAAGTCCGTATCCTGTCCGAATGCCGTACGGAATACCGCCCGTAGATCGTGCTGCCAATTGGTGACTAGGGACTGCTCCCTGCCGCTGCCGGTATTCCAGAACACGTACTTGGGATTGCCGTTGAGGACGGTGAGGACTTCTTTAGCCACAGCCGGGGGGATGGCGACAGACACATCCGTACCTGTCTTTTGCCGCGAAGTCACGACGCGGTAATACTTGTCCTTCAAAATCTCGCTGCGCTCTAGGGTGACGGCATCTCTGATCGCCAGCCCGCTGTACGCCATGAGCTGGATCAGAGCATGAACCTTGGTGCTCTTGGGCTCTGGGAAAGCAGCGAGTGCAGTCTTGAGCAGGAGCGCGTACTGTGCGCCGTTCAACGGCATGGTCGGCGGTTCGTCCACAATGATCCGGTCCAACTCTGGGAGAATCTTGAGCCAGCCCAGCCGGTGACAGAACTTCAGAAAAGCGCGAAGCCGTTCCTGCACTTTCTGCCGGGTCTGAGAGCTGGGATAGCTAGTCTCCCAATCCTCACGGAACGCGATCAAATGTTCTTCGTTGATTTCGTCCGCGTACAGCCGATCACGCTTAGCAAAGAATGTCTCCATCCTTTGCAGCTCCCGGCGATATTTCTTGATGCCTTCGGCTTCGATGCCCTTGGTTCGCTTGCGCGACAGGAACAAGTCAATGGCTTCCGCGATGGTTCGCCGCTCACTGTTTTGCACAAGTAGATGGCCCGTCAATTTAGTGTTGTACTGCTGGCACAGAACCTCAGCCTCAGCCCAGACAGTCGTCTTGGCAGGGATGCGATGCTGGTGTCCGTTCTGGGACCAGCGAATCCACTTTCGGCAACTACAGCTCTTGAAAAATTCCCCGGCATTGTTGCCGCTCTTTTCCTTGGCGTGCGGGCAGGCAATACTGTGTCGAACGAATACGACTGCCGTGGGTGTGTAAGCCATGCGGTTCTCCTTAACACAACGCCAAGGAATCTAACACATTGTGCTAGATAAAAACACGATTATATTTGCTTTGGATTAAACTTGTTTGGTTTCAGCAGTTTGAAAGTGGAGGCGCGGGTCGGAATCGAACCGACGTATAAAGGTTTTGCAGACCTCTCCCTTACCACTTGGGTACCGCGCCCTCGTGCCTAACTTAGCGCCCTGGCCGGCAATTGTCCACCCGGCGCGATGAATCCTAAAGGCGTGGAACTCTCGATAGACAATCTGGAGCGGGAGACGGGGGTCGAACCCGCGACTTCGACCTTGGCAAGGTCGCGCTCTACCACTGAGCTACTCCCGCTCGGCGAGTTTGATTATAAACAGGTGGCGAGATTGCGGCAATGATGGTGGAGGCAAAGGAGGGGTTCGTTCGAATCTTAGTCAATGACGAAGCCCTCGGGCCGGTGATGGCGATCTAATTCGCTCTCCGCTTCACGCTTGCACGAGCGGGGGCGCTCGCGCCTACATTAACCTTGCATGGATTGGGCGGTGATGCGGTTGCGGACGTCCCATAATTCTTTGTAGAAGAGGTGTTCCATGCGCTGGTGCAGGACTTC
>DATGYM010000128.1:0-48588 GCA_035297925.1 Pyrinomonadaceae bacterium | reverse complement strand
ACTCCTGCCGATTCTCGCAGCCAGTCAACTCCCGCACTGCCGCAAATATCGGTTCGGGTTTGAGCACCATGCCTTCGCCACCGCCGAAAGGACGGTCGTCTACGACGTGGTGTCTATCGCTGGTCCAGCGGCGCAAGTCATGCGCTTTGGTATCGACCAAACCGGCAGCTCGTGCCCTGCGAATAATCCCGTACTCAAACGTATCGCGGAAGAAGTCCGGGAAAATCGTAATTATGTCGCAGCGAAGCACAGTACAAATTTCAAAGACTATAAGTCCAACAGACCCTCGGGCGGATCGATTCGTATTTTCTTCCTCGAAATGTCGATCTCTACCACTATCGACGCCGCCAGGGGAATAAGGAATTCGCGTCCCTCGTTTTCAACTACCAGCAACTCCACGCCGCCGGTCCGCATGATTTCTCGGACTCTGCCGATGGACTGACCACTTCTGTCTTCAACCAAACAGCCTTCGAGTTCCCAATCATAAAACTCGTCGCGGGAAAGTTCGACGCGTTCAGCAAGGGGAAGACCGAACGCATAGCCAATCAGTGCCTGCGAGGTTTCCACTGTGTCGTACCCCGCAAACTTCAGCACCATGCGATCGTTCTGAAACCAGTAGTTCTCAAGTTCCAATTGCTTGCGTTCTCCCCGGGGGCCGACCGCAAACAATCTTTCGATCGTTTCAAATCGCTCCGGAAAATCTGTCAAAACATCGGCCACTAACTCGCCTTTTAAACCCCTGATCCTGACTGCACGGGCCACAATGATCAGATCGTCTTCGCTTTCAGTCGCCTCACTCATTCAACAATTTCGAGCATGAAGCGGTGCTTTTTCTTGACGCTTACCGCATAAGCCAGCGAACGCAAAGCTCGTATCGTACGTCCCTGCCGTCCTATCAGCTTCCCCATGTCAGCAGGGGCGACGCGAACCTCGATAAGAGTGCCCCCCTGCTGCTCGACTTCGCGTACATCGACCGCGTCGACATCGTCAACCAGCGACTTCACAACCATCTCAACGGCTTCTCTCATTGTTGTGCGCGCGCCGTGGTTAGTTAAGGCTCCGGCTGAACTGCCGTCTCTTGCTTGCCGCCGACCTTAATCAGTCTGCCAACCGTATCGGTGGGCTGCGCGCCCTTTTCCATCCAGTAACGGACCCGATCCATGTTCAGTTTGATTTCCGCAGGTTCCCGCGTCGGATCGTAGGTACCTAAATTTTCAAGATAGGCGCCATCACGTTTTGATTGTTTCTCCTTCACAATAATTCTGTATGAAGGTCTTTTTTTCGCGCCGGTGCGCATCAGTTTAATTGCCAGCAAATCCTTACCTCCAGTTTCTTAACTGTCGTTATCTCCGCTTCTTTTTTTTCTTCCTCTTGAGCTTTTTTCGTGACGCTGCGGCGGGTGCCGCGCCTAATGACGGGAAGGACGGCACCGCGCCGTCTTCATCATCGCCGGCCATTCCAGCGAACCCAGCCATGTCCGGGATGCCGGCCATTCGCCGCATCATCTTTCCTTTGAGACCACTGCCACCAAACATGCCGGAGCTGGTGAGCTGCCTCATCATCTGCCGCATCTCGGTGTATTGCTTGATAAGCTTGTTCACCTCGGCGACATTTGTCCCGGAACCTCGAGCTATTCTGCGGCGCCGATTGGCATTCAGAATGCGATGGTCCGAGCGCTCTTCACGCGTCATCGAGTCGATAATCGACTCGGTCCGCTTCAGTTCCTTCTCCATCTCCTTTGTCTGTTCTTCATCCATTTGCGGCATGCCGATACCGCCCAGGAGCTGATCAGGAAGCAGCTTCATGATTTTTGAGAAAGAACCGAGTTTCTTGACCTGGCGCAACTGTGAACGAAAGTCGTCAAGCGTAAACTCATTTTTCTGAAGCTTCTTTAACTGTTCCTCAGCTTCAGACTGGTCGACTTTCGATTGCACCTCTTCAATGAGCGACAACACATCGCCCATTCCGAGAATGCGTTGTGCCACTCGTTCGGGATAGAAAGGTTCGAGCGCGTCGTATTTCTCGCCGACTCCAACAAACTTTACCGGCTGACCTGTAACCTGCTTAATGGAAAGAGCAGCGCCACCACGTGCGTCTCCATCCATCTTCGTCAGCACGACGCCGGTGATTCCCACGCGCCGATGAAACTCTTCGGCAGAACGAACTGCATCCTGTCCGGTCATCGCGTCGGCAACAAAAAGAATTTCAACCGGATGCGTTTCTTTCTTGATGCTGACGAGCTCGTCCATCAATTCTTCATCGATGTGCAAGCGACCGGCGGTATCAATAAGAAGCGTGTCGAAACCCGTCTGTTGCGCGTGCTTGAGAGCTTCGCGGACCAGTCTCAGAGGATCGTTTGTTTCGGCTTGTTCAAAGATCTGTTGGCCGGTTGCCCTGGCAATAACCTTTAACTGCTCGCGCGCTGCCGGTCGGTAAACGTCAACTGAAAGCAATAACGGCTTGCGTTCCTGATTGGTCGCCAGCCAGCGCGCAATTTTCCCCGTTGAAGTCGTCTTACCAGAGCCTTGCAGTCCCACGATCATTACTACATTGGGAATCTGCCTGGTGAAAACGAGTCTGGAGGATTGGCCTCCCAGCAAGTCTACGAGCTCGTCATAAACTATTTTTACGACTTGTTCTGACGGCCTGAGCTCCTGCCAAACCTGCTGTCCCTCAGCCTTTTCCTTGACAGAGGCGATAAAGTCTTTTGCGACTTTATAATTTACGTCAGCCTCAAGGAGTGCCAGCCGAATCTCGCGCAGCGCCGCATCAACGTGCTCTTTCGTCAGCACGCCCTCGCCGCGCAGATTCTTAAGAGTCCGTTTTAGCTTGTCAGATAAGGACTCAAACATAGATCACTCAGGCGAAGTTTCCTGCCAGCGCGGAAACGAAGATGATAGCGGCCACCGTAAAAGAGTGTCAAGGTAAGCACTGGCGGCCCGGTTCTGCCCTAAATTGCTGCTCTATGCGTTCTCGGTGTTTCCTGTTCAGTGGTGAGCCTGTTTGCTTTGCATTAATCGCCACAGAACCAACAGAGTACAGGGAGTGAAATAGGGCATTAGCAGCAGCCAGCTGACGAACTTATCGAAGTATGAATGTAAGGTTGAGCGCAAGGAAGACACAAATTTCACCCTGGAGACTACGTCTTGAAATCTACTGACCAAGCGCAAATAAACTCATTTCCCGCGATCCGACGGCTCGCACCACTAGTTGGGATGCTGCTGATTGGCCTATCGGTCATGGGTTTCTGGCAAGGGCTCGGAATCGTCGCGCAGGACCAGAAGACCCATGTCCGCTTTACTGAATCGCTCGAGTTTCGGGAAATTGAGCCCGGGATTGAATATGGTCAAACCACCAGTGGTCACGCGTCGGCGGATGATCGGACTGGTCCCTGGTTCATAAATGCGCTTAGGATTGACCTGGGGCGAGCGAGAATAAAAATTGTGCGCGCGCTTGACGAAGGCATCGGTATGGAAACTGTCAGCTCGCTGGCAGCAAGATATCGCGCGGCGGCGGCGATAAACGGCGGATACTTTCGAGTTACAGGCACTTATCGTGGCGAGTCAATGGGGCTGTTGATTATTGACCAACAGTTGCTGAGTGAGCCGCACAACGATCGCGCGGAGTTTGGGTTGGTGGATGCTGGGGACAAAACGGAAGTTCTTATTGGGCACCTGAAATTTTCCGGCGAGATTTCTGTCGGAGCTGCAAAGCATTCCGTGCAAGGGTTGAACCGGCCACTCCTGGCGGATGAGTTGATCATTTTTACTCCTGAGTTTCACCGCACCAGCCTGACTAATCCTGACGGAATTGAAGTCGTGGTAAAGAAAAACAGAGTTGTCGCCATCGCAGATCTAAAAGGAAGCAGCGCGGTTCCAGCAGACGGCTATGTCATTTCTGCGGTTGGAAAAGCGCGCGAATGGGTGAAGGGTCATCTACGCAAAGGCGCGCACATAAATTTCATATGGAACCTGAAACCAATCGAACCCGGCGCCCGCACAGATTGGATGCGGGCCTATAGCGTGCTCGGCGGTGGACCTCAACTTATCATGGGCGGCCAGATTGCGATTACTAACGTCCCGGAAAAAATCACTCCCGCATTCGTGAACGACGGCCATCCCCGTACTGCGATTGCGAAGTTAGAATCAGGCAAACTTCTACTTATCACTATCGATGGGCGTCAGCCTGGCGAAAGCATAGGCATGTCGTTACCCGTGCTCGCCGAACTCTTGCTCGAGCTTGGTGCCGTTGAGGCCATGAATCTTGACGGGGGTGGCTCAACCACGATGGTCATCCATAACAAGGTAGTAAACAAGCCTTCCGACCAAACCGGTGAACGGCCAGTAGGGGATGCAATACTGGTTTTTCCCAAACATGAGTAGAAGGATGAGTTATAGACGCCTCATGGTGCATGTGCTAAATTCTAAGCCGTTTGTAGATGAATTATCCGCCCGACTTCGTGGGAGAGGTCGATGGACCCGCCGCTTGCCAATAGTGCGCTATGAAAAACGCACTGAATTGACCGTCTTAAAAGGATTACATGGCTAAGAATGCAGGCTCACGGGCTTCGGGGCCCCCGCGGGATGAACGCTCAAGCGGTAAAGGTGTGGTCGATCTCGCCGATGCGCGTGTTCGACTTAACTCACGCACGCGTCCCTCCCAGCAAAACCTGTTGGCGGACCTGGATGAAGTTCGCTCGCTTCTGGATGAGGGTCTTTCAGCCGAAGCTAAGTCTCGCATAACCGTTCTGATCTCCGCCGCCCAAAACAGTCCCTCGATTCTCGCGCTCGCGCGTTGTGCATTGTCCACCGCGCTTGAGATGCAGGGCCAATATCGCGACTCGCTCGCTGCGGTTGCAATGTATGAATCTCCTGAGTCGCGAACGAAACTCGATGAACCAACCATTCAGGCGCTAAAAGTTCAGATCGGTCTCGCTTACAACTATAACGGCGACCATCCCAAAGCAATTTCGATTCTCAAAGGCGCTGTACGCGAGTCCGCGGAGAATGAAGTTGAACCAAACAATGGCGCTGTCTACGCAGCGCTTGCCCGCGTTTATCGCAGCATTACCGAATACCCAATCGCCCTGGACTACGCGCAGCGTGCGCTGGAACATTTTCGTCAAGCTGGTGAGTGGCGCGGCATGTCAGAAGCATACTTTGGTATCGGGTTAGCTCAACTTCAGGAAGGCGCCTATGAGGAGGCGCTCGAAAATCTTCAACAGGCATTGAAGTTGACCGGTGACCATCCTGCCAGCTATACCCTCGGAAAAATCTACGCAAACATGGCCGGTGTCTGCTGGTTCCTGAAACGACCGCAGGAAGGCGTTCGGTATCTGGAAAAAGCGATCGACTACTACGAACGCACTGATCACAAAGCCAACGCGGCAAACGGCTACAACAACCTTGGCATTAACCTGATTCTGATGGGTCAATGGGGGCGCGCTCAGGAAGCTCTGGAGAGGGCGCTTTCGCTCGCAACCGAGGTCGATGAACGCGCAGAGAAAGTACCGATGATTCTTGATTCGCTGGGCGAACTGCTTATGCTGCGCGGCGAACTTGATGCGGCCAAGGATTACCTTCTGCGAGCAGTCGCACTAGCCACCGAGGATGGCAATAAGTGGTATGCCTGCCAGGCACTCAGAACTTTGGCTCGTTGTTCGTTGGCAATGGAAGACCACGCCAAAGCTCTCAAAAATGCGGAGGAAGCACTTAGCCTGGCGCTCACTATTGGTGATCGTCAGGCGATCTCCGATTCGCGCCTCATCCTGGCCGAGGCTTATCTGCGGGATAACGATATCGAACAATGCTCGGCCCAGTTGGAAAAACTGAACGCCGACACAACCGAATCTACAACTGACATGAGCTTTGCTGGAGAGTTGCAGAGGCTTCTCGGCATGCTGGCAATGACGCAATTGGATTTCTCGTCGGCAGCGCAACACTTCGGCAGTAGCGTGTCCATTTTCGACATGCTTGGCGACCGCTATCGTGCAGCCCGGGCACACAGCGAACTTGGCCGCGCCTATTCTTCGAGTCAGCCCAGTCGCGCGATGGAACATCTTTCGCGAGCTGTGAACGCTTTTCGGGACCTCGGAGCTAAGCTGGATCAGGCGCGCGCCGAAGCGGCCCTTGCCAATCTTGATCGCACGGCGCCTGAAAGAAGCGAAGAACAGTCGGCCCTGCCTCAGCTGCTCACGCTCCGTCTTGCTGAGGCCGTCGCGTCGCGTGAGCTTTTGTTGCGTGAACTGGCGGCCATCATGCGTCAGGAGACAAGCGCAAAATGTGTGATCATCACTGAGCCGGGTGAGCATAACAGGCGTCGAGTGGTAATTGCCCATGGCTGTACTCCGGCTGAAAGCGCGCAGATTGCGGAACAACTGGATGAATTGATTGACGAGGAATCGCAGGTCTCGTACGCCAAAAGAAAAGATGCAGCGATCCTGCAGCTGCGATCATCACACGCTCCCCCGGCGACTCTCTATCTTTCACCCGCGAGCCGGGCCAGTCTTCCCGGCGGACTATCTTTGGATCCGTTGATGCGCGTGGCAGAGCTGGGCATGGATGTGTGCGCACTGAGGGCTGGCTCGCAAAAAGGTTCCCGAGTGCAACAACCAGCCGAACTTACCGGCGCCAGCCTTATGCCTGGATTCATCCATTCAAGCCCGGCTATGGCGAAGCTCGTAGAGGAGGTTCACAAGATCAGGTCGTCAGATGTAACAGTGCTGGTGACTGGCGAGTCAGGGACGGGCAAGGAACTGGTAGCGCGCGCAATACATGCACTTTCATCACGTCGTTCAAAAGTCTTCGTTCCGTTTAACTGTACTGCCGTTCCCAAAGAGCTATCAGAAGGATATCTTTTTGGCTACCGCCGGGGGGCCTTTACCGGAGCGGTGACGGATTCGGCCGGCGTCATACGAACGGCTGCCGGGGGTACGCTCTTTCTGGATGAAGTTGGCGATCTGCCATTGGATCTGCAACCAAAGCTCTTACGGTTCCTGCAGGAAGGTGAAATTCAACCTTTGGGTGAACAGCGTCCGCTGAAGGTTGACGTGCGCATAATTGCGGCCACCAATACAGATTTAGAGGACATGGTCTCGCAAGGCAAGTTTCGGGAAGATCTATATTACCGGCTAAACGTCATTCGTCTGCGCGTGCCGCCACTCAGAGAGCGGCGCTCGGAAATCCCGACGATTGTCAACTACTACATTAACCACTACTCGGCAAAGTTTGGACGGCGTGACATTCAAATCACACCGCCAGCCGTTGATTTGTTGATGGTTAGTGACTGGCCCGGAAATGTGCGTCAACTGTGTAACGAGATCCAACGAGTTGTAGCCCGTGCTGAAGATGCGACGATAATCACTCCCGACCAGCTTTCTCCGGAGCTCAAACGAACATCTGCGCCCGTCACCCCGGGTTCTCCGGCTTCGACCCTGGCTTCCATACCTGCCGGTTCTTTGCAGTACGCAACTCTCGCCGACGCTTTGGCCGACGTTGAGCGCCGCATGATTGCCGACGCCCTGCGCAAACACCGCGGCAACATCTCACGAGCCGCTCGTGAGCTTGGACTTACCAGACGTGGCCTCTACCTTAAACTTGAACGTTATCAACTGAGCGCCAGCGCTTGAGCTCAGGTCAAACCTGGAAGGCCGGAGGGTTCTTTATTAAGCGTCTCAGGCGCGGCGGCGGGTGAATTCCGCCTGCGTGCGGCAATTTCTTTCGCAATCTCGGAAATCGTCGCGATATCAAACGGCTTCGCAACTACCCAATCAGCCTTGATGGCCTGCCGGGCGTCGCAACTAATTGCGTCGGCCCAGCCGCTGACGATCGCAAGCGGAACCGTTTCAGAGCGTTTCCGGATTTCACGCGCCAATTCCCAACCACTCATCTCGGGCATGCCGATATCAGTGAAAACTACATCAATCCTGCCGGCCTTGGCGTCATACAGCTTGAGTGCCATCTCGCCATTTTGTGCAACAATGACTTCGCAGCCTTCCGACTCCAGCGCTTCGCGAAGCACCTCTCTTACAGCTGCTTCATCGTCAACGACAAGCGCACGGATCGTGTCTTCAGTCGTCGCGGTCTGCAGATTGGCCGAATCTGTTTCAGGATCGTCCTGCGCCCCCTTGGCAAGTGGCAGAGAGATACGAAACGTCGTTCCCCGTCCGGGTTCGCTCTCAACGTCAATTGTCCCGTTATGCCGCCGGATGATGCCGAAACTCACAGCCATTCCCATGCCGGTGCCGCCCTTGCCTTTGGTAGTGAAGAAAGGATCGAAGAGGCGGGACTTAACTTCGGGCGTCATTCCGATTCCGTTGTCAGCGATGCTTAACACAACGCGACCGTTAATCTCCTGCGAACTCATGCGAATCTCACCGCCGGATGGTATCGCATCGATGGAGTTGTAAATCATATTTACGAGCACTTCCCGCAACTCCACAGCGTCACCCATTACCGAAGCAGTGCAATCGACGACCAGTGCCAGACGTGTCTGCGGGCCATCGACTCGCGACTCCCAACGCGGCCGGCTCATTTCACAAACATCCTTCATTAGTCCGGCCACGGAAACCAGCTGAAATTTTCTGCTCGGCTGTTTGCGAGCGAAGTCCTGGATGCGACGGATAATGTGCGCGCCGTCTTCCGCGCTCTTGATGATCATTTCAATTCCGGTATGAATTTTTTCCGGGTCTTTCGTACGTAACAAAAGCTGCGCGCGGCCCAGAATCCCAGTTAGGGTATTGTTGACGTTGTGAGCGACACCGAAGGACAGTTCGCCGAGAGCAGCCATCTTCTCGGCGTGAGTCGTTCTTTCGCGCAGTTCCTCGTGTTGAGCGTGGGCAGCGGCAATGCGTTCCAAGCAAATCCGCAAACGCTCACAGGTGGAGGCATGCTGGGAGTTCGCGAGCAACTGACTTGCTTGCGCGCCAATCTCCTGGCGCTCGTCCTCGCCCAACTGGTCGCAGATCTCCTCGATCAGAATCAGCAAAGCCCTGCCAGCTCCCTCATAATCCCCACAACGCTCGGCAACACGACGAGCGCGATGCAGGATCGGCTTCGCTTCGTGGCGACGTCCCAGTTTGCAAAGGACCAGTCCTTGCGTGGTTAAAGCTTCAGCCAGCAGTGCCTCTTCGCCGGTGGTTTCCATCGTTTCGACGGCACGGCTGACGGCACGCTGCGCGAGACCATAACGTTCGGAAGCAAAGTAGAGTTGCGCCAGGGTTTCATCGACCTGCGCGCGTCTCACTTGATCGCCGAGCTCCTCAAACAGTCTGCGAGCCCGTTCAAGGTGAAGTTGGGCCTCGTCAAATCTCTTGAGCGCCGAAAGTAAGTAACCGTGGTTGTTCTCAACTATCGCTGTGTAGCGATGGTTACCAATACCTTCAAAATGGGAAAAAGCGTCTCGGTAATGATCCAGGGCACGGTCAAAATATTCGCTGCGGCTCTCAGCTATCCCGAGGTCTTTCAACGTCGTCGCGAATTCGAGATGGAAACGGCCCAGCGTCCACGGACTGAGATAGTTAATTAGGTGGTCTGCTTCATTCAGCAAACTCACGGCATCGTGAAGCCGGCTCGCATGACGTTCGAGCGTTGCCAAGCGGACCAGCACTATGCCCTTTAGTTCCGCATGCCGATCGGTTAAGTCTGTCAGAGAGGAGCGAAGTGAGTTGCGTGCAAGATCGAACAGGCCCTGCCGGTAATAACAATAACCGAGCTCGGCTCGCGCTTCCCCAGAACGGGCGGTCTCGCCCAGATAGTCAAACATGGCTACTGCGCCACTGAGGAGGCGTTCTGCGTAACTTTGGCCACCATCTACGTTACGGGTGCTGGCTACCCACCCGCTTAATGTCCCTGCTGTGAGCAGCAGCTCTGCAGCCGCCAACTGGTTCAGGCCCGTTTGCCTGGGCCACCCACCGATAGTCCACCAGGGCTGAAGCGACGCACACCCAGCATCATAGTCGCCGAGCTCAAGCTTGATACGCGCAATTCGGCAAGCGTCCAGTACATGTTCGCTGTCTGTGGCTGGCGAATACTCCACGGGCTGAATTGAGTTCGCTTGGATGAGTCGCATTCCTTTTTTGACCTTAAGACTTGGACTTCAACGGGTTTTCTAATGGGCGGTAGGGGGACTGCGGGCGTGATTTGCTCGTGACCCCGACTTAAGAACGAGTCCTCAAGATGAGGAAGATCGCTGGTTACAAAGTATACACTTGCATACCGAGGTAACAAGAAGCTTTTTTCCTGCGTTAGTGCGCCGAAATACTGGAATACAGCGCTTGGTCAAGGCCGCTCCTGTCGCTTCTGTATACGTACTACTCAATTCTCAGCGAACTTTCGATCCCGCCTTAGCGATCAAGTCATAACTGAGTAAGTGGTTGACAGCAAGTTACTTAGCAATAACACCCACCTCTGCTGCAACCGTGGCACAAGCCTTGAAATAGAGAAGAGCGAACAAGTTGATAACGGAACGCTGGAACGGTATTGACATCGGAAAGTGGCAAACCCCGAATCTGGCGAACCCCCACAATTAATCGCTCGACAACCAGGAGAATTAACATGAAAAGCTTCCAATCAATCCTTTGCGCTTCGCTCTTAACTCTGGCAATGTCTTCGGCCGCACTCGCGGGCAACATCTCGGGTCGTGCCGGCAATATCTCTGGCAGCCCCGTTGGCGCTGACACCACCACCTCGTCTACAGGCAACATCTCTGGTAGGTCCGGAAACATCTCCGGTTTCACAGATGAAGTTTTTTCCACGCTTTTGGGATTGTTCACCTCGATCATCCCGTAACCAATCAGGCTACTGGGCAATTGGTCATCGCGACGACATTTCAGTCAATGTGCGTCTCTTCTCTATCAAGGATCGTTCAAATTGGCGAGAAAAACGCTTTTGAAGCACTCGCGCGATGATAGTTGGCAACCAATATGCCAGTAGATCACGGCAGTTTAGGTCTGGTAAGAATACTTTGCAGGAGATGCAGCGCCATGGAAACGAATCCGGTCAATTCCGTCAACCGCAGCTGGAAGGGAAAGCCGCTTTCCATAAGTCGAGCGAATGTTCTAGGCGGTTATATACACCCTTCGGATTAGTTTGCCGGTCTCCCCGTCATCCGCCAAGCGCTACCAACAAAACCTTCCTCATCCCGGTCGTCTGGCACAAATCGCTAATCATCTAGTGGCAAGTTAGAGTGGGTTCAGCCCACTCTAACTTTTTTCCGAACACTCAGGCCCCATGCGCCTGGAGCGCGAGCTTCCCGCATCGATGCCTCGAAGAACTATGAAAGGGTTTTACCTGACGTCGATAGACAATGCCGATGAATCGCGAGACCCAATCCCATCGTCAGATATAAGATCATCACTACCTCTGAATCGCCCCAGTTGTAATGCACAAGTCCCGATGTAAAAAACCCAAGCAGACCACCCAACGCCCCCAGGACAATTCCGCGATCAATTCCGGCAAGGGTGCGACAACTGCGTAGCATGCGCCAAAGCGTTCGTATGTACACAAATAGGAGCCCCAACCAAAGAATTAGGGCGGGCACTCCCCGCTCCAACGCGATCTGTAAGAGATCTGAGTGCATGTGGCCCCAGGGTATACGCCCGCTGTCAAACATGCCCCATTCGCGCCAGCGCCTTTTGATCGAATCCATGCCTACACCAATCAACAGATGGCGAGGTTTGGCGACCAACAAATGGATGCCTTCTCGCCAAACAGTTTCCCGCCAGGTTGTAGATTGATCCGATTGATCGATGAAAGAGACATTTCGCTTCTGCTGGAGAACGAAGAGACCAGCGATTATGACTGGTATGGCTAACACCCCGAGCAGGATGACAGCCCTGCGGCCGACACCTATAAGCAGGATAATCACAGTTGAAACCAAAAACCCGAGCCAGGAAGCGCGGGTCACTGTCAACAATAGCGCGCCGCACATTCCAGTCAGGGCAAACAGCAACAACGCGACGGCCCAGGTACGCTTAACCGGCAAACCAACAAAGACTCCCACGGCAAGCGCAATTATCAATTGCAGCGCTTCAGCATAAGTAACAAACTGTCCATAGAATCCAGTTGCTCGCCAGTCGCGGCCGCGCGACCAACTCCCTATGCCCAGTTGTTCCAGAGCGCTGTTGCCTGGCAGCAGTTCACCTCGCGGGATTTGAAACACTGGTTGTAACTCGTGGCGGTAAGCGAGAACGGCGGCGGGATTCTTCTGTGACTGCAAGAGTGCGTTAAGCAACTCCTGAGGATCTCGCAGGTTATGACCGTCAACTTTTAGAAGGGTATCTCCGTTACGAATTCCAGCTTTGTACAACGGACTATTCTCCGAGATGAGATCAACTTTCACGGCCCGACCGAAAAGCCGCTCGCCGGCAGTGTAAAAAACATTGACCATGCAAGCCGCAATCAGCGTCAGTGTCAGCAGACGTGCGACACGCAACGAGGGCACGTTTTCCGCAAACAGGTAAACGATTGTAAATAAACTCGCCGCACGCAGTTTTCCAATCGATACCATTGGCTCATAAGAGAGGAAAGACGAGAGGCCGGTAATTATAAAGAATCCGAGCAGGTAATAATCGACCGGCGTGCGTTGCAATTTTGGACGCGGACGTAGCGCGAGTCGGACCAACCAAAGAGCCATGCCAACTAACCAGGCGCTTTGAGTTGCAGCGATGGAGTTTGGCGCAGCGGCCACAAACAGGAACAGGAAGACGACGATCGCGCCATCGAGCATCCTGGCTGCACGGCTCTTCGGTTGAGATTCGTCTGCCACCTAATTTTTTCTATCAGTAGAAACGCTGCGGGTTGCGAAAGTGCGAGAGCCAAAAGGAATGCGCCAGGTCAGCACCATCAGTCTCCTAATAACCGTCACCGCGCAACATGACTAAAACTGTTCGGAGAATGATCTTCAGGTCAAACAGGAGCGACCAGTTTTCTATGTAGAAGAGGTCAAGCTTTACCATCTCTTCAAATGGCAGCCGGTTTCTGCCAGACACCTGCCACAATCCGGTCAATCCGGGCTTCATATCGAGACGCCTGCGATGCCGCAGCTCGTAGGCTTCAACCTCGTAGGGAATCGGGGGTCGCGGCCCCACAATGCTCATATCGCCGCTCAAAACGTTGAACAACTGCGGAATTTCATCAAGGCTCAAGCGGCGCAATATCCGACCTACCCCCGTGATCCTCGGATCGTCGCGTAGTTTGTATGCCGGTCTCTTTGCGTCACCGACGTTTGCTTCCGCGTGCCCGGCGATAAACTTCCTCTGATACTCGCGATGGATATCGCTATCAGCGTTCACGCGCATCGTGCGAAACTTGTAAACGACAAAAATTCGTCCATCCATCCCCACGCGTTCCTGCGCATAGAAGACGGGCCCCTTCGAATCAAATTTAATCAGCAGCGCGATTAAGAGCCAAAAAGGAGAGAGCAACGCCAGCGTCAGGGAGGCAATGACGATATCCGAAATGCGCTTGGTGCCTCGGGCGAAATCTGAGAGCGGCTCGCGGAATAGCCGAATCATAGGCAAGGCGCCGATTTGGTCCACCTCTGTCTTACTGGGCAAACAATTGAACAAGCTGGGCGCGATGCGAAACTCTATTCCACGCCGCCGGCCGCAGCGCATCATCACATCGAAGAGCACATCTGCATCAACATGTGAGTCCGCGATGATCACTTCATTTGCTCCCGATGCGCGAATGGCTTCCGGCAGTCCCGCGAGATTACTTACAACCGGCACGCCTTCATAGAGACCTGTTGAGTCAACTTTAACTGGACCACTATCAACCGCCCCGATTACTCGATATCCCAATGACGGGCGCTCGCGCATCTCCTTGATACAGAAAGCCGCTTCTGGGCCACGCCCGACAACCAGTGTTGGAATCAAATTGACGCCACGCAATCTGAAGAAGGTCTGCGCAAAGCGCAGCAGCAGTCGTACCGCATAAAAGCTCGTCAACGCGAACAGAAAATCCAGGACGAAAATACTTCTTGAGTATGAAAAGGCGCGATAGTGAAACCCGCCCCGATATAAAAACGCGGCTGCGACGATCAACAACGAACCGATTGCGGAGGATTTGAAAACACGCAAGCCGTCATCGAAAAAGGAAAACTCGCCACGGAGCCGATAAAGATCGTAGTAGCGAAGAGCCAGCACGCGTATCACCACTATAAAAAGCAGCAAGGCGCCATATGGAGCGAACCTGGAGCTCCAGGTAAAACCGCCCGTGGGCAGCTCCTGGAAGGGTGAAGTGCCTTCGCGGAAATAAAAAGCTGCGGCAAACGACAGCGCTGCGATCAGGCAGTCAACCAGAAGCAGCAATGTCTTAATCGTTGGGATTACCCAATGAGGCGCGCGCGAAGAGGCGCGCGCAATGGTGCCGTCAAACGCAGAGACTTTGACGTCCTCAACTCCCACTGATTTTTGTGAACGCTCGACAACCATTTGGTCAAACAGGTAATGCGCGCCATAGCATAACAAAGTTCACGACTCGAGTATGAGATCGGCCACGGCCGAGGCGACGTGCAACGCGCGCCTTGCTGTGCCGGGCCCCTTCTTTTGGACCGGCAGGTTTCGAATGTCCAGCGGCGTCGAAATTCTGAGCAGTTTTCCCTCCCGCACTAATTGCTCATCTATCGCGGCCCATTTGCCTAAATAAATAGAGGCCGCAGGAATGCCAAGTGCCGCAGCTTCTCGATTCATGGTGCCACCGGCGCTGACCACAAGGTCGCTGTGCGCAATCAGATTAGGGCCGTCGACAGGATTCAACAAAACGATCAGATCGGTGTCTCCACGAGCGCTGTAGGTCCGCCGCTGCGACTCGCTGCGCGGCAACAGGACGACCTTTACAAACGGTTTCTCCAATAATGAAGTAAGTAACTGATTGAAGAGATCGTTTTCAAAGCGATGATAGAGCGCTTCAGTTGCGGGCGGGCGCACCGTCACCAGCACGTCGGTTGGACTAACACCCATCGTTCGCAATTTCGCCTCAAATGCCGGGTCTGCTTGAAAGTCGGCGAGGTAAACGTCTTCCTTGATACCGTCGTATCGCCTAATTTTTGCTGGAGCGGCGCCAAAACGCGCCAGCGCGGACTCTGGAAATGAACTCGGCACAATGATGCGAGAAGCTATGCGAAAGGCAAGATGGTTCGCCGGTTGGTACTCATAATCCATCAGCGTCACTGTCTTTAAAGAAAGTGCGCGAGCTGCGAGTATCTGGGAATATGAGTTGTGGCTGACGGCAAGATCAAGTTTGCGCCCGCGCCCCCAACGCGCCAACGCCATCGCGCGCTGCACCAGGTTTCCCGCCTTGCCGGAAACATTTTTACCTCCATGACCGCCAATCACTTCTGCATTCAAGCCAGCGGCGACGGCGAGCTTAACCGTTTCGGCAAAGTCGCGCGCGGTCACAACCACTTGGTGATCACGCCCGGTGAACTCATTGGCGAGCGAACGGAAGAACGGCACGTGCGGTGAATTTGCCAGATCGATCCAAATTCGCATTAGCAGGTTGGCGTCTTAACTATGCCTAGGAACAGGCCGCGACTGATTGCCGGCAAAACTGCAACACCGAATCCGTAATGCGCTTTACCGTTTCGTTCGCCAGCTCAGGATACATTGGCAGCGACAGAACCTCCCGGCAAACGCGTTCAGTTTGCGGCAGGGATCCTTCTTCATAGCCCAGCTGTCTGAACCCCTGTTGGAGATGGACTGGGATGGGATAGTGAATGCCGGTACTGATCCCGTTCGCGTGAAGATGTTTGCGCAGCTCGTCGCGCTGCTCCGTGAATAGCGGAAAAATGTGATACACAGACTTGCAATCGCGCGGCTCAGCGAGCAAACGCAGCCCGGAACCTGTAAGGTCGCGGGAGTAGACTGCAGCATGCCCGCGACGCGCAGTAGTCCAGTCGTCAAGGTGCTTCAATTTCACTCCTAACACCGCTCCCTGAATTGCCTCCATGCGATAGTTGTAGCCAACGCGCTCGTGCAAGTATTTGGCGCTTTGTCCCTGATCACGCAGTTCCTTTAGCAACTCGACATATTTTTCATTATTGGTGACGATGGCGCCGCTCTCACCATAAGCACCGAGATTTTTACCGGGATAAAAACTAAAGCAGGCGAGGTCTCCCATGCTGCCGGCGCGCCGGCCCTTGTATTCAGCACCGTGGGCCTGGGCCGCATCCTCGATCACAATCAGGTTGTGTTTACGCGCGAGGGCAAGAATCTGGTCCATCTCCGCACACGTCCCGTAGAGATGGACGGGCATGATCACCTTCGTTCTAGGTGTGATCGCCGCTTCAATTTTCGCCGGATCGATGTTGCAAGTCAGCGGATCAATGTCGACAAAAACAGGCGTCGCTCCGGTATATAAAATCCCGGCGACCGTCGCCACGAAGGTGTAACTAACAGTAATCACTTCGTCGCCGGGACCTACACCCGCCGCGAGCAAAGCGAGATGCAGCGCGCTGGTACCCGAGTTTACGCCTAACGCAAAACGTGATTGGCAAAACGCAGCGAAATCCGCTTCAAAGGCTTCAACCTTCGGACCCAAAATGAACTGGCAACTTTGCACCACTTCAGCGATGGCCGTATCAATCTCGGTTTTAATGCTCTGGTACTGCGCTTTAAGATCTACTAAAGGAATCATATTGGTGACTCTTGGAGTGGGGTGACCTGTTGTCGCTTTAGCTTATGGCAGCTTGAGCCACGTTTCGTTTGCGACAACTCGCGACGCATGAAAGCGCTGAGCGCAAACAGGTCACCGCACTGCAAATTTAGACTATCTCGACCAGTTGGCCACGAGCCCGCAGGGACTTTTCCGCAGCTTCTACTATTTGAACGAGTCGCAGGCCCGCCTGCCCGTCGGTTTCGGGGTTTTTATTATTCTCAATGCAATCGATGAAATGCTGCGCCTCAGTTTGCAATGCTTCGGTAGCGTCGAGCCTGGGCGCCCACATATCCCCGGATCGATAACTGACAAGCATCTCGTAAACGGCTTCAGGACTTTGCGAGACCGTTACGCCCTTATCATAGATTTTAACTTTTTCGCTTGGCTCCAAATCGTCATACAAAATCATTTTGTCGCTGCCGCCGATTAGCGTGTGCCTTACCTTAACAGGCGTTAGCCAATTAACATGCACGTGCGCAATCTGCGGGTTGGCAAAGAATAACGTGATGTAGGCGACGTTTTCAGGTTGGCCGGGAATATGACTGATCCCAGTAGCAGAAACGGCGGTTGCTTTTGAGGGCAACACATAATCCATGATCGAGAGATCATGGATTGCCAGATCCCAAATCACATTCACGTCATGTTGAAACAGGCCCAGATTAACGCGTACCGCGTCGTAATAGTAAATATCACCGAGGGCGTTGGCAGTAATGAGCTCGCGGATCTTTCTCACGGCGCCGGTGTAAACAAACGTGTGATCCACCATCAAGACGCGTTTGCGCCGCGCCGCCTCTTCGATTAACTGGATCGCCTGTTCCGAATTGGCAGCCAGAGGCTTTTCGATAAGCACGTGCTTGTTAGCGTTCAGCGCCGCCATGCCCAGCTCAAAATGCGAAGACACTGGCGTGGCGATTACAATCGCATCGATGGCGGCATCATCAGCAAACAACTCGCACTTGTCGTTGACGGTTTTAATTGTCGGATAACGTGCCTTCAGCGTTCTCAATCGTTCGCTGCGCAGATCACAGACAGCCACGACGGTGGAGCCCGGCGCTTCCATAAAGTTGCGCACCAGGTTAGGTCCCCAATATCCGTAGCCGATAACGCCGACTTTGATCATCAGAATTCAGTCAGACCGAAACGCTAGCTTTGCTTACGCGGCTCGCGAACGTCGCCAATCGGGCGCGCCGGCACGCCGGCAACGATCGCATAATCCGCAACGTCGCTGGTGACCACCGCGCCAGCTCCAACCAAGGCTGCTTCACCTATCGTGATTCCCGCCAGGATCGTGGCGTTGCTTCCAATCGACGCTCGCCGCTTCACATGGGTCGCGATTACCGTCCAGTCGGCTTCGGTTTGCAAACCACCGACGGCGTTAACTGCCCGGGGATAAAGGTCGTTGGTAAACATCACGCCGTGACCGACAAATACTTCATCCTCAATTGTTACGCCTTCGCAAATAAACGAATGTGATGAGATCTTGCAGCGCGCCCCGATTGAGGCGTTTTTTTGTATCTCCACGAAGGCTCCGATTCTTGTTTCCTCATCGATGCTGCAGCCATAGAGATTAACCAGCTCAGGCCGGAAAATTCGTACGTCTTTTCCCAACGATACATCAGCAGCAATCGGCATATTGGCTTTTCTCCTGCAGCGCAAACGTTAGTCCGCGAGCAAAGGAACACCGGCAAATTTCGCAAACCGCGAGCTTGCGCTACCAAGCCGTCTCTTCCAGCAAACGGGCCAACGCGTAAAGCATCCAGCTCTGTGTCCAACGCATGTACGGCGTATGGATGGTGTAGAACCGACGACGTCGATAATAAAAAAAGCCCCGGCGATCGCGCAGATTGCGAATTGCCCAGTTGGCAATCTTTTCGGCTAGCGGCAGCGCACCGCTGTCCAATCCGCGCAGCTCCAGGAGTGTAATGATTCCAGTGGCCGCGGCGTGCGCATCAGCTGGGTAAAGGCTGTCATGGTAGTATTTCGGCCAACCGTCCGCAAGAAAGAAGGTCTCACGCCAAAACTCATAGCCGCGCCGCAGCGCATCGGCTCTACCAGCGCCGCCACCAGTACAGGACCGCGCAATTCGCGCGAGTGACAGCAAAACGTACCCGGTGTGGAAACTATCAACCCATTGTTGTCCTGGTTCGGCGCCATAAGGCCAGGAGCCATCTGCACGTTGCCTGTGAACAACGTAGCGCGCCGCGCGTGTTGCCAGGTCGCAATAGTTAGTTTTGCCTGTGAAAGCGCCGACGGAGGCCAACGTTTCGGCTGCCAGTAAACTGGCATTAAGAATCTGTGTGTGGTCTACGGGCGAGTAGCTGAAACAAATCTCCGCTTCAGAGTCAACGCTTCGCTGGAGATCTTGAATGATAAAGTCGCAGCTGCTACGCGCCCCCTTCAGGTACTTTTCGTCGCCAAACGCCTCGGAGGCCTCAATGAAGGCGCGCGCGGCAAAGGCAGTGGGCACAATCATCGGAGTACCCTGCGGAGCAAAAAAGTTACGACTTTGCCAGGCGAAGTTGTAGCCCCAGGCTGCACCGCTGTAGCCCTGAATTCGTGCGCCCCATAACTCTCCAAGCAGATTGCGCGCGTCGCTCTCAGCGACGTCAGTCTTCATGCGCCGGTAATTTGCCAGTGCCGCCAGCGCAAACAGTGCAAGTCCTTTTGCATTCTTTTGTTGCGGAACGAGCGCCAGCGGACGCAGGTTAAGCGGGGAACGCTTGAAAGCCTGCGTCCAGACTAATCGTGCTATGCGAGAATGTTTCAGAGGCGTTGACTGGAAAACCCTGCTGTTTAAGGCATCGAACGGATCGTAACCGGAAAAATCGCGGCGCCGACACCACTGAAGTAGATCGGCGAATGCCTGCTCAATTGAAGTTTCCATGAATCGGCGCGGATACGTGGTGAAATTGCGAACGCGAAAAGATTCTCACTCAACTTCAATCGGTAGTGCCTCACCTTTAATGGTGGCTAAGCTGGCGAAATCCGGGTAGTCAGCGGCGACTGCCAACCGATGTCTCAATGCGGCGCGGTGTTTCGATAAAGCTCTCATGCCAGAGCTCAAACATTAGTAGCGTCCAGAGAAGCTTACGATGGTTTGCCGCTCCGCTTTCATGCTCGTCCTGTAGTTGCGCTATGTACTCAGGATTGAAAACGCCGGCCCGGCGTACGCGATCGGGCGAAAGCAGGTCGCGCGCCAGGGGCCGCAATTTTCCTTTCAGCCATTCGGCTACCGGTACGCCAAAACCTTTCTTGCCCCGGCGAGTGACAAAAGGCGGGAGGTAATCCTCGATCGCGCGCTTCAAAATGTATTTCGTCTTACGGCCGCGCAGTTTGTAGTTTGGAGGTAGAGATGCCGCAAACTCGGCAACTCGTGGATCAAGAAACGGAGCTCTGACTTCAAGCGAGACTGCCATACTCGCGCGATCGACTTTCGTCAGGATATCTTCGGCCAGGTAAAGGCGTGTATCGAGACTCTGCATCTGCTCGACTACGTCTGCTGTATCACACTCCTCGAGCATTCGCCGTGCGTCCCGGTAAATATCACCATCGGTGTTGCGCAAGACCTCGGGCGTCAGGAGCATCTCCTGCTCGGCCGGATTAAACGAGCCGAACCAAACATGATGACGCGCAACCCGATCATATTTCGCGCCGGCCACGAAACGGTTTGCCTTATAATCAAACGAAAGGTTCTTCGTCTTGACCGGCAGCAACCCCACCAGAGGCTCGATTATCCCAGCGCGCAACGCGTGCGGCACTTTCGCGTAGTTTTCAGCCCAGCGATGCCCGCGATACATCGGGTAGCCCGCGAAAAGCTCGTCGCCGCCATCGCCGCCGAGAGCGACCGTAACGTGTTTGCGCGTAAAGCGAGACAACAAATAGGTCGGCACCAGGGATGGATCGCTAAATGGCTCATCCATCCACGAGCCAATTTCCCCGACCAGGTTTGCCGCAAGATTTGCGCTGAGACGTTCTTCGTGGTGATCGGTGCCCAGATACTTGGCGACGGCTCGCGCGTAAGACGATTCATCAAACGATGACTCGGCGAATGAAATAGAAAATGTTTTGACGGCTTCCGATGACGCACGTACCGCGAGTGCGGCGACGGTTGACGAGTCAACTCCGCCCGAAAGTAAAACTCCCAACGGCACGTCCGAAACCAGACGCATGCGTACGGAGTCGGCGAGCAATTCGCGCAACTGCTCCGCGGCTTCTGCTTCCGGAGGGGGCGGCTGTTTGGTTTTGTAGCTTAGGCACCAATACGCGCGTGTTTCTATCCTGCCGTTATCAAGCGTCAGCATATGGGCCGCAGGCAATTTGCTGATGCCCTCGTAGATTGTCAGCGGAGCAGGCACATAATCGAAGGAAAGGTACTGTCTTAGCGCCTGTAAATTCAGCGAGGTTTTCACTGCCGGGTGGGCGAGCAGCACTTTTGGTTCGGACGCAAAAAGCAGAGTGTTCTCAAACACGCCCCAGTAAAGCGGCTTCTCGCCAAAACGGTCGCGGGCGAGCAACACTCTGCGGCGCTTTGAATCCCACAAGGCAAACGCAAACATCCCATTCAGGTGCTGCACCATCTCGTCCGCATATTCCTCGTAGAGATGCGGCAGCACTTCCGTGTCGGATTGACTTCTGAATGAGTGTCCGCGTTTTTCTAGATCCTGGCGGATTTCGCGGTAGTTATAAATTTCGCCGTTGAGGATAACGGCTACGCTCTGGTCTTCGTTCCAGGTGGGCTGTTCGCCGGTTACCAGATCGATAATTGCCAGGCGACGCATGCCGAGCGCCGCCCCACTCGAAACCAGTAAGCCTTCCGAATCCGGTCCACGGTGAACCATGCGCTCGCACATTGAGTGCAGCAGTTCCTTCGCTCCGTCAGTCGGCGGCGTTCGTGAATCAAGGCTGGCCCATCCGGTTATTCCACACATAGGAAATCACAGTGAAGAGTGAAAAGTGAAGAACCACTCATTACTCATCACTCATCACTCATCACTCATCACTCGTCACTCATCACTCGTCACTTTTCACTCTTCACTTTTCACTCTTCACTTTTCACTCTTCACTCTTCACCGCTCCTCGAACCCCAATTTCTCGCGCACAGCGTAGATCGATTTCGCCTGCGACTCGTGATACGTGCGCACCATCATCTCGGCAAGCAGTCCCATTAAGAATAGCTGGACACCCAGCACCAAAGTTACCATCGCCATTACGGGCAAAGGAGTCTGTATAAAGTCGGCGTGATGCGGCCAACTGAGGAATTTCATGGAAAACGCCAACAGGGCCGAGAGCAGCGAGACGCCGAAGGTTAATAGTCCGGCCCAACCAAAAAGATAAAGCGGCTTCGTTTGGTACGAAGCCATAAATTTTATGGTGATCAAATCGAAGACTACTTTAACCGTACGTGATAGTCCGTATTTCGACTTACCCATCGTGCGGGCGTGATGTGTAACGGGGATTTCAGTCACCCGGGCGCCCGCCCAGGCGGCATAGATGGGAATGAAGCGATGCATCTCGCCATAGAGCTTCACATCTTCTAGCGATTCGCGACGATAGGCCTTTAGCGAACAGCCGTAATCATGCAGCGGCACCTCTCCGATCCAGGAAATTAAGCGGTTGGCGATCATCGACGGTATCTTTCTTGTCACCATCTTGTCCTGACGATTCTTCCGCCAGCCGGAAACAACGTCGTAGCCCTCATCAAGCTTATCAAGCAGTCGCACGATGTCTGCAGGATCGTTCTGCATGTCCGCGTCCATCGGAATCAGCACTTCACCCGAGGCAGCATCGATGCCCGCAGCCATTGCCGCTGTCTGACCGTAATTACGACGGAGAGCAACCACGCGAACGCGATCGTCGAGCCGGGCCAGTTCACGCAGGACGCCCAAACTATCATCGGTCGAACCGTCATCCACATAGATGACTTCCGCTGTTCGTCCCAGGGCTTTCAAGGCTTCATCCAGCTTAGCGTGCAGCGGGCGCAGGTTTGGTTCTTCATTGTATACGGGCAGAAAGACCGAGATCTCCGGCTTTTGACCACGAGTCGAGCGCATAGATTCGCCGGTTATCAAAGCTTCCGCCTCATCGTACGTTTTCATTGCTGCATTCCTAACCGAGCTTTCTGGCCACACAAATAATTGAAACACCAAACGGAAAATTCAGGTAATGCAGCGGCCCGCGTTCTGCAGCCAAAAGTTTTCCCAACACTCCATTGAGAAACCCGATGGTAAGATTATTTTCAGACTGCGGTCGCAGGCCTGTTAACCGCATGAGCAATCGACCGAGCAGTATCGGCGCAAAGAAAGTGATGTTAACGTAGGTAGCTCGCTGAACTTCAAACCCTGCCTCCGTTACTACTCGCTTCAATTCGCTCATCGTATAACGCCGTCGATGATTACTAATGTCGTCCTGAACACCCCAAAGGAACATGAATGCCGGCACAAACAGCAACGCGCGGCCGTCGCGACGCAGTACGCGCCACATCTCTTTCAAGCCTGCGAGATCGTTGTCCAAATGCTCCACGACATCAAGCCCGGTGACCAGATCGAAAGAGTCATCGTCGTAAGGCAGGGCCTCAGCCGCACCCAATTTCACCTTCTCCAGGCCACGTTCACGGCAAAAAGAGAGGGCTTCGGGAGAAACGTCGACGCCTTCTGCGTAGCCAAACTCAGACAACATTTCAAGGTTGGCGCCGGTGCCGCATCCGACGTCAAGAATCGCCAGCGGCGGTTGCGTTTCTTGTGCGCGACTCGCCTTTAAGTCTCGCACGAGGTTTACCAGAAAGCTCTTGATGATCTGGCGCCGTCCGACGAACCACCAATGGCTCTCCTCGACCCGCCGCATAATGCCGTAGGTATGTTGCTGCATTTCGCGCGGCAGGGATTCATTTATTATTTTCGTGGTTGTGGACATCGAGGACCCGTAAGCTTCGTATCGGTCACTGGCGGCACTCATTGTAAGTCAACTGCCCGGGAAACTCAGTAATGCGAGGGCGGCCAGTTGGAATTGGAGACGATTACTTGCTTTCAATACCTTCATTTGCAAGTCTGAACCATTCGACAAATCGACGAACCCCTTCTTCAATCTGGGTCTGTGGGTCGTAGCCAAGTAATTGGCGGGCTTTCGTAATATCAGCGAAGGTCTGGGGCACGTCGCCGGGCTGCAGCGGCTGCCGGTCGATGTTGGCGGTTTTTCCCAGTTCTTTTTCGAGTAACGAGATGAGTTCGCGCAGTTCAACAGTGCGAGACTCGCCCAGATTGAAGACTTCATAGTCACTCTGGTCATAATCGATTGCCGCTCGCACGCCCGTAATGATGTCGTCGATGAACGTGTAGTCGCGGCGCGTAGTGCCGTCGCCGAAAACTGGAATAGGTTTGCCCTCACTCATCAAACGGGCGAATTTGTGAATTGCAAGATCGGGTCGCTGGCGTGGTCCGTAAACCGTGAAGAAGCGCAAACAAATGCAGCGCATGTCGTACAGATGTGCGTAGGTGTGGCAGATCAACTCGCCTGCCGCTTTCGTGGCCGCATAGGGAGAGATAGGCTGGCGAATCGGATCGCCCTCGTTAAAAGGAACTTTCGCGTTGATCCCATAGACCGAAGACGATGATCCCAAAACAAAATGTTCGACGCCGCGCGCGCGGGCGAACTCCAGGAGGTTGATGGTACCGTTAATATTTGTTTGGGCGTAAAGCAGCGGTTGTGACAGCGAAGGACGCACGCCCGCGCGCGCAGCCAGATGCACGATGCAGGAGAAAGCCTGGTCGTCGAAAACTCTTTGCAGCGCCGCCCGATCCCGTATGTCAGTCTCGAATAAACGATAATTCTGGTTTCTCCGATGACGGCTGACATTCGCACGCTTGATGTCCGGATTGTAAAAATCGTTGAAATCGTCGACGACCGAGACCTCCCACTCGCCTTCGGAAAGTAGCTGGTCGACGAGGTGTGAACCGATAAAGCCCGCGCCGCCTGTAACTAAAATGCTTCGCATTGATCTTGTATTTTGTGCTTGGTGCTTTGTTCTTTGTTTGTCTCGTTCTTTGGCAGCTTCGACGACAAGAGAAAGTCAAAGATCAAAGTACAAGTTCGAAGCTCTCTTTACTTGGTCGCATAGATCCAAAGGTGCCAACCCCAGCGCGAAGCCAGGCGCGATTCCAAAGCGCGCGGCAAGACATTTCCAATCAGCGGCAGCCAGCGCTTGTTAAGAAAAAACGTTTTCAGCTCGACTGCCGCGAAATCCTTGAAGAGCTCGCGTGCTTCCTTCCTTGAGTAAACGCGCGCGAGTGGGTTGCCGGCGCCGTCCGTATTCTGGTTCAGAAACTCGGCTGGCTTTAAGTAAGATTCCCTTTCCGTCTGCAACAGTCGTTCGTGCTCGCGTAGTGATTCAAGTGGTTCGCCGGTGACCTTATGGATCAATTTGATTCCGGCGGGCCACTTTAGCAGGTGTGCTCCGGCTCGCCGCAGCACAGAAATATTCACTCGGTAGTTATACGACCCACGATGGTAAAGCATAACCACGGCGCGTCCGCCTGGCCGCAGCACGCGATGAATTTCGACTATGGCTTTGCCGGTTTCCGGCGTGTGATGCAACACACCGTGCGAATAAACCAAATCAAAACTATCGTCTGGGAACGGGAGGTTTTCGGCGTCGGAAGTTTGAAACTTTCCCGGCAGATCAAACAACTCAAACCGTCGGCGGGCCAATTCGACAGCGGCAGGGGTCAAGTCTACTCCGGTGTAATCAGCACCCGCCTGGGCGAACTGCGCGCCGTCTGTTCCCAATCCGCAGCCAACTTCCAGCACTTTCAGGCCCTGCGCACCGGCAAAGTCAGCGGCTCCTGGGATATGCCACTCTTTCGTATAGCGGTGGGCTTCGACTAATTCATAGAAAAGACGTGTGCCCGGTGGGGCTTCGGCAAACTTGACACCACAGGGGTTCGCCTGCCAGAAAGCGCGCACTCGTTCCTTGAGTTCTGAGTTCTTTGTAGACATCTGAGATCTGGAAGAATATCAGAACGCAGGCTGAAGCCCGACCGTGGCCGCCGGGCAGTGGAAATGAAATCCCCAGATTATCTAGTCAGTCTTTAGGGGCTACCGATACGATGCGCTCGATCAACTTAGGGTCGTTCGGCAGCAGACCCGATTTCGGCAGGCGTGGCGTCAAGGTCGCCCAATTCCTGTCCATAGCAAACACTTTGCGAAATAGCGGCAAAGACTCATCCACGCGCCCCATGTTTACTAGCGCAACCGCGTGCCAGTAAATCATCTCAGCATTACCGGGAACCAGTTTCTCTGCGGCGCCATACTCACGCAAGGCACCTTCGTTGTCTTTCTTCTCAACTGCCAGATCGCCCGCGTTCATGTGATTGTAGGCCCGCTGGAGAGTCACCAGCCGCCGTAATTCCTCCAAAGGCTCGGAGCTATCATCGACGCGGAGATCAAAAATTCGATCCTTCCACGCCTGACCGGTGGGTTTTCCGGTAACGACAATAAGCGCCGCGGACTGGCGGCCGCGAATGTCGCCGCCGACAGCTTGCGCCGCATCTAACGCAGCCAGCATCCGGTCCGCGAGATCGCCTCTGGCGTCTTCGAAAGCGCGGGCCATCGCCGGCCAAACTTTGTCGTTGGCCATCAGATTTGCCTGCACCGAAAAATCCTTGCCAACAAAGTGTCCAGCCGCGTAGATGTCGTTCTTGCCTGTCCACGCATCGACTCGCCCCTGGGCGTCAATCATCGCCACCTGTCGCACCTCGCGGCCGTCGTCGCCGGCGAGCAGCGAGCGCAGCGCGTCAGGCGCGGTCTTGCCGGTGCGCATTAACTCCAAACCAAGTTTCCCGTAACTCGGATCGACGAACGACTGCGTTGCTACCGCTCCGACTCCGGCTTCGGCCCAGGGCACTATTGAGCCGACGGAAAACCAATGTGACTGGACCGCAACTCCAAGGTCACCGGTGGTCGGGTCGCGGGCCACAATGGAAAACGTGTGCACGGGACGCGCCGGCGCAACAGGGTGCTCCGCCGCCGACTTGTTTTGGGCTTGCAAAACTGGATTGACAACGAGAGTCAAGAGCAGAGCGAAGAATATGCGCATGGCTAGCCATCCTCCAAAGGGTCTTGCGACCGGCGTTGCGGTTCTGTGATTCGACGGCGTCACAAGGGAAAAGGATAAAACCGAGTGTTGCGGAAGGCCCAGAACGAAATGATAGCTGCGGACAAAAACCAAAGGTATTTGGGGTCAATAAAATACTTCTGCAGAGGGCGTCCGCGCACAGCTGCCATTGTGTAGCGCACCAGCACATACAGCAAAAATGGCAGCGACAAAACCATCAGCGGATTAAACTCGAAGGCCGCAATCACGTCGCCATGAAGTAAGCGGTGCAACCCCCGAGTGCTGCCACAACCGGGGCAGGAAAATCCAGTCAACGCGCGAAAAGGACACGCAGGAAAGAAACCTGTTTTGCCGGGCTCAAAAATGAAGAGATAGGTAGCCCCAAGCGCTACTGACAACCAAATCAGCAGTGCGGTAAGGCGTCTGTCCGTTATCTCACTGAATATCATGAGATGCTAAATTACCACGCCAATGTTTGAGACAAAAATGTTGGCGACGCTTGTAATGAATGACGTTTAGACTCGAATTGTCCCTGGATTGCCGCGAAATGCGCAGCCTGAAAATTAGACTGTGTATCGCCGGAAAGACACACGAGAAGAGAGTCAGATGCGGCGTCGCAAGGTGGGAACGACGATGGCTGCGATCTTAGAACCAACCCTTCTTATTTTGCAGGTAAGTTCTGACAAAGTCCTCGTCAGACTTCGTCAGATATATTATTCCTTCAACGATCCCGATCACGCTCGGCACGATCGCCAGGATGCCGCAACTCACCACAGTTATCAAAAGCATTATGACGCCTTCAGTGGTGTAACCAAGGACAAACTTGTGAACACCAAAGGCGCCTACAACAATCCCAAGAACTCCGGCCAGAACTTTCTTGTCGGCGCCCTGCGCTTTCCAGTCGGTAATTGCTCCGGAGGGACCCTGATTAACTGACTGCATCGGCTGATAACCACTGACCGGCGTCAAAGGCGATTGACAGCTTACGCAGTACGTCGCCGTGTCATCGTTTAGCGCCCCGCATTTTGTGCAATATCTACTCATTGAGTGTGACTCCGGAGTTAATGAAGACCGCCATGCGCGATCCGCGTATGTTGCGAGAGATTTCCCCGCTTGCCTACATGTTGCTCACCGCGGCCATTCCAAAAACAAAAATCCAAAGCAGGATAGCGCATACCCAGGTCAGGAGTCCCAAACCGACGGCGATAAACATAAACATTTTGGCTTTTCTGGAAGCCTCCATGGCTCCAGAGATGTCGCCAGCTGCCACCTTGCTGTTTACCTGCGTGGCAAAAATGATCGACACCACGCCGACGGGCAAACAACAGAAAAGTGTGGCCAGGATCGCAGGGATCAAATAGTTCTGAACGTTCGCCGTCGCACCTGATGCAGACGGAGTACTCCACTGTTGAGACATTTAGTTTCTCCTGGGGATTAGACTGAGATTATTTAAGCTTCGCCGGTCCAGTTGGTCTCAGACTCTTCACAAGCCGCTGCCATAGCTGCCGGGCGTTCCACCTAAATTCTGCGGCGGTGGCGGTGCCGAGCCATCTCCTTTGCGCTTTTCGAATATTGCTACGCCGATAACGCCACCGAGCGTTGCGAGCAGAGCCAGGATCACCGCCCCGACGATGCCGGCCACAATCATCAGCGCGACGCCTGAAAACGGCAGTTGAACTCCGGTTCGGTTCAGGCTGTCCTGCATCGCGGCCATTCCAAATACCAGCGCGATTGGTAAACCAAGAATTAGGTAAATGACTGCGCCAAACACACCTGCGAGACCACCCACAACTGCGCCATCTCCTGTGCGCACCGGGACGGGCGAGCCCTGGATGTAAAGATAAGCAGCGAGTGCTCCTCCGCCGATGCTCCAGATACAACAGCAGTAGTTGATAAAGGGAATCGCCGATAGCACGCCCACGATCAGGCCGCCAAGAAGTGCTGGCTTTATTTTGTTATTCATCAGGTATTAACTCAGAGAATCAGGTTGGAAAAAGCCGACAAACCGTAAAAAATTGGATGGAATTAATTCGCCCTGCATAACTAACAAAGAGGGCGCGGATTGTCAATAAAATTGACGGGTTTTTGTTCTTCTTAATGCGCGCCAGGCGTCACCTGAATTTGCTTGTTTAGTGTAAGGCTGTCGGCCGGGTCTGCTCGACAAAGTCAATTTTGTCGGACATTATTCCGCTATGTACGAGTTTGCGGTAGCTCCAGCAGTGATGAGTATTCGGCGACGCGGTGTCGAAATAGCCGGGGTCTCGCCGGAGAGCCTTGGTTCTGAGCTGGAACTGGAGTCAGGGGACAGAATTCTCAAAGTGAATGGCCGGCCCGTCCGCGACTATTTGGATTTTCGCTTCCATACTGCAGGGGAAACCGAGCTTGTTTTGGAAGTGCGGAAAATTACCGGCGAAAGTTGGGAGTTACAGATCGAGCGTGGCGAAGGCGAGGATTTTGGTCTTAGCTTTGAGCAGATCGTTCCCCGGCAGTGTGCGAACGAATGCATCTTTTGCTTTTGTAATGGTAATCCCGCTGATGCTCGCCCGTCTTTGTTTATTAAAGACGAGGACGTTCGCCTTTCCTTTCTTTACGGCAACTACACGACGCTAACTTCGATCACCGAAGACGAGCTGCGGCGAATTGTCGAGCAAGGTCTCTCTCCGCAATATGTGTCCATTCACGCGACCGACCTTGAAGTGCGATCCTATCTTTTAGGAATCGACAAAAAGCGAGCTGATATTAGTCCGAAACTTAAGCGACTGCTCGACGCCGGCATCAAAATCCATGCGCAGGTTGTGCTTTGTCCGGGAATAAACGACGGCAAGATACTTGAGCAGACTATTGCGGATCTTGCGGCAGACTTTCCGCGTATAACGAGCGTGGCAATTGTTCCGCTCGGCCTGACACGGTACAACACCGATGCCCGCCTGACGGCCGTCACGCCGAATTTTTGCCGACAGATAATTGGCCAAGTGGGTGCGATTCAAGCAGATTTGCGTAAACGGCTGGGAACGACCTTCGCATTTTTAGGCGACGAAATCTACTTGCGTGCGGGGCGGTCGGTGCCTTCACGTTCCCACTATGGGGATTATCCGCAGATCGAGGATGGTATCGGCATGGTGCGCTCATTTAAGAACGAATTTGCCGGTTTACTAAAACAACTTGAGCGTCGGCCAGTGGCCCAACCCGAGAAACTACGCGGCACTTTTCTAACTGGTACGCTTTTCGCGCCGGTGTTGAAACCGCTGATTGAAAACTTGAATGCGCGTGTTGGCGCCAGGTTTCTGGTCGCCGGAGTTGAAAACAACTACTTCGGCGGCGACGTTTCGGTAGCTGGACTGCTGACGGGCGGCGATCTTGTGGCGGCGCGGGAGCGCATTACAGGCGACTTTGCGATTATTCCGAAGAGCATGCTCAAGAGCGATGAAGAGATCATGCTCGACGGCATGAAACTCGAGGAGTTGACCGCGCAGCTTGGCGTGCCTGTTCATCCTCTCGACTTGAAGTCATTCGCTCAATTCCTTTTTCGGCAAAATTGATCCTGGCAATCCATGACCGCCCCCGAACTACAGAGAACATCTTCATCGCAATCCACTTCGGCACCCGCGCAAAAGATTCTCGACGTCGGTTGTGGACAAAACAAGTATCCTGGGGCAATCGGAATTGACTCAAACCCGCGCACCAACGCGGACGTCATTCATGATTTAGGCGTCCTGCCTTATCCCTTCGCCGACGACGAATTCGACGAGATCATCTGCCGTCATGTGATCGAACATGTTCCGGACGTCATGTCATTCGTGGGTGAGCTTTATCGCATAACGAAGCCCGGCGGGCTAATCAAGATCGTTACTCCTCACTATTCGAATCCCGATTGGCCAACTGATCCAACTCACCGCAATCACTTCAACAGTTATTCCTTCACCTGCTTTATGCCGGCGCGCACTCCATTTCCGTTTTACACAACTGTCGAACTGCGACCACGGTCTACTTACGTTAGTCTTGCAAACCTCTGGCGCATGCTCGGTCTCGAGTGGCTGACTAATCTCGATCAGCGCTGGCCCTCATTGCGCTTTACCCGAAAGTTCTGGGAGTTCTACTTATCGAACATCGTTCGTGGCAAAGAACTCCACTTTGAGTTTGAAGTCGTGAAGAGAGATCCAATTGCTACGGCATAATCTAACCCTCAGCAACACGTCATGCCACGTTCCAGCCTCTAAATTGAAGGTTCGCTTTCGCAATTAGCTCAAGCATAACGGTTTGCTGCCCCTCCCAAAGCTGATGGTTTCATCCTCTTGCGAGTGACAATTCTCCTCAGTTGAATTCTTAACTAAGTGCGGCCCTGTGATAAACTATGCCCAATCGTTAGCTCACCTGGAGATATAATGAAAAGACGGATTCTGCTCGCTTTTGTTCTGATATTTTCGTTTTTGACGCCTTTGGCAGCACAAGAACCCGCAAAGCGAGGTGAAGTAGTACGCGTTACAACCAACCTGGTGCAGATCGATGTGGTCGTAACCGACAAAAACGGAAAGCAGGTGTCGAACCTGGGTCCTGAAGATTTTGAAGTGTCCGAGGACGGAAAGAAGCAGCAGCTGACGAACTTTTCTTATATTAGGGCAGGAGCGTCGAACGCGAGCCTCGACGGGAGCGCATCTTCAGCAGCGCCGGCTAAACCGGGAGCTGCGCCAATCAAGCCGGCACAGCTAAAACGCGAGCAGGTGCGGCGTACAGTTGCACTTGTCATTGACGACCTCGGACTGTCATTTGAGAGCTTCGGCTACGCGCGACAAGCGCTGACAAAATTCGTGGATGAGCAGATGCAGCCAAACGATTTGGTGGCCATACTGCGCACCAGTAAAGGCGTCGGTGTGTTGCAGCAATTCACCTCCGACAAGCGACAACTTCACGCAGCCATCGATCGAGTGCGCTGGAATCCAACGGCACGCGGCGGTATCAGTCCCGCCGGTACGATGAACGAGGCGAGCATTAATGCCGACATCAGGGACAATATTCAGTTCAACGAAGAGATGGAAGAGAGCAGGTCCGCACAATACTCCGTCGGAACCATCGGCACCATCGGCGCCATCATACGGGGACTGGGTGACATGCCTGGACGCAAATCCGTAGTGCTCATCTCGGAAGCTTTTCAAATGTTTACAGCACAGGGGCGCAACGTCCAACTGGTGCAGGCATTGCGCGAGCTTACCAACGAGGCTAATGCTAATTCCGTAGCAATCTATACCGTCGATGCGAGCGGACTGCAGTCCTATACTTTCGAAGCGAGTGATAAAGTGTCGGGCTACTCCTATTTGATTGATCCGAAGGTTTTGGCCGCCACCGGTGGAATGCAGGGTTCGGGCGGACCAGCAGTTGGTGGCGGTGCTGGTGGTGTTATGACAAATGGTCCACCGCGTACACTACCTCGAGCCGACACATTAACGGCGCAAGCCGAGCAGGACTCCGGCGCCGCTTTCCAACGTCTGCGAGCCTTGTCGGCCGTGCGCGAACAGCAGGCCAACGAAACCTACACAGTTTTGTCTTACCTTGCAGAACGCACGGGTGGTCTCTTCGAACGTAATCGGAACGACCTGGGAGCCGGTATTGGACGCATCATGCAGGATCAGCAGGGCTATTACTTGATCGGATACCGACCTGACGAATCTCAGATTACCGCTGACGGAAGAAGGCGCTTGCACAATCTGAACGTCAAAGTAAAACGATCAGGGCTGAAGGTTCGTTCGCGCTCCAGTTATGCCGGTGTAACTGACGAAGACCGGCGCGTCCGACCGCGCAGTCGTAATGAGCAACTGGCGGCAGCCTTGCTCTCGCCTTTTGCCTCGGGGGATGTGGACATTCAACTCACTTCTCTTTTTGGTGACGAACCCAATGGCGGTGGCTCCTACTTGCGGTCGCTGCTGCACATCGATGCGCAGGACTTAACATTCAAAGATGCCCCGGGGGGTGGCCACACCGCTCAATTGGAAATTGTGGCGGTGAGTTTTGGAGAGAATGGCCAGGTGGTGGACCAACTCAGCTATCCACAAACTGTGCAGACGATGAACGAGGCTGAACATAAGCGCGTGCTGGCAGATGGACTCGTTTACATTCTCAACTTCCCGATCAAAAAGGGCGGAGCATACCAGCTGCGCGTGGTAGTGCGTGACGAAAGCTCAGAACGAAACGGCTCGGCCATGCAGTACGTCGAAGTCCCCGATCTGACCAAGAACCGAATTGCTCTTTCCGGTATCATTCTCAGCAACGCCGACGAAGCAGAGAAGGCAAGTTCCACTGATCAGGACATTCAGTCGGGTCCCGCAGTAAGGCGTCTTCGGCAAGGGATGATGCTCGACTATCGCTACATCATCTACAACGCGCAGGAGGGCAATACGAGTTCAACTCCGGCAATTCAGACGCAAATGCGGTTGTTGCAGGAGGGCAAGCCGGTGTTCACCGGCAAAGTAACTCCACTGGATATCAGCAAAGCCCCGAATCCGAAGCGCGTCAACGCGGGCGGACGTTTACGAATGGGACCGGAACTGACTCCAGGCGACTATGTATTGCAGGTTCTAGTTACCAACGCGACCGATCCTAAACGGCCTCGCACGACGACGCAGTGGATTGATTTCGAAATCGTTAACTAGGATTTTTCTCAACGTGAAAGCCGGACTCTGTTCCTCATGAGCTTCCTTGCGAGCGCGTCAGTCTTGCGAGGCCTTACACGACCGCGAGGGTGGAAAGTCTCTTCCGCACGATTGCTGCTGGATAAGTGTCCGATGCCAGTCCTCTTGCTTACGTCGGCTACCCCATCCTAAAGTCAGGGCGCCTTACACGCGCAACGAAAAAGGAGTATTACCTTCAGGGTGGGTTGAAGTGAGTAAGTTAGACACCGTTGAAAATGAATTCATAGCTGCGAACTCTATGCGGGGAGGTTTGTTATGACTACTTTCAAAATTTTTGGAAGAATTACCGCGGGGTTGATTGTGCTGGCAATTCTTGTCATGCCTGTGGTGCGGGGACAACAACAAACACCCGGACCGAAAAAGCAACGAAAGGTAATCGACGAAAGCCGGTTTCCACTAACCGACTTTTCCTCACCCGAACCAACTGACGCGGCCGAGCGGTCTAAACAGCGCGCACGAGCTAAAAAGTATGACAAATCAGAGTGGCACGTTAATCCAAATGACCCGTCCGACAGTACAGTTCGAGTCGATTTTGTAGATCCGAATCTTCCGGCATTTCCTTTTGCTAAAGCTGATGCGGTCGTAATAGGTCGGATTACTAAAGCGCAGGCAAACCTTTCAAACGACAAAATCGGGATTTACTCAACTTTCACGATCGCCGTTGATGAGGTGGTCAAGAACTCTTCAAGAGCGACTTTTTCGACCGGCAGTTTGATTGAAGCGGAGCGGGGCGAGTTAAGTTTCCCTCTAGGCGAGTTCATCTTTACATGGTTAATGAACAGAACATGCCTCAAGTTGGATCACGCTACGTACTTTTCTTGAGCGGGGGCGATGGTGAGCCGGTTTTTCAAGTCTTAACTGGTTACGAACTGAGTGAAGGTAGGGTTTACCCGCTAGATGAACTCGCACAACCAAAGGCTTATGAAAACGCTGGGGAGGCGAACTTTTTGAATGAGCTCAAATTGAACGTTTCGATTCCTTAGAACTGGACGGGTCTGAAGAGATGACAAAGCGTTACACTCTAACACTTGGAATACTGCTATTTGTTCTCTTGGTTTTAAGTCCCTGACCGTAGAGAAACATGCAAGGGCCCAAGTGCAATGTCAGGATCCCGGGCCACTTGTACGCACAAACGGAGCAACTTGGGCGAGCGGAGCAAACGTAACGGTCATAATAAATACCAGTGATTTCCCAACCGCTCAAGAGCGACAAGCTATTCAACAAGCATTTACAACTTGGCAGTCCGCTAATACCGGTTCGGGCGTAAGTTTCACGTTCACGACCGGCTCAGATCCCAACGGAGCACTCAACACTTTCTACGTTAGCCGGGGCACACGATGCGCAACTTGGTCGTTGGGCCTGGGACGTCTTCCTAATTAATTAGCGAACCGTGACAAACACCGTCCATAACGTTTCTGGTTTGAAACACCGGCAGGTTCCTTGAAGAATTTGCTGGTGTTCGGTTAGTTGGGCTAGATTACTCCGCCGCGAGATGGAAATTCTTTGCACTGATTCAGGACTACCGAAAGTGGTTGCAGCCGCGCACTCCTAATTTCCGAGTCGCCGTAAATCTTGCACTAACCCACCGAAAGCATTCCCTGGAGACATAGCGATGTTGTGTGCCTCCGACGGATCAAATCGGGTGGTTAACGCTGTCCGCAAAGCCAATCTACCGAATTTCTTACGCCGGCGACTTTTAGTGTTTGGAGCGGAGTCGGTCGGCCAGTTGTCGCGTAGCTTCAGCATCAGGCGCATTAGGGGCCAGCTGGAGATAGGCATCAAGATGTTTTAGAGCCACAAGGCGCTTCCCGTTTTCTTCGGCAATTCGCGCCAGGGCTAAGTGAGCTCGAGCTGCCTTGTGCTCGTCGAGTTCGATTGCGCGTTGAAAATGGGGTTGCGCATTGGCCTGATCGCTTTCCAGCAAGGCCCAACCAAGATAGAGGTGAGCTGCCCAACTCCCTTCGGCGAGGCGCAACGCTGCTTCAAGTTCAACCACGGCGTCCTGGCGACGCTGAAGCCCAAGCAGCACAATGCCTTTCTCAATGCGTGGATCAGCGCGCTTTGGAGCAATTTGTCCGAGGGGCTCAATCGCTTCCAACGCTTCAACAAAGCGTTTGCGGAGGCGCAATTCCCGTCCCAACTCCAGCCTCGCAGCATAGTAAGTCGGAAAAAGCTCGATCGCCGTCTTCAGTTCTGAGATTCCCTGTTCCGAATCACCCTTCTCCAGCTTTCGCATTCCTGCCGTGTAATGCTTGAGAGCCTTCTTGGGCACATTCAGATCCACGTCAGCCATCAGCTCGCTCGGGGCGACTCTGTCCGGGCCTGCCTTCAATGGTAGATCGATAAAAACCGTAGCGCTGGTGGGTCTTGGTTCGAGGGCATCGCGGGGGAAAACGGACACTTGCGTCTCCGTAGCTTCATACAGGTCGGTCTCAAAAGTTTGAACCAGGTAGTCCCCGGTGGGAACGCGCTGAAATAGAAATTGACCGTCCTGGCGTGTGAAGCTATCAGCGATGGGTTGCATCTGAGGCACCCGGACCAGCCTGACGCGTATGTTGTCGACGGACTTATTGCGTTGGCGAAGACGCCCTTCGATACGATGATAAATCGTCACCCCAGGCGCGCCTGCTGGACCGATCTGGCCGTGCGCCGTTTGAACAATGGCGAGAGTGACCGCCAGAGGATAGAGTACGCTTAACCAACGGTGGCATTTTTTCATAACACTCTCCGCCGAGCCGTCCTGCTTACGCAGTGAACGCTCTGTGTCGAACTAGTTACCGGGGCGGTGCTCAGGAGACCTCTTTTTGAATCTGGCGAGCGTGTCATTCTGAGTGGTAATGAAGCCCGTCACCTCGTCTGTTGCGCTTTTGAGAAAGGTTATTCTTGAGTCTCTGCCTTCCGGAACGAAAGTCGTCTCAGAAATTGGGAGCAGTTCTACTCTTTGTCCGTTAGCTTCCAGAAAAAGTTTCTCCCCGGCCTTTAAGATCGTCACTACCGCAGTCGAGTCAAACTCATACGATCCGACATAAGCGTCATAAACCTTCGATTCGACTTTGATTACCACACGATCGGGCGGTTTAGGGACGACATAGTTGACGAATCCGATCATCATCTCGTCTGTGGTTGCGCTTCCCTGTCTAATCAATTTCCGTGGATTAGGGTTGTGCATATTCCGCTCAGAATTATCAAAGTGAGCTGTGACTTTTATCCTTGAACCCGCTGGAACCGTCAGTGGTTTCTTCAAGACATATAAAGTTTGCCAATGAAAGTCGTAGCGGGGGACATCGAGCAAGGTCTGGCGTTGCCCATTGGGATAGACCACTTCGTACTTCATTGATTTACCCCGCACATGCATGTGGGGCATAAAGCTGATTAGCTCGACGTCGCGCTGGTAAGTCCAGCAAGCTGTGACTTCGTGATTCTCCGCTCCAGGCGGTATGGCAAACAGCTGGTTGAGGATGCTCCGTGTTCCGACCATCTTTTCAACCGGGCCTTTGGCGAAAACCAGCGCTATGCTCGTGCGGTCTTTCTCCACCGTACCTCCCGACTTCGAATAGTGCATCTGCAGAACTATGTTTGAACCCGCCGGAATCTTCTTGGCTGTTCCCGGAGGCCAGACATCGGCCTCCCTTCCCGGTGCATAGACGGAAAGAACATCGCTGTTGTTTCGGCCTCCGATTTCTTCAGCATCCGGCGCGCTACAACCGTCATTGACGACAGGTGCGTCTGGCTTGATGCGGCGCGTAGTACCGTCCATTAATTCAATAGAAGGCAGTTGTGTATCCAGGAGCGACCAGACTTTGGATCCCCCGGTGCTGGGGTTCAGACGCTCTTCCTGGGCAACGTGTTCAGGCGTTTCGATGTACGCGACAGCGTGGTGAACCACCTTAGGATTTCCGACCCGAAACTCTACGGCCTGAACCCAGGTATCTTCTTTGAAGTTTGTCGGGACTCTGAAGTAAAGGTAGTGGTCGGTCAGGCTGGAGGGAAGCGTGTATTCTTTCTCCATCGAAAATATGGCGTCGGGCGTAATCTTGTGAGACGCCGGAGCACTTGCCGGCGGAAGGTCTCTTAGCTCACCTTCTTTCCCTCCCTGCTGAATCCAGGTGGTGATCTTTTCAATCTCTTGATCGCTAAGCCTTCGCTCGTTAGCGAATTCGATCTCTCCTGGAGCTGCATGCCATGGCGGCATCTGTCTACTAACGACTTTTTCCCGTATTTCTTCTAACCAGGGTCTAACGTCTTTATAGCTTTGCAGTGACATTGGTGCGATGTTGCCAGGACTATGACACGACACACACTTGCTGCTCAGGATAGGTGCGACATCTCTGGAGAAAGTAATGGGTTCGGTAGTGACCGCTGTTGCAGTTCCTGCTCCGTAGAGCAATAACAACCACGTTCCTACTGCGAGAAACAAAACTAAGTACTTAGTCACGACAGCCATTACTCCTGGGATACCTGGGAACCAGATCATTTTTGTAACATTAACACATCTTCATGGACGCGGTAGTTGGCCGAAAAAGAAAGCCTGCCGAATTGCTCCGGCAGGCTTTTTCCGACGGAGCGAGAGCCTCCGGATTAGAAGGAGAATCGCGCTCCTAGCTGGATAACGCGAGACTCACGTGCGCCCGTATATTTCCCGAAATTCGCGTTCGAGGCGCGGTTGCAATCGCCCGTGATTTGATCTTTAGCTGGTCCTGCGGTGCAAGTAGATACGCTGCCAAGGTTTAGGTCGACGGTCGTGAACTGAGTGTGATTCAAGGCATTGAATGCCTCAAAGCGCAGCTCCATGTTCATCCTCTCACCAAGCTTGGTGTTCTTGGCAAGAATCAGGTCAAAGTTGTTGACCGTATTGCCCAACCGGAATTGGTTGAAGCCAGCCGTGCCACGACGGAAGTCCCTCGCCAAGATGAATATCCGCGGGTCAGTAAGGCTAATACACCTATCGCCAGGATATCCCGAACCGGGACAAGCACCGGTGGGGTTAGTGACTGGAGCGCTGATGCGACGGAAAGCGTCAATATTGAACGCCCGCCCGTCGTTGTTGCGTGGGTCAAGGTTCTGGAATGGTGCGCCCAAGTCAGCATTGGAAAGAACGCCACCACCCGCGCCGACGGTGTCGAACGGATTAGTCACGTTGAAAACGCTGCCTGACTGGTAGCTGTAGATGCCGCCAACGTTCCAACCGCCGAGCACATAACGACCAATGCCATCGCCTGACTTGAAGAATGGCAGATCATAAAGCGCGGTAGCAGTAAAGCGGTGTGGGACATCCTGAGCCGACAACGACTTGCCTCGCTTGCGGTCAATGAAATCAAGCGTGTCGCGCAGGGTATCCGAATCCGAAATAGACTTCGAATACGTGTAAGCCACCTGGAACAGCAGGCCATTGTAGAAGCGTCTCTGAACCTGCGCCTGCAACGAATCGTAGGCCGAATTTCCTGCCGAAACCATCTGGCTGATGCCCAGACGGAAATCATCGTTCAAGCGGCGGTTGTTAACGTTACCGGTGGTGGCAGTTGGAATCGTCCGATTGCATCTGGCAGCCGGGATGAACGTGCCACACGACGGATTGATCTGTTCCAGCGCGTAGAGCTTTCGGCCACGGTTGCCAACGTAGGCAATGCTGGCGACATAATTCTTCATAAATGCACGCTCAACCGTCAGGTTGTACTGATAGGTGTAAGGCGTACGAATGTTCGGGTCAATCGAGCGCGAGAACTGCGACTGCGGTCCACTGACTTTGACGGGCCCGCCAAGTGACAGGAATGGATTGATGATCTGTCCTTGATTGAGTGGGTCTCCATCCACCGAATAGTTGGGGAATGGATCGGGCGCGAACGGATTAGCGAGCGTGCCGCTCGACGGGAAAAAGAAGGCGTTGGTGCCCTGATAACCTGGAGCACTCAACTGTTGCAGTGCGGTGTCGCCAATGATGGCACCATAGAAGACGCCGAAGCCGGCGCGAATCACCGTATCGTTATTACCAAGTACGGAATGCATAAAGCTGTTTTCCGAACTCTTGGGCGACCAGGCGATGCCGACGCGCGGTGCAAAGTTGTTCCAATCCTTCTTGACGCCGCCGCGAGGCACGGTGCCACCGAGGATCGAATCAGGATCACCTACGTAGACGAGTCCGCGCGGAGCACGACCGCCCGGGCCGGTCGTTATCAAAACTCCGTCGGGTCCGCGAAAGCCGGCCGTTAGAAGTGTTGATACCTGTCCTGGACGGTAATAGGCAACGCGATCGGCCTTGTCGGTGAGCGGCGAGTTGTACTCGTAACGAACGCCGAGCGAAAGCGAAAGGTTGTCGCGGAACCGCCAGTTGTCCTGAGCAAAGAGCGCGCCAGCGGTTTGTTGGAAGTCACGTTCGCCGTTTGAGCCATATTGCTGCGAGACGGGGGTATTGCCAATCAGCAAGTCAGCGAAGTCGTCTCCGGTTGAGTTGCCGCCGTTACCGGTTGCGTATTGGAAAATCCCCTGATTGATAAAAAGGAAAAGTTGATCTTGCTTGTACTTGGTTCCGTCAAAACCAAACTTATAACGATGGTCTCCGTGTGAGTAGCTGAGCGCGTCCTGAATCTGGAAGTTCTCCGCTACGCGGGCCTGGGGACCCTGAATCGTGTTGCCGAGAGTCAGGCCGCGATCCAGCAAACCAATTCTGGGCGGTCCCGCAAAGGCAGGGTTGGCGAGAAAGTTCGCAGTAAACCCAATCGAAGCCGGTGAGTCGTGATTCACTGGGGCGGTGCTAGGCTGGTCATTGCGTGCGTAGCTTGCCAGGAATGAATTTACGATTGTTGGGCTAATCGTGTAGGTGTGGCGAACCACTGTGTTAAAGGTTGTGCGTAGGTCCACCGAGCCAAAACCCGGAACGTTTGAGCCGCCAAAAGCAAACGGCGCATCAACAGCGCGATCAAAGTAATTGAAGGTCACGTTCAGCGTCTGCTTGTTATTCAGAATGTGATCTACGCGTGCTGTGATGATGTCAAAGTTCTCCACTTCGTTAGCACCTACACTGGCAGTGCCGGCCGCACTGCTTGGCAGCGGCAGAAACTGCAGGTAATAGCGAGCTATCGGGGAAATCCGGTCAGAGGGAATCAGGTTGCCCGGGAATGCAACACCAGTCGAGGGATCAGTGATGGTGTGAGAGAACTGTCCAGCACGTTCCGCTGCAGTCGGCAGATTTGTGACTGTACGAGTATCGCCAATCAACTGGCGGCGACCTTCATAGTCAAAGAAGAAGAAGGTTTTGTCTTTCCCGCTTATCATCGACGGCCCACCTTCCCCGAAGCGGGGAAGATAAACTGGCCCACCAATGTTGAAGCCAAACTCTTTGCGCTCAAAGCGTCGTCTGAAGTCGTCAATAGTGCCAGCACGAGGCTTGTCCCCAGGCTCATTCTGATCGAAGAAGCGAGCAGCGGAAAGCACCGTCGGACGATAGAAAAAGCGGGCGTTGCCGTGAAAGTCGTTGTTACCACCACGGGTAACTACAGTGATGACAGAGCCAGTGTTACGACCAAATTCAGCCTCGTAGTTTGAAGTCAACAGGCGGAATTCCTGAACGGCGTCCGGGCGTGGCTGGAATCCAGTAGAGCCACCGACCGCAGTCTCGTTATTGTTCGCGCCGTCAAGCGTGACGTTGTTTTCCGTACCACGTTGACCGTTAACGCGAATGCCGAGACCGGCGCCGAATGGAGTTGTTCCTGTTCCGCCGGGAGCCACGGCAATCGTGGTCACGCCGGGTTGTCCGAGCGCGAGGTCGAGAACGTTCCGACCATTCAAGGGCAAACCCAGAACGCGGCGGCCTTCGACGCTCGTCCCGAGCGTTGGCGTGTCGCGGTCGAGAATTTCCTGGGCGGCCGAAACTGTTACCTCTTCAGTCCTTGCACCGACACTTAAGCGTGCGTCGAGCCGAAGAGCGCGGTTTGGTTCGAGAGCAGCATCTTTGAGATGGGTCTCAGCAAAGCCGGTCGCTGTAATTACGATCTCATAAGTGCCAGGCTCGATTTCCAGAAACTGGTAAACACCCTGCTCGCTGGTCGTGACGCTGCGTACTTCCTGCTGGGTGTCGGATTTGATTAATTTGACTGTTGCACCGGGGACAACGGCGCCTAATGGGTCAGTAACTTCACCACTAATCGTGCCGCGCGAACCTTGAGCAAACGCCGATGACGTTGCCACAAGCAGCGCACAAATCGCGGCTAATAAACATGGAAACAAACGCGTACCTAAATGCGACTGCTCCTGTTTCATAAGGCTAGGTTCAATCATTCAACTACCTCCTAAGAAATTGGTGGACTTGGGTTTCAACCCTTACTGTGCAATAGGACCTAACGTAGAACCGTTACATCGAAAGAGGCTGACGGGTTCTGCTTAAGCAACCCTCATTCCACCTCTTTCGAGGCCACTCAGTGTTGGCAAGAAAGGGATTATCGCTTCTTCGGCCCGCTTTTGGTCGCACCTATCCATAGGTCTGAAGTTTTATCCAAGATTTTGAAGTACGACTCAGCAATTTCTGGATTTCGTCCAGAGCGGAGCTTTCGCAACTTCCACGAAACCGACCGAACGGAATCTGTATGCAGTTTAACGGTGCGGCCTGCCCGGGCGCCTTCAGTAACTCGGCCCACCCGTCCTCCATCTTCAGCTCGCTCCGGTCTAGCCAACTCTTCCCGCTGGCTACTTCAGGCTTATCAAACCGAGGCGCCAGTCTGCTGACAGACGGTCTCATATACCCCGTGCCGGTATACGGCGACGTGAACGTGACCAATGGTAGCCAATCTAATATGAGCCGCTTCACGACCAAGGTAGACGACAATGAGCGAAGCGAATCGGTTCACTAGCGCTTTCCTGCTTGAGGATTCCGATACTGCCTCTACCTTTGATGGCGCGGACACAACCATTGGGTCTCCGTTCGTATCTCCTGGCCGCTCCATTTTGGGAGGAATCTCCTGGATCCACACTTTCAGCCCAACGGTATTCAACGAGCTTAAGGGTAGCTACCTCAGCCACAGACGCGATTTTCCACAGTGCCCCGGTACGGAAGGCATTCCTTCCATAGTTACCGGCATCGACCCATTAACTGTAGGCTTCGTTGTTCAAGCTGCCTACCTCAGTTCTTCACCGATAACCAGTTTCAGTATGAGGATCATCTCTCTTTTATCCGCGGGGTCCATAGCTTGCGAACAAGCTTGGAATACCGTCGCACTCGCAACGGTTCTGCCTTCGAGGCGACTAAGAATGGATTTTTCCTGCCCCACGGCATCGAAGAGCTGGTAACCGATGGCTTCTTCGGCGATGAAGCCGACCGGGCTGTTTTGGGGGACCAACATTTGGTGGGTTTACTTTCGCGCAGGCTTCGCTCAATCCGCAAACGGGCACTCTGCCCGAGTTCTACCGCGGCTTTAGAGCAAACGAATGGGCCGCCTATTTCCAGGATGATTGGAAAGTCAGACGCAATTTGACCTTCAATCTAGGTTTGCGCTGGGAATATTTCGGTCCACCACATAACTTCCGTCCGGGGACAGATTCAAACTTCTATTTTGGCTCAGCGGACACGCCAGTCCCGTCCGCGAATGTGTTCTTCCCGGTCGATAGTCCCCAGTTCGTTGGCATGAATACGCTGGTTGGCCGAGCTATTGCCGGTCCCGATGGAGTGGTTGGAACTGCGGATGATGGCACTGCGGCTGACGTGCGTGCCACCTGCGGTCCGAGCAGCGGAACGTCGGGCCGGAATGTCTTCACCGGTCCCGGCTTTGCCAATGTAGACTTCGGCATTCACAAAAAGTTTCGGGTGACTGAGGGCAGTAGTTTGCAGCTTCAAGCAAACGCCTTCAACCTGTTTAACCACCCGAACTTTCGGCTACCTGTGCGCAACCTGGCCAGTTCTCAGGTTGGTCGATCCATTAGCACGGTCGGCACTCCCAGGGTCATCCAGCTTGCGATACGGTTTGACTTTTAGTTGCGGACTCGCTGAAAGTTTTTGGGGGCTGCCCGGCCGCCCCCTTTTTGTACCCGCAATGGTTGTAGCGAAATCTGTAATCCGGGACAGATCACTTCAGCACGGCGGCCTGTGGGCTGAGGATGAGAAGGTGCCAGCGTTGGAAGGTACTAATTGTTTCATTCGGCATTAGTCGTACATAGGCAGTTTGAATGAAAAGCTTGGCCGGACTGCTCCATTCAAGTCGAATAATCGGGTTGAAGGATGCCGGTATCGCTGACGCTCCCCCAGCACTCCCCCCCGATTTACTCTCCGCGTTATCATTCTTCTTCTTGCCGCCTGCACTCCTCTCCTCATAACCCCTCGAAGCAGTGATTAACGGATCGCGCAACCTGATCCGTGCCTGGGTCGGTTTGGTTGAGGCGCTGTCATAAATCATCACGTCGGTATCAAACGCGTTGGCAACTTTCGACGAGTCGGGACACCAAACCGGCAGGGCTTCGGTTAGCTCGTCATCAAGCAAACGTTCCTTGCCGTCCACCGTTATCAATCGGGGTCGCCCGGTCGGCAACTTAAATTCTTTTTCGCGCGCATCCCATTCACTTTCCTTGCAGGCCATTGCTGCCAGGGCATGATTGTCAGGCGCCCAGGCGGCGTAGAAGTAAATCAGACCTTCGCGCGAAGTTAACGGCTTAAGGTCATAGCCATCGCGATTGCAGATATAAATCTGCTCGGTACTAAAAAGAGGAACGGCCGGGAACGCCGGCGCAATTGACGGCAACGTTACTGGTTCGGCGTTCTCGGGCGGCTCTGGCGTGCTGGCGCCGGGAGGAGCTGGCGTCGGGGTCGGCTTCACAGCTTTATGCGCGATGAAACTGATGAAGTTTCCATCCGGCGACCAGCTTACCGTCTCAGGAAAGACGCAGGCGAGATCAGGTGGCGTCATGTTTCGCAGGAACCTGCCCTCCGATGAATAAAGATCGATATGAAATTCCTGGCTGGGTTCGTCGGCAATTCCGTAGAGGACGAGTGCTCGTTGACCGTCCGGCGAACGCACCGTTCGTACAAGAGCATCATCTTGCCGGCGCGTGTTGAAGTCGAGCTGAATCGCTTCAATTTTATCGTCGGCGTCTTCATTCTTAACTTCGTCAGGCACCGCGACGTCTGCTTCGAAGCGATAGGCGAGTCGTTGCGCGGGAACGTCGCGCAATGCCAGCGGCCGCACATCAACGCGTTGTCTGATGGAACTACAGGACGCAACCAGGAAAATAGCTGTGGCCAGTATTGCGCCCAACAGCAGATTTGTTTTTTTATTTTTAGTTGCCAACAAACGAGGGATGCGGGAAGAAGAGATGTCTATGCGCGATGCCATCTATTTGGAAGATTGTTTGTTCGCGGACCGGTCAATTCGGATCCAGACTGAAATTGTGGCCGCGATGATAGGAAGCCACCAATATTAATGTCAATGGAATGAACCAGCCACAGTAGCTAGCCTACAAACTCCGAGATTTTGGAGAGAATCCGAAATTTTGATATTCCACTGGTGCTTTCCGACTAAATTGCCACGCAAAAAAGTAAAATAAAAGGAGGTCTTCGCCCGATCTTTGTTTTTGTCAGGCCACAGCAAAAGTTCGGCCTTTGAGTTGCCTCCGCACGGTTCGCTGAAAAACTCACCGGACAGGAGGGCCACGAAATGCGAAAGTTCTTTTTCCTGACGGCCGTGATCTCATTGGTCGTCATTCTTAATGCTCAAGCTTTTGGTCAGGGTAACGCGGCATTGACTGGGACGGTCACAGACCCAACTGGAGCAACAGTCCCCGGAGCCACGGTGACTGCAACAAATATTGCAACCAACGTAGCCGATACTACTCAAACGTCAGGTGGTGGTTTGTATCGGTTTCCCTCTTTGTCTGTTGGCGTTTACAAACTGTCCGTTCAGGCGACCGGGTTCAAATCCGCCAACGTTGAAAACATTGTGCTGACGGTCGGACAAATCGTCACGCAAGACATCAAACTCGAAGTCGGCGCGCCCACGGAGAGTGTGACCGTCGTAGCCGGCGGTGAACAACTCACTCAGCCTGCTGAATCGAGCGTTTCAACTCTGCTCAATCAAACCGTCTGGAAAAACTATCCTCTTGAAAACCGCGATACGAACGAATTCATGGACCTCATGCCCGGCGCAGTGCCGAATGCTTTCAACGGCAGCACGCGTGGCGCAGCGGTTAACGGTACTCGCGGCGGCATGGGGAACTTTCTGGTAGAGGGATACGACAATAACGATCAGGGCCAGGGTGGACGCGGGTCCACGGTATCTGGCGGTGTAACCAGCATTTCTCCGGAAGCGATCGAAGAATATCGCGTTGTCACCAATAACTACTCAGCGCAATACGGCAAAGCTGGAGGGTTTGTGACCGACACGGTGTTGCGCTCCGGCAGTAACGACTGGCACGGCTCGCTTTTCGAATACAACCGAGTCCAGAAGCTGGCAGCCAATGATTTCTTTTCCAACAGTGAGGGTGTTAAGGACTCACTCGTGCGTAACCAGTTTGGCGGCTCTCTCGGTGGACCTATTAAGAAGGACAAGACCTTTATCTTTGGCTCGGCCGAATTTAATCGTCTGCGTCAGGGATTCCCGCTGACGGCTACATCCACCACTCAGCAGTTTCTCGACTTCGTCAATAGCGGACAGTTCCAAACCTTCATGGAGAGCAACCCGGGCGGATTCTGTGTGCTGAATACTGGCGCAACCTGTCCAGGCGCCTTTAGTCAATCGCACACTTTGGCACCGATCTTCAATTCGCTGCGGGCCAGTCAACCTTTCCCGCTGGGGACCAGGAATTTTTCCAACGAGGCGCTTGGTCTCTTCACCGAGGGCATCATTTATCCGGTACCTGTTTACGGCGACGTCACGATAACCGATAGCATCGCCTTTAATCAGAAGCGGTTCAGTATCAAAGCCGACCACAACTACAACGACTCTAATCGGTTTGTGGGCACCTTCCTGTGGGAGAGCTCGAACTCCTTCGACTCAAATCGCGGCGGTGATACGACCATCGGACCGGCTACCACTACTCCCGCGCTCTCATTGCTGACGGGAATCAACTATAGCCACACCTTTAACCCGACCACGATTAACGAGTTTAAGGTCAGCTATCTGCGTCACACGCTCGACTTCCCGCAATGTCCGGGAACGGACGGACTGCCTTCAGTGGTGACCGGTATCGACCCGCTTGCTGTAGGCTTCGGTTGTACCAGCAACCTGCCGCAGTTCTTTACCGATAACCAATTCCAGTTTCAGGACAGTATTTCATTTGTCCGTGGAAATCACAGTTTCAAGACGGGTGGGGAATTCCGCCGCATTCGCAATGGCTCTGCCTTTGAAGCGATCAAGAACGGACTCTTCCTGCCCCACGGCATTGAAGAGATGGTCACGGATGGCTTCTTCGGAGATGAAGCTGATCTGGCTCTCTTCGGCGAGCCCGTCTTGGGCGCCTTCACCTTTGCGCAGGCTTCAATTAATCCGCAAACCGGCGCCAGGCCGGAATACTATCGCGGCTTCCGAGCCAACGAGTTTGCCACCTTTTTTCAGGACGATTGGAAGTTCAAACGCAATCTGACTTTGAATCTGGGTTTGCGCTGGGAATATTTCGGCCCACCGCATAACTTCCGCTCGGGGATCGATTCCAACTTCTACTTCGGCGACGGTGGTACGCCGGTTCCGAACCCTTCGGCGAATCCGTTTTTCCCGACCGGCAGTACACTCGCCGCTGAAGTTGCAAGAGGAAGTTTTCAGCAGCGCGATCACGAGATTTGGAAAAAGGACTTCAACAACTTCGCTCCCCGTGCTGGATTTGCCTGGGACGTTTTTGGTACTCAGAAGTTGGTGCTTCGCGGGGGTGGGGCCATTTCCTACGATCGCATCTGGAACAACCTGTTTGAGAACATTCGCTTCAACGCGCCGTTCTTCTCCTTCGCGACTGTCGGCGCTTTCGGCGGCGGCGCCGGACTGCCGGCGGGACCTCTGGTCACACCTGGACTGTTTGCCTCGCCCTTCACGGCGGCGAACACGGCGGCCTTCAACAACCCGCTGTTCAACCCGGTTCCATCGGCCAGGCACATGGATGAGAATCTAAAAACGCCGTACATCCAGCAATTCAATCTCGGCCTGCAATATGAGTTTGTAAGAAACTTCGTGTTTGAGGCGAACTACATCACCACCGCAGGGCGCAGTTTGACCGGCTTGATCGACATCAATACCTTCAACGGCCGCACGCGCGGCGGCACGTCCCGTCGCATCAATCCGGCCATGGGAGGCGACAACTTCCGCACCAACGCTTTCAGCTCGATCTATCACGGCGGTCAATTCTCGCTGCGGAATCGAGCCTCGCGCGGGCTGACGTTGCAGGCCAGCTATACTTTCTCCAAATCGATTGACGAGCTCAGCGATGCGTTCAACAATCGAATCACCGGTGGCCGACCCTTTGACAACACCAACATCGCGCTCGATCGCGGCCGGTCTGATTTCGATGTGACTCATCGAATCGTTACCGGCTTCACCTATGAAGCTCCGTTCTTCAAGGGCAACCGCTGGCTGGGAGGTTGGGTAGCCTCCGGCATTCTTCAGTTGCAATCAGGCGTGCCCTTCTCCGTCTATCACAGCGGCCAGGACCCAAATGCTGATGGATACCTGACAGACCGGGCCGTGTTTCTTGGTGATAGTTTGAGCGCCGCCATCCTCACATCCAGTCCGGCGGACGGCTACTTTAACTCCGCTCTATTCGAAGGCATGAATACTCGAGTTGCCCGTATGGGCGCTGCCGCCGCTTGTGGTCCGGGCAACGGCGTGGTCATCAGCAACACTCGCTGGTGGTGTAATGGAACTTTGGGCCGCAACACCCTGGTCGGTCCTGGTTACGCCAACTTCGACTTTGGGCTGCACAAGAAGTTTAAGGTAACGGAAGGCAGCAGCTTGCAACTTCAGGCCAATGCTTTCAACTTGTTCAATCACCCAAATTTCGGCTTGCCAGTGGGCAATCTCAATAGTCCTCAGGTTGGTAGGTCGACTGCTACAGTGGGAACGCCTCGCGTGGTCCAACTTGCCATTAGATTCGATTTTTAGGACCAGGAACCCGCAAGGACCTTCAGGGCGGCCTCGGGCCGCCCTCTTTTTATGCGATTCGATCGCGTCTTCTTCCTACCGTAATTTTT
>DATGYM010000127.1:0-30820 GCA_035297925.1 Pyrinomonadaceae bacterium | reverse complement strand
GGCGGAAGCCTACGTGCTGACCAAGGAAGAGGGGGGCCGACACACGCCGTTCTTCACGGGATACCGGCCGCAGTTTTACTTTCGCACGACGGACGTGACGGGCGTAGCGCACCTGCCGGAGGGAGTGGAGATGGTGATGCCCGGGGACAACGTGGCGATGGAGATCGAATTGATCGCGCCGATCGCGATGGAGAAGGGCTTGCGGTTCGCGATACGCGAAGGCGGGCGCACGGTGGGAGCGGGCACGGTGTCGGAAGTGGTGGAATAAAAAACGAGTTTTGAGCTTTGTACTTTGAGCTTGAGACTTAGGTCTTAGCCAAGACCAAAGACCAAAGACCAGAGGCCAATTTAGAATGCTTAACGAAAAAATCAGAATCAGGCTGAAAGCCTACGATCACCGCGTGCTGGACCAGTCGACCGCGGAAATCGTGGAGACAGCGAAGCGTACCGGCGCACGCGTAGCAGGGCCGATACCTTTGCCCACGGTCAAGAACAAGTGGACCGTGCTTCGCTCGCCACATGTCGACAAGAAATCGCGTGAGCAGTTTGAGATCAGGACGCATAAACGCCTGATGGACATTCTGGATCCAACGCCGCAGACGGTTGATGCGTTGATGAAGCTGGACCTTCCCGCGGGCGTGGATGTGGAGATTAAGGCTTTCGGTCGGCAGTAAGGCAATTGCCGATTTCCAGTTGCCGATTGCCGATTGGCTGTTGGTCAGGAGATTGGCGCTTTCGATATTAAAAACTTGCCGAGACGAAACTGCGATTCGGCAATTGGCAATCGGAAATCGACAATGATTAACGGAATCATCGGTAGAAAAATCGGCATGACGCAAATCTTTGCGGCAGACGGCGTGGTTACGCCGGTCACGGTTATCAAGGCCGGCCCATGCGTGGTAGTGCAGAAGAAATCCGCGGCCGGCGCTGATGGCTATAACGCCGTGCAGGTTGGCCTGGTTGATGAGCGCCCGCCCAAATTGAAGAACGTGACCAAGCCGATGCGCGGACATTTTGAAAAGACCGGAGGCGGCGTACCGCCCACCCGCATACTTAAAGAGTTTCGTCTGGAAGACTCGGCAGGCGAGCTGAACGTGGGCGATAAGATCCTGGTGGATCAATTTGCCGATGGCGACCTGGTCGATGTGGTTGGCAAGTCGAAGGGTCGCGGTTTCGCCGGAACCGTCAAGCGTCACAATTTTAACCGTGGTCCGGAGTCACACGGATCGATGAATGTGCGAGCGCCAGGTTCGATTGGGGCGTCCGCTTATCCGTCGCGAGTTATCAAGGGCACGCGCTCTTCGGGCCATATGGGCGACGAGCGGGTCACGATCAAAGGTTTGACTATTGCCAGGGTTGACGCGGAAAACAATCTGCTGATGATTCGCGGCGCGGTGCCCGGCGCGAACGGCAGCGTGGTGGTGGTTCAGAAAGCCGGGAAACAGAAGAAGTGAAAAGTGAAAAGTGAAAAGTGAAGAGAGATCACTTTTTGCTTTGCTTCGCTAAAACGTTTCTGTCAATTACTTTTCACTGTTCACTTATCACTGGAGTTGATTATGCCTACCGTAAAGGTGCGCAACTTAAAGAACGAAGAAATTGGTGAAGTTGAGCTGTCAGACGCCGTGTTTGGCGCTCCCTTAAACGAGGCGCTCATTCACGCGGCGGTGCGAAACTTTATGGCCAACGCCCGCCAGGGAACATCGGCTACCAAGACGCGTGGCGACGTTTCGGGCGCCGGGCGCAAGCTTTGGAAGCAAAAGGGCACGGGTCGCGCTCGCATCGCTTCGCTGCGATCGCCACTTTGGAAGGGCGGCGGCAATGTTCATGGGCCGCAGCCGCGCGACTGGTCTTACAACATGCCGAAGAAGATGCGGCAGGGCGCTTTGCGGTCGGCACTGTCTGAGCGCGTTCGCGAAGGCAAGCTGACGCTGGTCAATGGCTGGACGCTCGAGAAGCCGAGGACGAAGGATTTCGTTGAGTCGCTCAGGAGCCTGGGTCACCAGGGGAAGACTTTAATTGTCGACTCGTTTGATAACGAGAACCTGCTGCTCTCGACGCGAAATGTGCAGAGCGCAAAAGTTGTCAACAGCTTTGCCCTTAACATCTATGACTTGCTTTACCACGAACAGGTAATAATTTCCGAGGCGGCGGTTAAGGAACTCGAGCAGTTGCTGGGACCCAACAAAGGGGTTGATGTAGTTGAGGAGCCTGAGCCGAAAGAACGCGCCGAGGTTGCTCAAGCGGAACCGGCGGCAGCCAAGCCCAAGCGGACGCGCAAGCCGGCAGTGAAGACCGCGAAAGCTGAATCGAAAGGCGAGGAGGCGACGGCATAATGAGAACAGTTTGGGACATCATCAAGTCGCCGGTGATTACGGAAAAGGCCCTCGTGGCAAAAGAAGAGTCGCAGGACACCAGTCAACTGTTGACCTTTCGCGTGGATCGGCGGGCAACGAAGCCGGAAATCAAGTCGGCGGTCGAGTCCATTTTCCAGGTCAAGGTAGACCGCGTGCGCACGATCAATTTTATGGGCAAGACGGCGCGGCGCGGACGGTTTGAGGGTCGCAAGCCATCATGGAAGAAGGCTTATGTGACCTTGAAGCATGGCGAGAAACCTGTTGATTACGGTGAAAGCATTTAGTTTCGAGTTTCGAGTTTCAAGTTTCAAGTTAGAGAAGCTTGGAAGGCGGAACCAAAAAGCAAACTCGAAACTTGAAACATGAAACTCGAAACTTTTAAGTTATGGGTATAAAGAAACTAACCCCAACATCTCCGGCGCGGCGGTACCAAACGTATCTGACCCGAGACGAGTTGACCGCCGGCGCAGTTCCTGAGAAATCGCTGCTTGAGCCAAAGAAGCGAATCTCGGGTCGTAATAACGACGGACGCATTACCGTCAGGCGACGTGGCGGCGGCCATAAGCGCTTCTATCGCATTGTTGATTTCAAGCGCGACAAGGAAGGCGTGGCCGGACGAGTAACGCAGATTGAATACGACCCGAACCGCTCGGCGCACATCGCGCTCATAACGTACCTCGACGGTGAGAAGCGCTACATCATTGCCCCCAACGGCATCGAGGTCGGCAAGACAATAATGGCCGGCGCAGAAGCTGATATTCTGCCGGGCAATTCCTTGCCGCTGATCAATATTCCCCTGGGCACGCAAATCCACAACATTGAGTTGCGACCCGGCAAGGGTGGTCAGATGGCTCGTTCGGCAGGTGCTTTTGCACAGCTTGTGGCAAAAGAGGGCGACTACGCTCAACTGCGCATGCCTTCGGGGGAAGTGCGACGCGTGCCGCTGGTTTGCCGGGCCACAATTGGTCAGGTGGGAAATATCGAACACGAAAACGTTTCCTTTGGTAAGGCCGGCAGGTCTCGCTGGAAAGGCATCCGCCCGCACGTGCGCGGCGTGGCTATGAATCCAGTGGATCACCCGCACGGAGGTGGCGAAGGAAAGACTTCAGGTGGCCGCAATCCAGTGACACCCTGGGGCCAGCCCACGCGCGGTTATAAGACCAGAAGTAACAAGCGAACCCAGAGAATGATTTTGAAGGATCGAAGAACTAAATAGTTCGGTATTAGGTTTTTGGTCATGGAAAAGACCGAATACCAAGGCAGCGTCTGCAAAGACCTAAGATCAAAGTCCAAAGACCGGAGTTTCTATGGCACGTTCAGTAAAAAAAGGACCGTTCATTGATGACAGCATTCAGAAAGCTGTCGATCGCATACGCGCGAGCGGTAATCGTCCGCCGGTAATCAAGACCTGGTCGCGGCGCTCGACAATTTCGCCCGACATGGTGGGCCTGACCTTCGGCGTGCACAACGGCAAGCGGCACTTACCGATTTATGTGACTGAGAACATGGTGGGCCATAAGCTTGGTGAGTTTGCGCCCACGCGCACCTTCAAGGGTCACTCGGGAACCAAAGTGGAGAAAGCAACGAAAGTAGCGCCGGCAAAATAGGTAAATAGCAAATCGTGAATAGCAAATAGATAAGACGCGCGCTTAGCATTCACGATTCACGATTTACGATTCACGATTCAAGAGGTTCAGATGGAAGCGATAGCAAGTGCAAAGTATCTACGCGGCTCGGCGCAAAAGGCGCGGCTGGTGGTGGATATGATTCGCGGCAAGGACGTTAACAACGCTTTGGCGATTCTCCGTTACTCGACCAAACGCGCCTCGACTCTAATTGAGAAATGCGTGCGCTCGGCCATTGCCAACGCTAATGAAGCGGCGGAGAAAGCGAACGTTGCTATTGATCCGGACGACCTGTGGGTCAAGACCGCGTATGTCGATCGCGGACCCACCAAGGGCCGTCGTCGCGTGCGTCCCGCTCCGCAGGGCCGTGCTTATCGCGAGCAACGCCACTTTTGTCATGTGACGATTCTGCTTTCGAATGATGAGCGGCCAGAACCCAAAGCCCAACGGAAGGGTGATGGTAAAGCGGCCACCGCGAAACCGGCGAAACTGGCGGAGAGCAAGGGGCGCAAACGCCGTGGAGCTGCGGCGGCACCGCGCGCAAAGCGGGTAGCGGCCAAAACGGAGGCGGCCGACAAGTCAGGTAAGGCCGCGGCTGCCGGGGAAAAGAAGGCAACAAAGCGAACTGCAAAAAAGAAGACGAAGTCAGAAGAGTAGTACCAGCAGTGCCGGGTTTGAAGAGATTTGAGTTTCAAATCTCGATTTGAAAGCCACTGTATTTGAGATCTCAGGATTTAGATCTCAAGGAGAATGATTTGAGTCTCGGTTTCGAGACCTCAGATTTGAAGAAGAGAACTGGAGAAGATTGTGGGTCAGAAAGTTCATCCCTACGGATTTCGCCTCGGCTATAACAAGGACTGGCATTCACACTGGTTCGCGAAGAAACAGTACGGCGAGTACTTGTTGGAAGATCTGAAGCTCAAGCGCGATCTGAAGCAACGGTTCGCCGGCGCGGGCGTCTCTCACGTCGATATCGAGCGTGCGGCCAACCGGCTGAAGATCATTATCTATACTTCGCGGCCGGGCATCATCATCGGGCGCAAGGGCGCAGAGATCGACAAACTGAAGACAGATCTTTCCGCCAAGACGGGACGCGAAGTTTTAGTTTCGATTCAGGAAATTCATAAGCCCGAATTGAACGCCCAACTGCAGGCCGAAAAGATTGCCGCCCAGCTCGAGAAACGCATTGCCTTTCGCAGAGCGATGCGCAAAGCGGTGGAAGAGTCGCTGAGGTTTGGAGCGCAGGGAATCAAAGTCAAAGTCAGTGGGCGCCTGAATGGCGCCGAGATTGCCCGTAGCGAGTGGCATCTTCAGGGACAGTTGCCGCTGCACACCTTGCGCGCGGATGTCGATTACGGTTTGGCTGAGGCGCGCACGACCTTTGGCCAGATCGGCGTGAAGGTTTGGATCTACCGTGGCGAAATCCTCGACGCGAAAGCGGCCATGGCGCGCGGCACTGGTTCGGATCCGATTAACGAAACCCGCATGGGCGAACGCGAGCGCCGGCCGCGCACGCGCCGCGAGCGTGAAGGCTCAGGCGGCTCAGACGGTAGAAGGCCGCGCGGGGAAAACGGATAAGCAGGTTTTTGGGTCTTTGAGCTGAACAGGGAGATTGCCTGATCAAAGACCAAAGCACAAAGCACAAAGACCAAAGACCAGATCATTAAAGCAGGGACGCATTAATCATGTTGATGCCGAAAAAAGTTAAGCACCGAAAGCAGATGCGCGGGCGCATGACTGGCACCGCGACTCGTGGCAGCGAGATCAGCTTCGGTGAGTATGGGCTCAAATGTTTGGAGCCCGCCTGGATCACGGATCGTCAAATTGAAGCCGCGCGTATTGCGATGACTCGTCACATCAAACGCGGCGGTAAGATTTGGATTCGCATGTTTCCCGATAAGCCGGTCACCAAGAAGCCGGCGGAAACACGCATGGGCAAGGGCAAGGGCGCGCCGGAGTATTGGGTGGCCGTAGTAAAACCGGGCAGAATCCTTTACGAGATTGAGGGTGTCGATGAGAAAACGGCCCGCGACGCGATGCGTCTGGCGGCGCAGAAACTTCCCATCAAAACGAAATTTGTTACCCGCGCGGATCAAGAGGGAGGCGCGATTTAGAAATGAAACGCCGCGAAGAGTTGGACAAGTATCACGATCTTTCTGAAGAAGAGTTGCGGGCTGAAACTGCTCGTATAAAAGAGTCGCTTTTTCGTTTGAAGTTTAAGCTGGCCCTCGGCGAGGTGGATGCGGTCAAACGCATCCGCGAGGAAAAAAGATCGCTGGCGCGGCTACACACGATCGCGCGGCAGCGTCAGCCGCAGGCGAGCTAGTGGCGCCGGCAGCCTGTGCCGGATAGACTCGCAAGCTAACAGTTGGCGTTACGTAATAATGAAATGACAGACTACAGTCTGTACTGGAACTGAGTGAGAAGCATGGCAGAAGAGAATCAAGAAGAAAGAAACGCGCGCGTTACCGAAAGCGATAGCAATTCTGCGCCGGCTGGCAGCGAGGCGGCTGGCGAAGCAAAGTCTGCCGCAACACGCGCGCATCGTTCGCAAAAAGTAGGCGCGGTTGTGTCTGACAAGATGCAGAAGACGGTGGTGGTACGAGTTGATCGCCTGGTGCGTCACACGAAATATCGCCGGTACGTTCGTCGCACCTCAAAATTCATGGCGCATGACGAGCTGGGCGCCACTATCGGCGACAAGGTGCGTATCGTTGAAACGCGCCCGATGTCGGCGCGCAAGCGTTGGCGCGTAATTGAAATTGTGCAGAAGGCAGCAAAATAAAAGCGGTAATGGTGAACCGTAAATAGTGAATAGAGCCGTTCCTCATGTTCACTATTTACCATTCACCATTGACGAGGTGTAACAATGATTCAGATGCAGACCTCTTTGGAGGTCGCCGACAATTCGGGCGCAAGACGGGTGGAAATGATCATGCCCATCGGAGGTTCGACCGGAAAGATCGCCAGCCTCGGCGATCGCATAAAGGTCACAGTCAAAGAAGCATCACCCGACGGCACGATCAAAAAGGGGACGGTCCAGGATGCGGTGATTGTGCGCACGCGCAAAGAAGTGCGGCGCAAAGATGGCACCTACATCCGTTTTGACCAGAATGCGGCGGTGTTAATTAAGGAAGACGGGACGCCCATCGGCACCCGCGTTTTCGGGCCGGTGGCCCGCGAGCTGCGCGATAAAAACTTTATGAAGATCGTTTCGCTCGCGCCGGAGGTTATCTAAGGATTATGGCAGGAACAAAGCGCTCGAAAATCAAAAAGAATGACCAGGTCATGATTATCGCCGGTCGCGATAAGGGCAAGCGTGGCCGCGTGCTCGAGGTAGCGCCAACCAACGCCAAGATTAAGGTTGAAGGCGTGGGGGTGATTAAACGGCATCAGCGTGCGAACCCGCAAAGCAATCGCGGCGGCGGCATTATCGAGAAAGAAGCGTTTATAAGCATCTCGAATGTGCAGTTAATCGACCCTCAGTCAGGCAAACCGACGCGCGTTAAGTATCAGGTCGAAGGAGACGGCTCCAAGATTCGTGTGGCGGCGGCCAGTGGCCAGTCGCTGGAGAAATAGGAACAGTGAATAGCAAATAGTGAATGGACTACGCTGTCGGCGGTTTCGATTTAGCATTCACCATTCACCGTTTACGAGGTTTCAAATGGCAGCAAGGTTAAAAGAACGTTATCAAAAGGAAGTTGCGCCGGCGATTGCAAAAGAGTTTGGCATCACCAACCCGATGGCGATTCCGCGTGTGCAAAAGGTGGTGCTGAACATGGGAATGGGCGAGGCCATTGCCAACGCTAAAATCCTCGACACGGCTGCCGATGAGCTTCGCGCTATTTCCGGCCAGAAGCCCGTGATCACTAAAGCGAAGAAGTCGATTGCTTCGTTCAAACTTCGCCAGGGAATGCCGATCGGCGTGATGGTCACGCTGCGCGGCGATCGCATGTACGAGTTCCTGGATCGGCTGGTGTCAATTGCGCTGCCGCGCGTGCGAGACTTTCGCGGCGTGTCGCCAAAGGCTTTTGATGGTCGCGGCAATTACACGATCGGAGTGCGCGAGCAATTGATTTTTCCGGAGATCGATTTCAACAAGGTCGATAAGTTACGCGGCATGAATATTTCGATTATCACGAGCGCGCGAAACGATGAACAGGCGCGCGCGTTGTTGAAGGGCCTGGGAATGCCCTTCCGGACTTAAGCAGAGGTCAGAGGTCAGATATCAGATGTCAGTCTTGACCCCTTGGAACTTCTCATTAACTGGCATCTGACATCCGACGACCAATATCTGAACTATATGGCTAAGAAATCACTAATAGCGAAATCGCAGCGGAGACCGAAATTTGCGGTGCGCGCTTACACTCGTTGCAAGCGTTGTGGCAGGGCGCGCGGCTATCTGCGAAAGTTTAATTTGTGCCGCATCTGTTTCCGTCAATTGGCGCTCGAGGGACAAATTCCCGGCGTCGTTAAGTCCAGCTGGTAAACGAGCAGTGAAGCGTGACAAGTGAAAGCGACAAGCATGGCTTTGTCTCATCACTCTAACCCATCACTCAACACTTGGAGTTTTTAGATGACTGATCCTATCGCCGACATGTTGACGCGAATCCGCAATGCCATTGCGGCAAAGCACTCGCGCGCGGATATTCCGGCTTCCAAGCTGAAACTGGAGATTGCCCGTATTCTCAAGGAAGAGGGTTATATCAATAATTTTGTGCTGAAGGGTGAAGGCCTCAAGCGCACAATCAGAATCTTTCTTCGCTATGATGCGCGCGGCACTTCATCGATCACGCACCTCGAGCGGGTGTCGCGACCGGGGCGGCGCGTCTATGTCGGCTCGAGTGAAATCCCGAAGGTCCTCGGCGGCTATGGCGTGAACATCGTTTCGACTTCCAAAGGTCTGATGAGCGGGAAAGCCGCGCGGCGGGAAAACATGGGCGGAGAGCTGTTGGCGCAGATTTATTAAAAATGCCGATTGCCAATTGGCGATTTTCGACTGGTCTTCAGCTCGCGCTGAGTCGAGATTGGGAATAGGAAAAACAATTGGCAATTGAAAATCGAAAATCGGAAATAAAATTATGTCACGGATTGGCAAGAAAGCAATTACATTACCAAAGGGCGTATCGGTGACGATTGGCGAGCAGGCGCTTGAAGTCAAAGGCCCCAAAGGAACCCTGAAGACCCCGATCCCCGCAGGGATCAGTTTTCAGCTTGAGGGCAATGAGTTGCGCGCCGAGCGGACCTCTGCTGATCTGGCCCCGCTACACGGACTCGCGCGCGCGTTGGCTAATAACGCAATCGTCGGCGTCACTGAGGGCTTCACGAAGCAGATGGACGTAGTGGGTGTTGGCTACAAGGCTGACGTGCAGGCGAAACGAATAGTTTTTTCGCTGGGCTATTCCCACCCTATCGAGTTTCCGCTGCCCGAAGGCGTGGAAGCTAAAGCCGAGCGTATGACGACCAAGGGAAGCATTCAGCAGTATCAGACGACCTTAACGCTGACGAGCATTGATAAACAGAGGCTGGGACAGGTTGCGGCGGAGATGCATAAACTGCGGAAGCCGGATGCCTATAAAGGAAAAGGCATTCGCTACGCTGATGTGCCGATTAAGCTGAAGCCAGGAAAGACAGGCAAATAAGTAAATGGTAAATGGTAAATCGTGAATAGTGAATAGAGGACCTCGATTTACGATTCACGATTTACGATTCACGAGGAAGAAATGGCAAACACGAGTAGAGCTATAGTGCGCGAGGCGATTCATCGACGAATTCGCCGCAAAGTCAGAGGCAGCGGCGAGAAACCCCGTTTGGCGGTCTATCGTAGTCTTAATCATATTTATGCCCAGGTGGTAGACGATCAGTTAGGCCAGACTATAGTCGCGGCCTCAACCACAGAAAAGGACCTGCGCGGCAACACCGGCGGTAACCTCGAAGCGGCGCGCCGCATCGGCAAAGCGATCGCCGAACGCGCCCTGGCAAAGGGCATCGAAAGCGTAGTCTTTGATCGCGGCGGTTACCTGTATCACGGAAGGATTAAGGCGTTGACTGACGCGGCCCGTGAAGCCGGTCTTAACAAGAATGAATTAACCGCCCGGGCCGCTGAGCAACCGGAAGCGTCGGACGAAAAGGCGGAAGCAGGCGCAGGTAAGGCGGCCGCCAAACCACGCAAGAAAGCCAAAGAAAAGCAATGAGACAACCCAAGCAGCGTATTCCGGCCCAGGGCCTGGACCTAAAAGATCAAGTCATCTCCATCAATCGCGTAACTAAGGTGGTTAAGGGCGGCAAGAACATGTCGTTCGCCGCTTTGGTAGTCGTCGGTGACGAAGGTGGCCATGTTGGTTTTGGCACCGGCAAAGCGCGTGAAGTGCCTTTGGCGATCAAGAAGGCAATCGAAGCAGCAAAGAAGAGCTTGATTCGCGTGCCTTTAATCCAGAACACGGTGCCACACCAATTAATTGGCAAGTTTGGTGCGGGACGCGTCCTGGTAAAGCCGGCATCGGAAGGCACGGGTGTAATCGCCGGCGGCGCAGTCCGTGCAGTGATGCAGGCAGTCGGCGTGCATGACGTGCGCACCAAGGTTCTGGGTTCTACGAATCCACACAACGTTGTGCGTGCAACGTTTGACGCGCTGCTGCGAATGAAGGATCCCATGGAGCTGGCGCGGCTGAGAGGAAAACAGGTAGAGGAAATCTAAGAGCGGTGAACAGTAAATCGTGAATCGTAAACAGAAGGGCCCGTTACGATCGGATTCACTGTTTACTATTCACGATACCATTTACTAGTTTTTGAGGTGTTATGCCGAGAAAAGCAAAGATTGAGGCCGCGAAGTCGGAAACTTCCGCGAGCGAAGGCAAGATCCGGATTCAGTACTACCGGAGTTTCATTGCGACGCCCAAAACGCACAAACAAATTGTGCGCAGCCTGGGCCTGACGAAACTGAATCAAATAGTTGAACGGCCCGACAACCCCTCAATGCGGGGTGTGGTCGCGAAAGTCCCTCATCTCATACGGATTGTGGAGTAGCGATGTTGCTCCGCGAATGAGCAGGGCAAGGGGCTTAAGTTCGAAGTACAAAGCAAAGGCAAACTGTCATGGCGTTGAGTCTTAATAATCTAAAGCCGGCCAAGGGCTCGGTCCACAAGAAGAAGCGGGTCGGCAGGGGGCCAGGCTCCGGTTTAGGCAAAACCGCGGGTCGCGGTGAAAAGGGGCAAAAATCCCGCTCCGGTTACTCGGCGAAAATTGGCTTTGAAGGCGGTCAGATGCCGCTGCACCGTCGTCTGCCCAAGCGTGGCTTTACAAACATCTTCAAAAAGCGCTGGCTCGAGGTTAGTCTGGGCGCGCTGGATCGCAGCTTCGCAGCCAACGAGGAAATAACGCCCGAACTGCTGCACACACGCGGCATTATCAAGAAGGCCAAACACGACGTCGTGGTGTTGGGCAACGGAGAGTTGTCGAAACCTCTGCGCATTTCAGCGCATCGCTTCACGAAAAGCGCGCGGGAGAAAATTGAAAAGGCCGGTGGAGCGATAACGGAAATCGGGAAAGTAGCGTAGCCGCCAAGCGCGAGCGAAAGGACGCTAATGGAAAAGTTTTTTGCCGCCATTCGAAATATGTTTAATGTGCCGGATCTTCGCCGGCGCATTTTGTTTACACTCGGAATGCTGGCTGTATATCGGCTCGGCGCCCACATCGGCGCGCCCGGTATTAACAAGGACCGTCTGGATCAGGTTTGGCACGACGTGGCCGGAACGCTGCTTGGCGTACTCGATCTCTTCTCAGGCGGAAACTTCCGTACCATCTCAATTTTCGCCCTCGGTGTAACTCCCTACATCACCGCCTCAATCATTCTGCAGCTTATGACAGTGGTCTACCCGGCCCTGAAGAAACTGCAGGAAGAAGGCGAGATGGGGCGCCAGAAGATCAATCAGTGGACCCGTTATTTGACTGTTGGTCTGGCTGCTATTCAAACCTCGTTCGTTGCCCACTGGTTGCAGGTTAATGGCGTGGGCGCGCCCACCTGGGGGTTTCTTTTTACGACCGTGCTTACTTTAACTACCGGCACCATCTTTGTGATGTGGCTTGGTGAGCAGATTACAGACCGCGGCGTCGGCAATGGCATCTCACTTCTGATCTTTGCCGGTATTGTTATCGGGTTGCCACGCGGCGTGCAACAAGTTGCCGAGCGGTTGCGTAGCGGCGACACGCTGGAGACGCTCGGAGTCTTTGGCTTGCTAGTGGCCATGGTTGGCATTATCGCCTTCATAGTTTTTGTGGAAGCCGCGAGACGGAAAGTGCCGGTGAGCTATGCGAAACGCCACGTGGGCCGCCAGCTTGTTGGCGGACAACAAACCACCATGCCTCTCAAGATTAATATGGGCGGTGTTATTCCCGTTATCTTTGCTTCGTCAGTGCTTTCCATGCCGCAAAGTCTGTTTGCCGCGTTTCCACCGGACCCGACTAAACTGAATACGACCTGGGGAAAGATTTGGACGTTCTTTCAAACTTTTCATGCCAGCGATCCTTATTACGAATTGATCTTTCTGACGCTGATTGCGTTCTTTACTTTCTTTTACGTCTCGATAGTATTCAACGTGGAAGAAGTGGCTGATAACCTGCGCAAGCACGGCGGTTTCATGCCGGGAATTCGTCCCGGCAGAGCTACTGCTGAATATCTCAACAGCATCCTGACGCGATTGACAGCAGTAGGCGCTGTTTATCTCGCGTTGGTTGCTTTCGTTCCGCAGTTTATGCTCAGCGGCTTCAAGGTCGCTCGTCTGCCGTTAATTGGCACCTGGCTGGATCAATTCGTGAGCGGAACTCCGGGTTTCTCCTGGATTCCGACCGGGATGGGTTATCAATTTTACTTTGGCGGCACGTCTTTGCTGATTCTGGTGGGCGTCGCCATGGATACGGTGGCGCAAATTGAAGCTCAGCTCGTCATGCGAAATTACGAAGGCTTTCTCGGCGGTGGCGGACGTCTCCGCGGTCGACGAGCGTAGCGAAGACGAGCGTAGCGAATGATGAACGCGGAGCGATGAACTCTGAGGCTCTTCCGATTCAACATTCATCTTCCCGCGTTCACGTTATGGCGAAAATCATAGTCCTGATGGGTGCGCCTGGTGCCGGCAAAGGCACGCAGGCGCGCTTGCTTCATGAGCGGCTCCACTTGCCGCAGATTTCCACCGGCGATATGTTTCGCGCGCTCAAAGAGGCGCGAACGCCGCTGGCTGCGGAAGTACGGGAGTTGATGGCCGCCGGGCAGTTGGTGCCCGATGATGTAACCATACGAGTGGTGCGAGAGCGAACGAGCCAGGATGACTGTCGCGACGGTTATATTCTCGACGGCTTTCCCCGTACGCCGGCGCAGGCCGCCATGCTCGAAGGTCTCGCGGTAGAACAGGGTAAGCAGATCCAGGCAATTGAGATAGAGGTGCCGCGTGCGTTGCTGGCGGAAAGGATGGTAGGCCGCCGCAATTGTCCCGTCTGCGGCGAAATCTACAACATCTATTTCAGGCCGCCTAAAGTTGACAACGTTTGTGACCTGCACCCTGAGACTCAGCTAAACCATAGGAGTGACGATAACCCGGGAACTGTGCAGGCGCGTCTCACTACTTATGAAGAGCAGACTCGACCACTGCTTAACTATTACGAGGCGGCGAATCTGCTACATGTCGTCGATGGCACCAGAACGCCCGAGGCTATTTACGCGGACATTGAAAAGATAGTGAAGAGTGAAAAGTGAAGAGTGAGGAGTAACAACAATTCAGGCAACGGTTCTAGCTTATCACTTTTCACCTTTTACTTTTCATCGCTCTCATGATTATTGGAAAGTCGAAAAAAGAGATTGAGAAAATGCGGGCCGCTGGCCAGCTCACCGGGCTCGTGCTGCAGGAGTTGAGGAAGCTTGCCCAGCCCGGCATCTCTACTATCGAAATCGATCGCGCGGCCGAGAAGATGATTCGCGATGCCGGTGGTTTGCCGACGTTCAAGGGTTACCATGGATTTCCCTATTCTATCTGTGCGTCTGTCAACGAGCAGGTAGTGCACGGATTCCCCTCTGATTACCGGCTGAAGGATGGCGACCTTTTTTCCATTGACTGCGGCGTGACGCTCCAGGGTTTCGTCGGCGACACGGCCACCACTGTTCCCATAGGCAACGTGAGTGCTGAGTGGCTGGCGCTGGTGCGGGCCACTGAAGAATGTTTGGATCTGGCTGTTGAGCAGTGTCGGCCGGGCCGGCATCTGGGAGACATTGGGGCCGCGGTGCAACAGCACGCCGAGGCCAGAGGCTACTCGGTTGTGCGCGATTATGTGGGCCACGGCATCGGCCGGCGCATGCACGAGGATCCGCAGATACCAAATTATGGCAAGCCCGGGCAGGGTCCCAAGATAAAGGCCGGATACGTCTTTGCAGTCGAGCCGATGATTAATTTAGGGTCCCACTACACAAAGGTTCTGGCTGACGGCTGGACGGTTGTGACCCTTGACGGAAAGCCCAGTGCGCACGCTGAACATACCATTGCGATCACCGAAGAAGGCCCGGAAGTGCTTACAAAAGTCGCAGCAAATGCCCCTTCCCGGACTCTCGAGGCGATGTCAGGTTGAGGCCGTAACCCTAACGGCCAGCGCGCCTTGGCAAAGGCATTTGGGCATGTTACTATTTGCAGTTTGTCGGTACAGGCAAAATTCGTTCTGAGCGGATATGGCAAAGGAAGAAGCGATAGAGGTTATGGCCACGGTCCTTGAGACTTTGCCTAATGCCATGTTTCGCGTCGCGTTGGAAGAGAGTCAGCATCAGGTGCTGGCGCATGTCTCGGGGAAGATGCGAAAGCACTTCATCAGGATTCTTCCGGGGGATCGAGTGCTCGTCGAGCTGTCGCCTTACGATCTGAATCGCGGACGAATTACGTACCGTTACAAGTAAGAGGGATCCAGCAAAAACGATTGAGGGTTTGTTAAATGAAAGTCCGTGCTTCAGTAAAAAAAATGTGCGACAAGTGCAAGGTCATTCACCGCAAGGGAGTGGTGCGTGTGATCTGCGTCAACCCGAAACACAAGCAGCGACAGGGATAACTGATTTCGAATTGAGTGAGCCGCTTAAGCGATCGCAACTCAAACACTAACTGGAGAGTATTCATCAAAAATGGCACGTGTAGCAGGCGTCGATCTCCCACCGAATAAACGGGCTGAGGTAGGGCTGACATACATTTACGGTATCGGTCGATCGCGCGCAAACTCGATTCTGAATGAAGCCGCAGTCAACCTGGATACTCGCGTAAGAGACTTGAGCGAGGATGAACTGAGCCGTATCAGGGCGATTCTGGAAGCTCAGGGTGAAATAGAAGGCGACTTGCGGAAGCGCATACAGATGGACATCAAACGACTGATGGACATCGGATGTTACCGAGGTCTCAGGCATCGTCGCTCGCTACCCGTTCGCGGGCAACGCACGCACACCAATGCCCGCACGCGTAAAGGACCGCGACGCGCAACCATCGCCAAGAAGAAGGCGCCAGGCAAGAAATAAGATCAGTCAGTTGTGCTGGATGGTCGTCCGTTGAGAGGACCACTGAGTACTGACCACCGACCAATATATGGCTAAAGCAACCGGTAAGAAAAAAGTTTTTCGTAAGAAAGAGAAGAAGAATGTGCCCATGGGTATTGCCCACGTGGCCGCCTCTTTCAATAACACAATGATCTCGATTACCGATCTCGAAGGTAATCTCATTGCGCAATCATCAGCCGGAGCCCGCGGCTTCAGAGGCTCGCGTAAAGGCACTCCTTTCGCTGCGCAGCAAGCCGCTTACGAGGCCGCTAAAAGAGCACACGAGGCCGGCATGCAGCAATGTGAAGTGAGAGTAAAGGGTCCGGGCGGCGGCCGCGAATCGGCGATTCGTGCCATCGCTAACGCCGGGATAAGAGTGGTAACAATTCGCGATACCACGCCGATTCCACATAACGGCTGCCGGCCGCCCAAGCGCCGCAGGGTTTAGTGGCTTAAAGTTTTGTAGTTGGTTTTGTGCGGTCTAGCATTGAGACCGCAGACATGGATTTGAATAACCTAAAGGATGAAGGGCTGGCGTAAGAGTTTCAGATCTCGTCTGAGACTCAGCAGTCCGTAAACTTTTCCGTCGAATTTAGACTGGAGGCAGAAAACAGTTGGCTAGGTATAGAGATGCGGTGTGCCGCTTATGCCGCCGCGAGGGCGCAAAGCTTTTTCTTAAGGGTGACAGGTGCTACAAGCCGTCTTGTCCGATCGAAAAACGCGGTACCCAACCGCCCGGACAACATGGAAACTCGATGCGGCGCGGCAAAGCGCTGGTTGGCTACGGCCAGCAGTTGCGCGAAAAGCAGAAGGTCAAGCGCATCTACTTCATCCTTGAAGGACAATTTCGCAACTATTTCGAACGGGCAGCGCGCATGAAGGGAATTACGGGTGAGAACCTGTTGTTCCTGCTCGAGCGTCGCCTCGATAACGCTGTCTATCGCGCAGGGTTTTCAACCTCTCGCCGCCAGGCCCGTCAATTGGTCAATCACGGCCACATTCTCGTAAACGGCAAAAAGGTCGACATTCCCTCATACCAGGTCAAGGCCGGCGAGGCAATAAGCATCAAAGAGGCAAGCCGCAAGAACCCGCATATCGAAGGCGCCTGGCAGACCGCCTCGGGACGCGGACGCCCCTCCTGGATTGCTCAGGATGGCGGCGAAATGTCAGCGCGCATCAGTGGTTTGCCCACGCGTGAAGATATCGACCGCTCAATTAATGAGCAGCTTATCGTTGAGCTTTATAGCAAGTAATACGCAGACCCGCGAGCAGTCGCCAGACGACGACGGCCCGCGGACAACAGTTTTTTCTTAATCGGGACTTAAAACGCTATGGCTATGGATCAAAATAATCTCTGGACCGGATTTCAGATGCCCCGTCGTCTGGCAGCAGACTCGGAGACACTAACTGAACGGTACGGCCGCTTTTCGGCACAGCCGTTCGAGCGCGGCTTTGGTACTACAGTCGGCAATTCGCTGCGCAGGGCGCTGCTCTCCTCGATCGAAGGAGCCGCAGTTACCGCAGTTAAGATCGAAGGAGTTGAGCACGAATTCTCCTCAATTAAGGGCGTCGTTGAGGACGCGACCGACGTCATTCTGAACTTGAAGCAGGTACCTTTCAAACTCCACGGTAACGAGTCAAAAACCCTGCGGATCTCAAAAGACTCGGCGGGGGAAGTGACTGCCGCCGATATCGAGGCAGACGCGGACGTTGAAGTTCTCGATCCCACGGTGCACATCGCAACGGTAAGCGAAGGCGGTTCGTTACGCGTTGAAATGCGTTTGAAGCGGGGCCGCGGTTACGTTTCTGCCGATCGAAATTTCGACGAGGATCTTTCGCTGGGCTACATTCCGATTGATTCGGTGCATACGCCGGTCAAGAAGGTAAATTACACAGTTGAAGCCGCGCGTCTGGGGCAGAACACTGAGTTTGACAAGCTGACTATTGAGGTTTGGACGGACGGCTCGGTTAAACCGGAGGATTCAATCGGACTGGCGGCAAAGTTGATTAAAGATCACATGTCGATCTTCATCAACTTTGAAGAGGACACAGACGATTTTGCCTATTCGAAGATTGAGCGCCCGCCTTTGCCGCGCAACGATCAACTGGATCGTTCTGTGGACGAGCTGGAATTGTCCGTTCGCTCTTACAACTGTCTGAAGAACGCTGATATCAGAACGATACGGGATCTGGTGCAACGCAGCGAACGCGAGATGTTGGCGACGAAGAATTTCGGCAAAAAGTCGCTGAACGAAATCAAAGAGATTTTGAACGGCATGGGTTTGGATTTCGGGATGGAGTTTGACGAACAGGGAAATCCAATACCGGGAACCGGCGGTCGCGATGGCGCCGATTTGAGCGACTTCCCCGACACAGACGACGAGCAGTAAATGCTTAAAGCGCTGCCGGCGCTTTAAATAAGATTAGGAATACGGGTTTTCAGAGTCATGCGACACCAAAAGGCACACCGCAAACTTGGACGAACAAGCGAACATCGCATGTCAATGCTTCGCAATCTCGCTGTCTCGCTGATCAATTCTCGCGAGGAGCGCATTGTCACCACGCTGCCGAAGGCCAAAGAGCTTAGACCTTTTGTCGAGCGCGCCATTACCCTCTCGCGCAAGGCGAGTAATTTGGAGGGTGATAATGCCGCACCCCGTGCCTTGCATCTGCGCCGACAGGCGGCGGGGTTTTTCCACGCTGGAAACATGCAGCAATCCGCTTTGACTGGCAAGCGCGGCCAGGTGCGTCTGCCGCGAACCGCAGGCGTCGCCGCATTAAAGCGTTTGTTTGACGAACTCGGAGAACGTTACAAGGATCGGCCGGGAGGCTACACCAGGATTTTTAAGCTTGGTCGTCGCGCAGGCGACAACGCCGAGCTCGCTATAATCGAATTGGTTGACAATCAAAGCGAGCGCGAAGCGTTGCAAGCGGCTAAGAAGCGCAAGTCTGCCGGCGCGAAAAAGAGAAAGCCTGCTGAGACTAAGAGCGCAGCCACGCGAAGCGGTGCCGCGCAAAAAGAGGAGCGGCAAACTGCGAAAGCTTCTGAAGCCGGCGAGACAGCTACGGCTGATATTTCGGCAGAGAATGTTGACGAGAGTACGACAGGCGGCGAAGCTGAAACTGGCACTGAAGAGAAGTAGATTTAATCCTTGGATAAACCGTGCGCAATTGCAGCGCGGTTGGTAATGCCCCAAATGACGTTCGGCAACGCCCCCGAGTCTTTGGGGCTAAACACTTTGATAGGGCGTGTTTGACGGCTTGAGTTGAAAAAAAAATGAGCGACCCCGGAAGCCAAAAAGCTGAGATTGAACCGCAGGCGGAACCCGAAGTCGAAGTTGCGACCGAGCCCACGCGCGGCCGCCGCCGACGTAGTCGGTCAATGGGCGGTGAAACTTCAATCAACATGGATGAGTTGCGGGAATTGATCCATTTGATTCGTGAAAACGACTTCACGGAATTCGAACTTGCACGCGAGGGGTTTCGGGTACGATTTCGACGCGGTGTCGATATTAACGACTCCATACTGGTTCGGCCAATGGAGTCGCGAGAGGCCGCCGCGAGCGACGCCTCAGCGGGTGAAAACATGGTCTCTGCTGCTGCGCCGGTCCATCCGGGAGCAAAAGCAGAAACTGAAGCTTCCGAAGATCAGGATCTTTACATCATTACTTCTCCGATAGTCGGCACCTTCTATCGAGCCGCTTCTCCTAACGCTGAGGCGTTTGTAAAAATCGGCAGCACTGTCGAGGTTGATTCGGTTGTCTGCATCATCGAGGCGATGAAGTTGATGAATGAAATTCAGGCCGAGACCAGCGGCGAAGTCGCGAAGATTTATGTCGAGAACGGCCAGCCCGTTGAATATGGCCAGCCGCTGTTCGGCATTAAAAAGTAAGTCAACGTCCAATGTCCAATGTCCAATGTCCGATAGGACTAAACGACATTGGACATTTGACGTTGGACTTTGGACGTTGGACTTTGGACTTTGGACTTAAGATGCCGGAAACTAGAAAGTTCAAGAAAATTCTTATCGCCAATCGTGGTGAGATTGCTTGTCGTATTATCTGGACCTGCAAGGAGATGGGCATCCGTACCGTCGCTGTGCACAGCGATGTCGATCGCGATTCGCTCCACGTGCGCTTTGCCGATGAGGCTGCCTGTATTGGGCCGGCGCCTTCGGCTCAGAGTTACTTGAACATTCCCGCCATCATTAGTACCGCCGAGATTTTTAACGTCGACGCCATTCATCCCGGTTACGGCTTCCTGGCAGAGTCGTCTTACTTTGCTGAGATTTGCGCTGCCTGCAATATAAAGTTCATCGGTCCACCGGCCCCCATAATTCGTTTGATGGGCGACAAAGTAGAGGCGCGACGCGCGATGGCCGAGGCTGGTGTGCCGGTGTTGCCGGGCAGCCCTGAACCGGTCACGTCTGAAACTGAGGGTTTGCAATTGGCACGCGAAATTGGTTTTCCAGTGATCGTCAAAGCCTCAGCCGGCGGCGGCGGCCGGGGAATGCGCATCGTGCAAAGGCCCGACGAGTTGGGCAAAGCCCTGGAGGCAGCATCAACCGAGGCGGCGGCTGCATTCAAAGACGGCAGTGTGTATATAGAGCGCTACGTCCAGAATCCGCGTCACATCGAGATTCAAGTCATGGCCGACGAGTACGGCGACTGTATTCATCTTGGTGAGCGGGAGTGTTCGATACAGCGACGCCACCAGAAGCTTTTGGAAGAGGCCCCTTCGCCGGTTTTGTCACCGGAACTGCGCAATCAGATGGGCGCCGTCGCAGTTGCCGCCTGCAAGAAGTTGGGCTACGCGAGCGCCGGCACCGTGGAGTTTCTGTTGGACCAGGACAACAAGTTCTACTTCATGGAGATGAATACTCGCATACAGGTGGAGCACGCAGTAACGGAAATGGTCACGCTCGCGGACATTGTTCGCAACCAGATTCGCATTGCTGAAGGCGAGCGGCTTGGTTACACCCAGGACGATCTTCTGATTGTAGGTCATGCCATTGAGTGTCGTATCAACGCTGAGAATCCCGAAACGTTCGCGCCCTCGCCGGGCTTGATTACCGCTTTCAATTTGCCGGGCGGGCCTGGGGTGCGAGTGGACACTTACGTCTACGCCGGTTATCGAGTGCCGCCTTTCTACGATTCAATGATCGCGAAGGTCATCACGCATGCGCGCACGCGAGAATTGGCGATCGCGCGTATGAAACGGGCGCTGGAGGCAATGGTAATCGAAGGCATAAAAACAACGATTCCGCTGCACCTGAAGATCATGGACGATCCAAAATTCAGGGCCGGCGAGATCTCGACAAATTTCATGGAGAACTTTCTGGCGCAAAACGGACGCCGAGTCGCCAAAAGTGAAGGCTGACCGCGCGTGCCTGCGGGGAGGAGTCTCGGCCGGTTGCTGTTTGTTGCTGAGATGCCTATAATAATCGACTTTTCGATTGAGGCTTGGCTCGTCTGAGAGGATAAAGAGATGGCTTACGCAGTAATAAGAACCGGCGGCAAACAATTTGTCGTCGAAAAGGGCAGCACGGTTCGGATCCCTTCAATCGAGGCCGAAGCCGGAAAATCGATCGAGTTGGACGCGTTACTGACGGCCGGCAAAGGCGGCGACGTCGACGGACCGGTGGTAGGCGCGGCTAAAGTCTCAGCAACGGTAATAGATCACGGACGCGGCACCAAGATCGTTATTTTTAAGAAGAAACGACGCAAGCACTACAAACGTAAGCAGGGTCACCGGCAGGGTTATACGACCATAACAATTGATTCGATTGGATAGGGAGATTGCCGATTGCCAATTGCCGATTGAAGGAAGTCAGTCAATCGAGAATTGGTAATCAGAAATCGGAAATGACTTATGGCACATAAAAAGGGAGTAGGCTCATCTCGTAACGGTCGCGATTCAAATTCGCAACGACTGGGTCTGAAAAAATTTGGCGGCGAGAGCGTCCTGGGTGGCAACATCCTTGCTCGCCAGCGCGGCACGAAATGGAAGCCCGGAAAAAATGTCGGCCGCGGTAAAGACGATACTTTGTTTGCGCTCATAGCCGGCGTGGTGAAGTTTGAAGATAAAGGGCGAACGGGAAAATTCATCAGCGTTTATCCGCAGGAGCAGGCGTCTTCAGTATAGGCCGTGCAAACGAGACAAAGCTATCACGCGACGCTTGAGCCAAGTCAAAGACTTAGCGGGCGTCGCTTTCGATTTAAATGTTTATCGATCGCGTTAAAATTCATGTGCAGGGAGGCCATGGCGGCAATGGCGTAACGGCGTTTCGTCGCGAGAAGTTTGTGCCGCGGGGTGGGCCTTCGGGCGGCGACGGCGGCCGTGGTGGGGATGTTTGGATTGTTGCTGATTCGTCGCTCAATACTTTGCTGCATCTGCGTTTTAATCCGGAACACGTGGCCGCCCGGGGCCGGCATGGTGAAGGGTCAAATTGCTCCGGTCGCGACGGTGAAGACCATGTCGTAAGGGTGCCGATAGGTACACAGATCTTTGACAGCACAACGGGAGCGCTCTTGCAGGACCTGGCGACGGATGGCGCTCGCTGGCTTGCAGCAAAGGGTGGTCGAGGAGGATTTGGTAATTCTCATTTCACCACTTCAACAAACCGAGCGCCGCGTTATCACCAGAGCGGAAGCGGAGGCGAAGAATTGGAGTTGCAGTTGGAACTGAAACTCCTGGCGGATGTGGGTCTGGTGGGTTTTCCCAATGCCGGGAAGTCGACGCTTATCTCGACGATCTCAGCCGCTAAACCAAAAATCGCTGACTACCCCTTTACAACACTCGAGCCGCATCTCGGCGTTGTCGACCTGGGTGACTTTCGCACGTTTGTAGTGGCAGACATGCCCGGCTTGATTGAAGGCGCGCATCAAGGCGCCGGCCTGGGCGATCGCTTTCTGCGACATATCGAACGCACCAAACTGCTGCTGCATCTGGTCGATGTCTCTTCGGCTTCCGGACGCGACGCGGTTGCAGATTACCTGAGTGTGAATCGCGAGTTGCGTGCTTACAATCCGGAGTTGGCAAAGCGACCGCAGATAGTGGTAGCAACCAAGATCGACGCGCTTGACGATCGCTCGCAGGTGGACGAGTTGAAGCGGCAGGCGGAAGCTGACGGTCTTGCTTTTTATGAAATCTCTTCTGTCACGAATAGAGGAACCAAAGAACTGGTGGCGGCTATTGCGAAGCGACTTGATGAGCTGAAGGAAACGTCTGAACGGGAAAATGTCATTGAGTTGACCCTGTGATTAATGCGCGGCCCGTGTCTGGAATGGACAGGCACGAATGTCTGTCTAACTGAGATGGAACAGCGGAAACGGATTGCGATTTACGGCGGCACCTTTGATCCAGTTCATTTGGGCCACCTCAAAGTTGCGAAGAGTGTTTCCCGGTTATTTGGCATCGATCAGTTTTTGTTTGTACCGGCGCGGATGGCTCCCCACAAAGTCGATCGGGAGGTCTCGTCCGGGCTGGACCGTTACGCCATGCTGGCGCTGGCTACGCAGTCAGAACCGCGCCTTTGTGTTTCGACTTTTGAACTGGATGGTCCCGGTCGGCAATACACGATCGATACGCTCTCTCACTTTCGTTCCCGCTTTGGAGAGACGACCGATCTGTTTTTCGTGATGGGCGCCGATTCCTGGGCGGAGATTACCAGCTGGAGGGAATGGCAGCGGCTGATACAGTTGGCCAATTTAATTGTGGTGACACGACCCGGATACGAAATTTCCGCCACGCAGGTGGGCGTTGAAATGGCAGCCAATATGGTTGATTTGAGGGGCGCGGAACGAAAAGACATAAGTGAGGCTGGGCCCGGACAGCGAAAAGTATTCTTGACCGATGCTGTGTTGCTCGATGTTTCTGCGACCGAAATCAGGCGAGCGGCGAGCGAGGACAATAGTGAGAAATTGGAGAGGTTAGTACCGCGCGAAGTGGCGGAATATATTAGAAAGTATCAGCTATATCGAAATTCGCATGAAGCATAATTCAACTGTCAAGGAACAATCCTTAAGCCCCGCAACCAGCGCAAATCTGCAACTCAATCCCACCGCGAGCGACACAGCAGCAGCGAACCTCGACGAACGTATCCTTACGGCCCTCACCGCCGCAGCAGAAAAGAAGGCTTTGAATGTCGTCGTTTTGGATTTGCGCGCAATCGCGAGTTTTACAGATTACTTTGTAATCGCCAGTGGTACTAACGAACGCCAGGTGCAGGCAATTGCCGATGAGATCGTTGAGACATTGAAGAAGGCCGGTTCGCCAGTGAGTCGCGTGGAAGGATACAAGACTGCTGAATGGATCCTGCTCGACTACGGCGACTTTGTGATGCACATCTTCAATGAACAGGCCCGCGCGTTTTACGACCTCGAAAGACTTTGGCGGGAATCCAGGCGCGTAGCATTGCCGTCGGAATTAACCGACGAGGTTAACAGTTCTTTGAGAAGTCAACCGTGATAGAGATCGTTGCGCAATCAGAGCCGATGCGCGAGGCGGTTCGTCTCGCCGACCGAGTTGCGGTAACGGATGCGAACGTTCTCATAACGGGAGAATCAGGCGTCGGAAAAGACGCGTTGGCATTTTACATACATTCGAAGTCGAATCGTGCCAACGAGTCGTTTGTAAAGATTGATTGCGGAGCGCTCCCCAGCGGTCTGCTGGAAGCAGAGCTTTTCGGTTACGAGCGTGGCGCTTTCACCGGAGCCGGTGAAGAAAAACCGGGACGCCTGGAGGCGTCACATCGAGGAACTCTCGTACTTGATGAGATTGCCCAGCTCTCGGTCGATTCGCAGGCAAAGCTTTTGCGGGTGATTGAAACCAGAGAGTTCGAAAGGCTGGGCGGGCGCAGGACCATTAAGGTAGACGCACGTTTGCTGGCTCTGACAAACGTGAATCTGAGCGACGCAGTGAAGCGCCATCATTTTCGGGAGGATCTCTACTATCGCCTGAACGTCGTGCACATTGCCGTGCCGCCGTTGCGCGAGCGGAAGGAAGATATGCAGGAACTGGCCGCGGCCTTTGTAAGCTCTTACGCTGCCAAGCATGGGCGGGATGTCAGGGGTCTATCTTCGGAGGTTTTGAGTTTGTTGGGCGACTATGAATTTCCGGGCAACGTTCGCGAGTTAGCCAACACAATCGAGCGAGCCATGATTTTAGCTAATGGCGGCCGCATCGAAGCGGACGACTTGCCGGAACCGATTCGCCTGGCAGTGCGCGCACAAAGACGACGAGCCAAACCGCCTACGCTTGCGGAAGTTGAGGCCGACTACGTTGCAGAAGTTCTCGCTGCAAGCAGGGGCAACAAGACAGAGGCGGCGCGTACCCTGGGCATCAGTCGCAAGAACCTTTATGAGAAGCTGGCGCGGCAAAAGAAGAATGAGACGAAATGACGAACGCTGAAGGACGAAGGATGAAACAGGAGGCAGCGCACAGTGGGGAGTTTATTCCGCCTTCATCCGGTCTCGATTGATGCGGCTGAGAGTGATTTGGATGGGAAAGACCAGAGACGCTCGCTTGCGGGCATTGGCCGATGACTATTTGAAAAGGCTTTCACATTTCACTCGCTGTGAGATCTCCGAATTTCGCGAGAGCTCTGCGTCGGGAGATAAGTCGGGCATCGATAAAGATTCGCAGCGCATCTCAGACGGGCTGCGTGAGGGGGCGGTAAACGTTTTGCTGGATCCGCAGGGAAGCGAGTGGAGCTCGCAGCAGTTAGCCGGCATGATTCAGCGCTGGCAGGACAGCGGGACAAAAGAAGTCGCTTTTGTAGTGGGTGGACCAAACGGAGTTTCAGCAGAACTTGCAAAGCGGGCAAACGAACGGTGGAGCCTTTCACGTTTGACTTTGACGCATGAAATGTCGCGAGTGGTTTTGCTTGAGCAGCTGTATCGGGCTTACACGATCATTCACGGGCTACCGTATCAGAAGTAGGGATGGATACCGAGAATAACTTTGCAAGTAGGGTGGAGGATCATAGCGCATAATGGATAAAAGAAGAGTAAGAGTTTTTCGCGATAAGCTCCTGGATCGGCGCGAAAGTCTGGTGGGCCAGGTTCAGCAGGCGGAGCTTTACAGCCGCGAACGCGACGCTGAGGCTACTCAGGATCCGGCGGATATGGCGGCAAATGCTTATACGAAAGAGCTCCTGGTCTCAATGTCAGACAATGACCGCCAATTGCTGAACCTGATCGACGAGGCGCTCATACGCATGGATGACAGCGGCTACGGCAAGTGCATTCGTTGTGGACAGGCCGTGCCGGAAAAGCGTCTGGAAGCTGTGCCATGGGCGCGCCACTGTGTACGCTGCCAGGAACTGCAGGAACGCGGACTCCTTAACGAAGAGGAAGAATAGAAGTACATTCTACTTGATGGCATAATGACGGCCTTCGTGAGCTTGCTGGCTCAGAAGGCCGTTAGTTATTTGCGAGCCGGACATCTGGTTTCTGCATCCGCTTTCAGCCGCGAAACCCAGGAACAAACTTTCTTGCGCTGACACTCAATGCTTCTGACTCGCGCTTCATCTCTCGCCTACGATTCTTTGCTCGCGATTGTTTATCCTCAAGCATGTGCGATTTGCGGTGGGAGTGTAGAGTTAAGATCTCTGGGGGTGGCATGCGCGCGTTGCTGGCGCCAAACTCAGATATTTTCGGGTGAAGAAACGCTGTGCTGGAAATGTGGGCAGCCTTCGCGAGGAACTGTTCCGCCGGAGAAGCGCGAACAGGCCCGCTGTCACCGTTGCGACCAGGACGCTTTTACGGCCGCGCGAGCTTGCGGAGTCTATGAAGGAGCACTGCGTGCCTCAGTGCTTGTGTTGAAGCGCGAGCCGCATGTCTGTCAAAAACTAATCGAGAATCTTTTGGAGACGCTGCGTAGACCTCCTTTGAACCGGGCGACGCGAATTATTCCAGTGCCGCTGCATCCCGAGCGTGAGCAGTCAAGGGGCTTTAACCAGGCCCAGGTGATCGGCGCTAAACTCTCACGAGCTGCATCGCTGCCACTGGATGACGTCAGTCTGGTTCGCGTGAAGAATACGAAACGCCACCGCGCGGGCATGGACGCTAAGGGCCGACGCGAAACGGTAGCAGAAGCTTTCCGCGTCGTTTACCCGGCCTTGATTGCAGGCGAGCGAATATTACTTTTGGACGATGTTTTCACTACCGGAGCTACGGTGTCTTCGTGCGCGACAGCTTTGTTCGAGGCCGGCGCAGCCGAAGTGTTCGTGCTCACGATTGCGCGGCCGTTACCTTATTGATTTCCTGTTACTAAAATTTTGCGAAGGGACGCGGGCTTAGATGAAGACCTTATACCCAGAAACTCAACCATTCGAAACCGGCCGGCTGAGGGTTTCGCCGCTTCACGAGCTTTACTACGAGCAGTGTGGCAATCCGCAGGGCAAGCCGGTGGTTTTTCTTCATGGGGGGCCGGGTGGCGGGATTTCTCCCGATTATCGCCGCTACTTTAATCCGGCGATCTATCGGATTGTCCTTTTCGACCAGCGTGGGTCAGGCATGAGTACCCCGCACGCCAGTATTGAAGAAAATACGACGTGGCACCTTGTTGCAGACATCGAGAGCTTACGAGAGCACCTGGGAATCACAAACTGGCAAGTCTTCGGTGGCTCATGGGGCAGCACGCTGGCCCTTGCTTATGCTGAAACTCATCCCGATCGCGTGCGCGAACTGGTGTTGCGCGGAATATTCCTTTGCCGGCCTAAAGAAATTCAGTGGTTTTATCAGGAGGGCGCCAGCGCAATTTTCCCGGACGTCTGGGAAGAATATTTAAAGGTCATTCCCGAAGCGGAACGCGGCGACATGGTAAGCGCATATTACAAGCGGCTCACTGGCGGCAACGCCGCGGTGCGGCTGGAAGCTGCCCGCGCCTGGAGTATCTGGGAAGGCAGCACTTCCAAGCTCTTTTTCGATCCGGCCATGATTGAGAAGTTTGCCGACCCGGAGTTTGCCCTCGCTTTCGCCCGGATCGAATGCCATTACTTCAGGAACAATGCTTTCTTCAATTCCGACAATTATCTGATCGAGAACGTCGGCCGTATTCGCTCTATCCCTTCCGTCATAGTGCAGGGCCGTTACGATGTGGTTTGCCCCATTATGAGTGCCTGGGAACTGCATCGCGCGTGGCCGGAAGCGCAACTCAAAATCATTGGCGACGCGGGACATTCAATCAGCGAACCCGGGATCATCGATGCGCTCGTAGAGGCGACCGACAACTTCGGGCAAGCGGGTCAGTAGGTAGCCGCTGAAGACCACAGGCGCCTTTGCCAGCTTCCGGATCCGGTGGTGTCCTGATTTCAGTTTTCTCTGTGCAAGCTCCGGGGTGCTCCGCGTTTCCGTGGTTATTAACCGTTAAGCAAACACTCACCACTGAGGCACCGAGCACGCAGAGGATGCACAGAGACGGCAAATTGGACACCGCCCCGGACCTTGCTACTTGTCACTACCTCGGCCGCTCGCGTAATATCGGCTTTGTATGACCGGCCGAGTCTTAGTACTGAATGCCTCGTTTGAGCCTATAAATGTGTGCAATGAAAGGCGCGCGGTGGTAATGATCTTCAAAGGCGTGGCGCGCGTCGAAGAACACAACGGCCACATGCTGCATTCAGCCAAACTCGCCATTCATGCGCCTTCCGTAATCCGCCTGACCGAATATATCCATATTCCTTTTGAGCGGCGTTCGCTGTCGCGCAAGAATATTTTGCTGCGCGATCATTCCACTTGCCAGTATTGTGGCCGGCAACATCCACCCTCAGAATTGACTTTGGACCACGTCTTACCGCGTTCACGCGGCGGCGAGTCCTCGTGGGATAATTTGGTGGCTTGCTGCAAAAAATGTAATCATCGGAAGGGAAATCGCACGCCTGAGGAATCCGGCATGCACCTGCTGCGACGACCGCGCGGTTTTTCGCTGCATGTGAATCGCCAAATTATGCGCTACCTGGGTCGCGCCGACGAGACGTGGAGGAAATATCTCTTCTACGAATCTGACAATGGTGAGTAACGAGAGACGGCCCGCGCGTTTCCGTCGTTTGCAAATTATTAGAAAGAGGAAGTCATGAACGAGATCGTATTGGCAATTGGTGGCCTTGGAACACCTGAGCTTCTCGTAATCGCCCTGGTTATTTTCCTGTTGTTTGGAGCTACTCGGCTGCCGCAACTAGCAAAATCGCTGGGCCAAAGTAAGCGGGCCTTCAAAGAAGGTTTGGAGGAAGGAGAACGAGACGCCCAAAAGGAACCCAAAGAGAAGCAGGCATAGTAGAATGAAAGCTACGCCAGTCCTCACCGGCTCTGCGCTTTTCGTCCCACGACTATCGTTGCCTTAACAGTGAGCGCAAATTCCATTCCGCGACTTTCCTCATTTATTAGCCGCCCAATTTCGTCGAAGACTTGTCGGTGGGAATCCTCTGGTAAGGTCTCGAGCCATATCGGCATGAGGAAATCCAATATCAACGGGGAACTAAAAAACTTCTCCGCCGAAGGATAATCAAACTCTTCGATTTTTGTGGTGCTGTTAATCTCTCCCAGACCAGCTTCTTCGGCCAGTGCCTCCACTGCCGAGACCGCCGGCAATGTCGTGATCAAACTTTCCACATCATGCTCGTGATCGATTAGTCCACAGTTGTGCAGGGCCTCCCAGTAGATCGAAAAGAATTCCCCGAAGCTGGAAAAGGTCGGCAGTGACACAGCTACAGTCGCGCCCGGCGCCGCTACCCGGACCAATTCCGCAAGCATTTCCGGAATACGTTCGCTGTGGATTAGCGAGCCATCGCCAATCACCAGATCAAATTTATCGTCCTCCAGAGTGAGACTGTCGACCTGGTCCTGATGAAAAGCGATGTTCTGGTTTCCCTCGGTTTTCGCTTTGATTCGCGCCAGTTGCAGACTTTCTTCATTTTCATCCACACACAGAAGTTTCAAATCGTCACCGGCGCGTTCCTGAAGCGCGATGGCATGGCTGCCCGTGCCAGACCCGGCATAAAGCGCCCGCCCTTCTTTAGGCAACTTGACGTGCTCGTCGATTAATTCGGCAAATCGTTCGCCCCAGTCCGTGGCAACGAACAGCTCATGCAGAAATGCCAATTCCTTGTTAGTTTTCGCAATCATCGCTGAAGGCATTCCTGCTCGCCCCGTACCTCTTTGTGAAGCTCCGACTTCAAATTTCTGATCAAGATTTTCCATGTTTCATTTTCCAGTTCTCATTTTCCCTTTTCCGATGTCAACAGCTCTTGAAAGAATGAACAATGAAAATTGAGAAATTATAAATGGAAAATCTTCACAAAACATTTACTCCGGCTCCTCCTCCTCGAAATACTTCCGCCCACGCAGCGACTTAGGCAGGCATTCCATTTCGTCTTTCGCATTCGGGTCGTTGTGAACATACCGATAGCCTTGTCCATAGCCTATGTGCTTCATCAAGGGCGTAACCGCATTACGCAGGTGTAAAGGCACGGGCTCGCGCGCAGTCTCAGCCGCATCAGCAACGGCAGCCTGGTAGGCATTTTTAACTGCATTTGATTTCGGCGCGCGCGCGAGATAGATCGTGGCCTGAGAGAGGGGAAATAATCCTTCCGGCAATCCTATGAGTTGCACGATGTCGGCGGCGGCGGCCGCTTGCACCATCGCCTGCGGATCTGCAAGGCCGATATCTTCAGAAGCCAGAATGCAAAGACGCCGCGCGATGAAGATCGGATCGGCGCCCCCTTCGATCATGCGAGCGAGCCAGTAAAGCGAAGCGTTGACGTCAGAGTTACGCAGCGATTTGATTAGCGCGGAAGCAAGGTTGTAATGGTCTTCTCCGCCTTTGTCGTAGGCATAATGCGCGCGGCCCAGCGCCTCGATGATCGTATCGTTTGAGATTTGGCGCGCCCCGGTTTCGTCCGGGGCAGTCGATTCGACGGCCGCTTCCAGAGCGGCGAGCGCAACGCGCGCATCTCCGCCGGCGGAGTTGGCAACGCGTTCCAACACTTCAGCGGAAATAACCGGTTGCAGTTTAGCCAGACCATTTTCACTATCGGTCAGGGCCCGCTCGAGAATAGTCTTTACCTCATCCGGATTGAGCGGATTCAGAACCAATACGCGACAACGAGACAACAACGCGCCGGTCACTTCAAATGAGGGATTTTCAGTCGTGGCTCCGATTAGGGTTACAGTTCCATTTTCTACTGCCGGCAAAAGCGCATCCTGCTGGCCCTTATTGAACCGGTGAATTTCATCAATGAAGAGGATTGTGCGCTTGGCGTATTCACATTCGTGACGGGCCTCCGTGATGGC
>DATGYM010000126.1:0-24766 GCA_035297925.1 Pyrinomonadaceae bacterium | reverse complement strand
GACGCACCGGGACCTGTCGAAGGGAACGTTCTCGGTGAAGACCCGCCATTCAAATTGATCGTTCTCGGAGAATCGACCGTCGCCGGCATCGGCGCCCGCTCACATGAAACTGCCTTGACGGGCCAGTTGGCCCATTTTCTGCAACGAGAGACTAAACAAAGAGTTGAATGGTTAGCCGCAGGTCGCTCCGGTGTAAACGCCGTCGGATGCCGCATGGAGCTGGTTCCAAGGTTGGCAGGTCGACAGGCCGACCTCGTAACGATTGTACTTGGAGTAAACGATGCCATCGAGTTTCATACCGGCAGGCGCTGGCAGTCGGACATTGAGAGGTTGATCGAAGCGGTGCGCCTGGAAGTTGGCGACGTCCCAGTCTTACTCGCTGGTGTGCCGCCCCTGGATTGTTTTCCTGCGTTGCCGCAGCCGTTGAGTTTTATTCTAGGGGCCAGGTCGGCAGCGCTGGAGCGCACTTCAGTTGAACTCGCCAGACGCTTGCGCGGAGTTGTGTACGTGCCGTTTACGATCGAAAAGGAAGGTTGTGAAGCAGTCTTCTGCGCCGACGGCTTTCATCCCAGCGAGCTTGGGTATCGGCTTTGGGCCAAGCAGTTGGCTGCAGCATTCAGCCGGCGGATTTATTCAGACAAACGCAAATAAGGAAGGCAAAAAAACATAAGGCCGGCAGTCGACCAGTATAGTTGTGGGTCGACGAAGTCAGAGCCGGGAGCCGTAGCGACCGGTCCAGAACCGAGCACGATAGCGCCCGATCCTGCAGCTAATGCCGGTGATAGCGTTCCTGTTGTCTCAGGACCCCTCAATCCGAAGAGTTGACTTGAGCATCCAGCGCCGGGTTCTGCATGATTCTTACTTTCCAAACGCATCGCCGCCCAGAAAATTCTCGCGTAGATAGGTGACAGTGTCGTGAAGCGTCTCGCCCGGATCGCGTGGCCGGAAGCCGAGCTCGCGGGCCGCCCTGGCGCAGTTTAGGTACCAGAAGTACTGCGCCATCTCAATCGCACCTGGCTCAACCGGAGACGCAAAGTTCCACTGCCGAAAAAGCGAATCGACAATCTGCGAGCCGGCCACCATGAATTTCGCAGGCAGAGCGATTTTGGGGGCAGCGACTTTCGTCAAACGCTCGAGGCGACCGAAGAATCGTTCGAAGGTCCAGTTGGCTGCGCCCAGGAGATAGCGTTCGCCATGTCGCCCTTTTTTCATTGCCACGCGAAAAGCTTTTGCGGCATCACGCGCATCCACAAAGCTCAAGCCACCCATCGGTACCGCGCTGATCTTTCGCGCCATAAAGTCGAGTACAACTTTCGTGGAACTAAGACGTTCGTCACCCGGTCCCAGCAACAGACTGGGGTTCATGATTACCAGACGCAGGCCCTTACCGTTGAAACGTTCCAGCGCCGCCATTTCCTGATAAACCTTGCTTGCGTAATAGGGCCAGCGGGTGATGATGTCGAGCGGCTGCGGATAAGATTCGTCGGGAAGTACATCGCCGTCTTCTGTTACCGCGATGGTGCCACTGGTCGAAGCAAGCACAATAGTTTTTACGGCTGCGTTTTTGGCCGCGTCGCAAAGTAAACGCGTGCCTTCGACATGAACCCTATACATTTCCCGCGCGTCATCACGCTCGCGCGAAACCTTGCCGGCGAGATGATAAACCTCGCTGATGCCTTCAACGGCGCGCTTTACATCGCCCTCTTTCGTTATTGAGCCTTCCAGCGTTTCTACGCCCAGGTCTACCAGCCAATCTGGTATGGAGGTAGCCATTACGCGAATGTCCTTTGCGCCTTCGGCCACGAGTTGTCGCACGAGATGCGAACCAAGAAAGCCAGTGCCGCCGGTGACGAGGGTCGCGGCGCGCGGTCGCTTCTCAATCGCCGCACGACGCCTTGTTTCGGCCTTTACGGGCGTCATCCGCGCGGTACGCTTTTGTGGTTTCTTTGCGGGCATGGTTAATCGCGACGGTCGTCGATCGAAGGTGCTCGGTCGTCTCGTAGCACGCGGCGTTCGGTTTTCCAGCGTTTGCGCAATTCTTTGGCATCAAAAGGACGGCGAGTTTGATCGCGCAGGTTTTCAACTTCGTGCTTCACGCGTGCAGAAATCAGGCGGTAAGCCTCGGCGCGTGCAAGTCCTTTGGTCATTTCCTCAAGCTGGCCGATCTCAAGATATCGCCCAATGCGCGCGCCTACTTTACGGTTCTTGATTATGTTTGAACCTTTCGGCATCGCAGCGAAAGTGCCCTCGAGGTAGACCGGCAGAATACCGACGCCGGTGTGTAACGCGAGGTAGCCTATCACCGGTTTAAAGTCGGCCATCTCACCCGTAACCGAACGCGTGCCTTCAGGAAAGATGAGCGCATTGTAGCCGCGCCGTAGAAATGAACTGGCGTGACGAAGCGATTGCCGCAACGACCCGGTGCGTTCCATCGGCACCAGATTCGTGAAGTTTTCCATCACCGCTCGCTTGTACTTGGTGTCGAAGAAATAGTCGGCGGCTGCCAACACGACCATATCTTTGCCTGCTTCAGCCAGGGCCATCTTCGTTAAACCCATATCGAGGTGCGAAGAGTGGTTAGCGGCCACGATGAAATTGGTATGCGCCGGAATGTTGGAGCGGCCTTCGTAATGCGTATCGAGAAATCGATCGTAGAAGACGCGCTGCAACAGGTCTCCCGCTTTGTCGCCGGCCCGCCCTATGATCGATGGCACATGTATTTCGTCATCTTCACTACGACGGTTTTCACCACGCAGGCTCGAGGTTTCACCCGTCGCTGCGCCAGGACGGCGACTGACAACACTTGCGAGCTCTCTCACGTCCTGTGCTTCATTCAAGCGTTCCGGGGCTGATATCGAGCCGCCGGCATTTTCGATGGTGGATGCAAGTTCCACGAACATCAAACTGTCAAACCCCAGATCGGCAAGGCGCGAATTCAAGCCTATCTCGCTCTGCGGCCGATTACTGACGTTCGACACCAGACCAATTAGCCAGCGGGTCTCAGAGTCCACGCCCTTATCGCCTCGAGATACGGTTTCCGTCTTATTATCAGCTTCCAATACCTCGAGCATGCCGGTGACCTCGGCGCGCTTTACTTTTCGGGTGGCGGTTCGGGGCAGTTCTACATCCGTAAACTGCAGGACCTTGATGCGCTTGTAATAGGGCAGAGAAGCCGATACTTCACGGAAATGCTCTTCAACCTTTCGGCGCAACTCGGCGCGCGAAAGCGTGATGTCGTAGTCATCATCCGCCACAACCAGACAAGCCACTTTCTCGCCAATGCCATCCGGCAAACCGACAATGCTCAGCTCTTTCACGTAAGGTGAGTTGGAGTAAACCTCCTCGAGTTCGTCCGGGTAGACGTTCTTGCCATTGGTATCGACAATAATTTCCTTCGATCGTCCCACCAGAAAAAGATTGCCATCGTCATCGAGCTTGCCCAGATCTCCCGTATAGAGCCAACGCTCGACTAATGCATCGCGGGTGGCCCTTTCATCCGCATAATAACCAAGCATTACATTGGGCCCCCGCGCGATCACTTCTCCAACGCCCGTAGAGTCAGGGTTAGCAATCCTGACCTCAACGCCCGGCAGCGGCCGGCCTACACTCCCCGTCAGCATACGATTTTCAGGGCGTGTGACCGTTAGCACAGGCGACGCTTCAGTCAAACCATAGCCTTCGAGAATCGTAAAGCCCAGGCCCTGGAAATCCTTCTGAATAGTTTCACTCAAGGCCGAACCGCCGCTGATGAAATAGCGAATGCGGCCCCCGAGTCCTTCGTGAATTGGATAAAAGACAAGTGGGCCGAAATTGAGCGGTGTGTTGTCTCTTACCCAGGCGTTGGCTTTGATCAGCGACTCAGCCGCCTTACCAATCCAATCGCTGCGCTCGTAGAATTTGTTTTTGATGCGTCGATGGAGCAGCTCCCAAAGCGCAGGCACACCAACCATTCCGGTTACATGCCCGTTCTTGATAGCGCGCGCCAGGGCGTCTCCAGTGAGTTCAGGCAGATAGGTGATCTGAGCGCCGCGGCTGAGTGGGGTAAGAAAGCCGGTGGAAAACTCGAACGTATGGTGCAGCGGCAAGACCGAAAGCACCCCGTCCTTCGTGGACATGTCAAAAACGGAAGAGAGCATCGATACCATGCTGGTAAGATTGCGATGCGACAGCATCACACCTTTGGGGCGTCCGGTAGTTCCTGAAGTAAAAATCAGAGACGCCAATGACTGCGCCGTTACGCGCGTTGGCAAGAGCGCAATTCGTTCATCGTCAGTTTGCTCATCCGGCAGGGCGAAGACCTGCTCAAAGGTCCAGAGTTTGGGAGACAATCCAGCCGCAGTTAGTCTGCTGCACAGCTCGGAATGCTCCTCATTAAGTTTCTCGCTCAACACGATCCCGGCCGCTTCGCCCGCGCGCGCAAAGTTAACAATTTCGTCTACATTGCTTTCGGGGTCGACAGGGATGCAACTGGCCCCGGTTTTCAAAACGCCGAAATACGTCATGCCCCACTCCGGCGCATTGTGGCTGATCAGCATGACACGGTCGCCGGGCCTGATGCCCTCGCTCGCCAGAAAGCCGGCGGCTCGTGTTGCCAGCTCACGCATGTCACCATAGGTGTACTGCTCTTTGCGCCCATCGCGCTCAATGCGCATGGCCACTCTGGTCGCGTGGCGCTTGGTCGAGGTTTCAAAAAGTTCGAGCAGGTCGCGATAGGTGTAGATGCGCTTGGGCTGCGCGCGCATGTCCTCTTCGAGAGTGGGAAACACCCACTTCTTCAGCCCCGGCAGATGAACGTGCAACCAGTATTCGTACCAGTCAAAGTCTTCCGGGTTCCAACGCAATAATCCCTGCTCATCTCTCCTGATGCGATCAAACAGCGAGCGAACGTTGTCGGAACGAAAGATGTAAGCGTTCTCCACTGTGAAGGGCTTGAACATCTCAAACGCGTCGGTAGTTTCCTGTGTTAGCTCCTGTACGCGATCTACCGTTGTCTTCATCCGGTCGAGTACTTCGACTACTCGGCCACCGCCCCAACGCGGACGCGCACGGTCCAGCAGCGACGATGCTTTTTTCGCCGCGGAGTTGAACATCGGCACTGAAAACTTTTCGAAATTTGAAGTGGAAACCGGCCGTGGCTCCATGCGGGCGACAATCTCGTTCAGCAACTTGACCCCCGTGTCCTTCTCCTGGAAATGCCGGCGCTTATAGAGACCGACCAGGCCGATGATTCGATCCATGTTGTTGGGATTCGAATCGCCAGTGGCTGCCTGGTGAACCAGCTTCGGCTCTTCAAGGCAGGCCTGCGCAGTAACGGCCAGCATTACTGACGCCACCTGGTCGACTGGTGTGATATCAAGAATCAATTTGTCATTGGCGGGCAGCTGCGTTTGGCCTTTTAAGACCATAAAGATTATCGGCGCCGTGGTGGTAAAGCCTTCATTCCATCCCGGGAATGGATAAGCAAGGGCCGACTCGACAATGCTGGGGCGCACGATGCTGCGAACAATGCCGCACTCAGCAGCGACAAGTTGTTCGCCGAGCGATTTCGTATAGGTGTAAATATTGGGCCAGCCCCACCACGCAGCGCGTTCCACACCGAGTTCAGTAAGACGCGTCCGCGTCCAAACCTTTCGCTCGCGGGCAACGGCAAGGCCGAGCGCGTCAGGATCATCGGCATCGCGGTTTTCTTCGTTCAGCCGCTTGCGGGCGAGTTCGCGAAAACGCGCTACCATCATTGCGTCGCGCGCTTCTTCGCGAACACGCTCGGCAAGTTTCGCGCAGTCGCAGATTTCCCGTTCAGCATCAAACTCAACGCCCGGGAGTTCATGCTGGCGTGGGAAATAGCCAACCACCGGATCGTTTTCCCACACCGGGCCGGAACGATTTCCGGCAACGAAACAAGTGGACACGTGAATCAGTGCCGGCCGCTTCATTCGTTTCACAAAAGCAATCACGTTTTGGGTGCCGACGACGTTTGTGCGCAGCGCGCTCTCAAGCGTGGGATTGAACGTAACGTTTCCGGCGCTGTTGAGAACAACGTCGATATCGTCGGCTACTGTCTGGGCCTGGTCTTCCGTGTAACCGAGGTTCGTTTCGCCGATATCGCCGCCGAGCACGGTTACCTTATCGCGAATGAAGCCGTCCAAAGCGCTGCCATACCGTTCACGCAGCGGATCGAACGGTGGCGCCGTGATTACGCTGTTCCAAAAGCGCGCTTCCGATTCTTCCTGCGAACGGGCGCGCACGGTGACATAGACGCGCCCGATGTTGGGAAAGCTGTGCAGCAACATGCTGAGCGTCACTTTCCCAAGGAAGCCAGTGCTGCCAATCAGGAAGATCTTTCGATCGCGGTAAATTTCAGTTGGTGACAAACTCATTTCGAACGTTCTTCATTCCATGTCCGCAATGCCGATAATGGGTTGATGAAGCATGGTTATCTCGGCAGAGCTGCCCATGTAGCTGCGCGCCATCGCTATGGCTTCCGTCAGATTGTCAGCGCGATCCCAGCCGAGCATCGCCGGCACATGCGCATTCTCAGCGCCTGCCGCAATGACTTTGCCGACGTGCTGTCGGCCATTTTCGCCCCAATACCACATAAAAAACGGGTGCGCACCGTGATACGCATTGCCCCGACGATACATCTCGACGTAACTGGGATTGTTTGCGAACTCTCGCTCATACTTGTCGCGCAACACAAACGCGTCGCGTGTTTCCGGCAATAGCCGATTAAAAAACTCGATGTAGCTCGGATGGAATTTGTGATCAAATTCGTCATAGCAGGGGTGATGAATGATCAGCACGCCGCCTTTTTTGAGTAGTGGCTTGTTGCGATAGAAGTTGAAGTGATAACCCAACCCCATGACCTGAACCAGCAGTGGGTTGAGGATTGAGTAGACGTTGTAGGGCGAAATATCCGGAATGCCGGTAATCAGAATGTCACACTGACCCCGAACCGGAATCGCATACTGATCGAAAGCCTTGGCGATGATCTTTTCATGTACCGGGTCCGTCTTTCCCGCATGGCAGGCAATCATCTCGTATTGAGCGGGCCGCGAATGCAGCAGCTTGCGACGCGCAGGCCGCGGCAGTTTGCTCATCGTGTAACGCATAGCTTCAAACTTCATGCGATCAAAGGCAGTGAAGTCGTCTTCATTGCGGAGCAGGAAATCCATGTCGCCCTTGTACATGCGATTGTTGATGGCCGTCTCGATATGAAAAACGTTGAGTTGTTCGTCGACGATCTTTCCCAGCCGATGCACCTTGTGATTCAGTTCGGATTTCGCCGGGTCCATGTAGCTATCAGAGTCACGAATTGTTTGTGGCTCGTGGTGTGCGCGCAGCGATTCATAATCACACAAACCAACCGCGACCGATTTATGACCACCGTCCATGGGTACGAGGTTGATATTGACGTAAATCAGTAAGTCGCTTTCAGCGGCTCTGCGATTTAACGTTAGCGGTTCCTTGTGCTTCGTCTCGCCGAGTCTTATCAGCCCGTCAGTCCACTCCGCGTCGTGGTTGTAATAGCGATCAGGGTAGTACTCATCAAAAATCCGCTTACCGACCATGCGCTTCATTTCCCATTCCGTCATTTTGCGGTGCAGGGAATTGGCAATGATGATATGCACATCGTCGACGCCATGACCGGAAAGCATGTCGAGCACGATCTCGAGCACCGTTTGACGAATATCGGGCGTGGCCATCGGCGGGAGTGGCAGACTAATGTCGTCAACGGCTACTGTCACGCGCATGCCGGGCTCCAGCTGCGCGAAAAGGGGATCGCAATCATGCGGATGATTTAGCGCGTAACGAATGGCCGCTTCGCGATTGGGCAGTCCCTTGATCGGCGGGTTCGGGTAAAGTACGCGCGTTCCGATGGGAAGATCTTCCAGGATAAAGTCTTCGCCCGAAGGCATTATTCTGGGAGCACTGTCTCGATCGATATAGACAACTGATTCGTGCGTTTTGCGTCTTAGTTGCAGGGCCATAGCTTTTTGAGTCGGTAAATGGTGAATCGTAAATGGTAAATGGTAACAAGCGGCCAGGGTGTTAAGCGGTGACGCTTCTACGCTGTGTTAGCCGGCTTGCTGCTAACGTAACGGACCAGTCCCGTGATTAGCCTACCTATTCTTCCAAGTTGGGCAATCAGTCTCGCAAACGTAGGTTCGTCGAGGTAGCCGAGTCTCTGCGCGATAATAAGTTCCGTTTCGAGTTCACTTGCTGATCCCTGGGAGTTCGAAAGGAAATGTGCGAACTCCCTTGGGGACCGTCGTCCTGCCCCTTCCGCTATGTTCGCCGGAATCGAAACTGCCGCGCGACGAATTTGCCCAGTAAGTCCGTACCTCTCCTCTTTGGGAAAATGTTCGCTGCTTCTGTAAACATCGGTCACCAGTTCTATTGCTTTACTCCAGGCTTCGAGCTTTTGATGTGGACGCATGGTCTTCTCCTCTTAAGTGAGCATTAACCATTTACCATTTACTATTCACCATTCACCCCGAGCGAGTTCATCTCAGGTCAAGGATCGGCCAATCGTGATGTAACGCAGTCTGCCGCAAGCGCATGTCAGGGTTGATGGCCGCCGGATGACCCACTATGGAAAGCATTGGCAGATCACTCATGCTGTCGGTGTAAGCGTATGAGTCGCTCAGGCTCAGGCCTTCGCGCTCCGCGTAAACTCGTATCCATGACGCTTTCGTCGCCGCGGCCATGATGGGCGGCAATAGCCTGCCAGTCGCTACGCCATTAACGAACTCCAGACGGTTCGCGACATACTCCTCAATTCCCAGATGTTCCATCAAAGGTTTCACCGAAACATCGAGTGCGCCGGTTACTACTATTTGGCGCAGCCCCAGGCTGCGGGACTTTTCCATCAGCTCATAGGTGCCCGGGAAAATTGCCGGCTTGAGTACTGACAAGAACAAATCGTCGGCAAGAAAACGGAGTCGGTCTTCCTTCACTCCCTTGTAACGCTTGAAATAGAGATCGTTGAAAACCTTGCGGCTGTATTGATCGGTAACCGCAAAAACGGGCAGGCTCAGAATCGTGGCAGCGCTCTTCTTAAAACTCCGCAGGAGACCCGGCTCGTTTCTCGCATAAAACCCGAGAGTGTGAACCAGATTCGTGCTGACCAGCGTCCCTTCCAGATCGTAAAATGCCGCCGCTGCCAAGTCTTCCTCCAAAGTAGTCTCTGCCCAATCCGGTCCGTTCGCCCAGTCTGACAGAAGCAGTTCTTGATTTGGTCAGCCAATATAACCCAAACGGCGTGTTACCGCTAATCTTAAAAACTATTGTACGGCATCACTATACAATGTGAGGCTGAAATCAAGATTTGCTGCGGAAAATGGCTTCGGAAGTGGATGCTTTTGCGGGGATTGCCTTAAGGCTTTTTAGCGCCTGCTTGCTTCAGTTCGTCAAGGGTGCGCTTGTGCTGCTCGAGTTTCTGACCGGCTTCGCCCAGTTTTCCCTGAGACGTGAGGCGCTGGTACTCCTCAAATTCCCGGACCGCCTTGTCTATGAGTTCAGGCACCGTAGCCGGCTGGTTTAACTGCCCGGCTGCCGGAGAGGGGGTTGGCTTTGCGGGCCCTTCCGCCGGCGTCCCTTTTGGCGTTTCGGGTTTCTGCGCGGTCGCGGACGGGCGCAGGTCGCCAAAGATGTTCGTCATCGCTTCGTCAAAGCTTTGACCATAGCCCAGACGATCCTGGGTAGCCAATACCACCAGGCGCAGCTCGGGCATCGGACTGCTTTCAGCCTTCAGGTAGATGGGTTCAACGTAAAGCAGGGAACGGCCGATCGGTATTACGAGCAAGTGGCCGCGTAACACGTGCGAGCCTTGCTGGTTCCAGAGAGTGAATTGTGACGAGAGCTGGGAATTCTGATCGATGCGCGCTTCAATCTGCAGCGGACCATCTATCAGCCGCGACTTGGGAAAGTTATATATCAAAAGCTTGCCGTAGTTTTCGGCATCACAGCGCCCGGCCATCCAACCAATTAGATTGTTCCGCCCGGCGGGAGTAAACGGCAGAATCAGCACAAACTCATGTTGCGCCTGTTCTCCGGGCAACTGCATCAGCACAAAATAAGGATCGATTTGCTGTACCTGCTTATTGTTGTGCGAGTCGAGCCCAACTTGCTGCGCTACGTTCCAAACATCTTCGCGCTGGAAAAACGCTTTCGCGCTTTGCGTATGGTAGAGGCCATAGACTTCACCCTGTACGCGAATCAAGGTCTCGGGATAGCGGACATGACTGCGCAAATCCGCAGGCATCTGACTGCTGTCCTGGAACAGGGTTGGAAACATAGTGCGGTAAGTTGCGATTATTGGATCGTTGTTATCGAAAACATAAAAATGCGCCGTGCCATTGTAGGCATCGACAACGACTTTCACGCTGTTGCGAATGTAGTTGACGTCATTTCCTTCGACATCATGGTGTCGCGAATACGGATAAGTGGAGGATTCGGTGAAAGCATCGATCATCCAGAACAACCTGCCCTCGGAGTTGACCACGATGTACGGGTCGTTGTCGTAGGTTAAGAAAGGCGCTATTCCGTTTAGCAATTCCCGAATGTTGCGGTGGATGAGGACGCGACTTTCTTCGTTCACATCGTCGGAAAAAGGCAGTTTTGAGAGATCGCCCAGAGCCCAGGCGAGCAGCATGCGTCGGCCCCGGCTGCCAATGCGAATGCCGCCCGAACCCTCATAACTGGTGAAGGTATTTGTTTCTCCCTGGGGAAAGTCAAACTCTTTCTGCCGCGTCTTAACGTACACGTCCGTGTTGGTTTCCTGTCCGAAATAAATTTCCGGCCGCGTAACTTTTATTTCCGTGGAATTGGATTGCACCGGCATGTCGGAAATTATGAAACGCGGCATGCCTTCGGGCGTGAAACCATTTGCCGTGTTCATGGTGATGCCGTAGCCGTGCGTATAGATTAGCTTTTCATTTATCCAGTTACGGGAAGATTCCGGCAGTTTGTTGACGTCGATCTCCCGCGCGGCGACCATCATCTGATGAAGGCCGGCAACGCGATACCGATCGACGTCCACATCCGGAAAATCGTAATAAGTTCTGATGGCCTGGATCTGCTTGAGCGTGTCCTGAAGCGCGTGCCAGTCCCAAAGTCTGATGTTATCGAGCGTGGAGCTGTTAGCATTCAGCTCGAGCGCTTCAACCGAGCTGTCAGCCGGGAAGTCGCGCAACTCGACCTGCTCGAGTCCGAAGGCACGCCGTGTCCAGGCAATGTTTTGCTCGATGTAAGGAGTTTCGCGTCCGAGCTCATTTGGTTTGACTATAAAGCTTGAGACATAAGCCGGCACCATATAAACGCCGATAACATAAACAGCCAGCGGGATAGCCAGGCCCACCAGCAGCAGACGCAGACCACGTTTCGTAAAAGCGTTAAGCAGGGCAATAGCCGCGGCCGCGAGCAGCGCAATACAAACCAGATAGAGCGCGGGTAGCAGATATCTGGCCTCGGCGAACGTCACGCCGGAAAATGTTTGATGGTCTTGCCACAAATAAGGAAACCGGGAAAGGTAGGTTCGCCACGCGAGTAAGACAAGAAATAAGGCGAGCGCTAACGACGCTGCCGCCCATGGGGCCTTCGCAGGCGATTTGTGAGCGCTCTTTAAAGCTTGTTGCGGCAGCGCCAGTAACGAATAAACGACGGTACCGCAAAGCATGATGAATGCGAGCGTTAGCAGCCAGCCGCTGATCAAATCGTAAACGGGCAGCGAAAAGAGATAGAACCCGAGCGGCTTCTGGAAGATTGGATCCGGCGCCGCGGCATTACCCTGGTTGAAGTACAGCGCAAAGTTTCGCCATTCCGCTTTCATTGCGAAGCCGTAGAAGAGCGCAAACAGAATGGCAATGAGCCAGCCGAGCGGGCGAACGAACCGCTCAGGTGAAAACTGAATGGGCTGATTGTTTACAACGATCGTTCTCTTTTCCAGCGGCTGTCTGGCAAACGCGCGCTCCAGTAACCAAAACGCGAAGCGCAGAAGCGCCAGCGTAATCAGTGCGAAACCGAGGAACAGAGCGACTTTGAGTTTGAAGATGTACCAGTAGACCGCTGAGAAACCGAGAGAGGAAAACCACAAGGCCGAAAGATAAATCGAAAGGCTGCGGGACATGACAACGAACAGAAGCACCAGCACGGCCAGCAGCCAACGGCGTCCCCGCCGCCTGCGCCGCGGTGCGACATCGATAATTTCGTTGTCATTCAGGGGGAAGCTTTCACTCACGCTCGATTAGCATACGCCGAATAATGAAGCTCCTCAACGCGCCAGTGGCATTTTGCAAGTGGCGGGAAGATTGAGGTCGCGACAGGCAGCACAGTCGGAGCGTCAATGCATCAAAGCCGCATCCTCGTCTGATTTCGTGCCGCGCTGACGGTGTGTATAATGAGCGGGATATTTTCAGATAAATGTTCCACCTCTTGCAGTAACAAGCCCGAGAAGAAGTAATGTTGGCTCCAGATACAGTTCTACAAAGCCGGTATCGCATTATTCGACTGCTCGGTCAGGGCGGCATGGGTGCAGTTTACGAAGCGCTAGACGAGCGGCTCGATACGACAGTAGCTCTTAAGGAGACGCTGTTTACCGATGAACGACTGCGAAAGCAGTTCGAAAGGGAAGCGCGACTCCTGGCGCGCATGCATCATCCAGCGCTGCCGCGCGTCAGCGATCACTTCGCAGAAGGCGAGGGCCAGTTTCTGGTGATGCAGTTTATTCCCGGCGACGACCTCTCACAGATGATGACCCGCAAGCAGGGACCCTTTCCCGCCGATCAGGTGTTGACCTGGGGCGATCAATTGCTTGATGCGCTTGATTATTTGCACACTCAGGATCCGCCGATCATCCATCGTGATATCAAGCCCCAGAATTTAAAGCTCACGGGCCGTGGCCAGATCATCCTGCTGGATTTTGGTTTGGCGAAAGGGCAGGGCGGTGGCGTATCGGTAGTCACAACTTCGGCGAGCATCTTTGGTTACACCCCGAATTATGCGCCGTTGGAGCAGATTCAGGGTTTGGGAACTGATGCGCGCAGCGACATCTATGCTTTGAGCGCGACCCTTTACCACTTGATGACTGCGGTAAAACCTCCTGATGCTCTGACGAGGGCAGCGGCACTGGTGAACGGACAACCTGATCCATTGGCGCCCGCCAATGAGATTTCGAGCAGCATTGGACCCGAGATAGCGGGTGTGCTGGCGCGCGCGATGAGCCAGAACCGGGACCAGCGCTATGCGAGCGCGGCAGCCATGCGGGAGGCGCTCAAAGGAACAAAAGAAGCTGCTACGTTGGTGGGCAGAAGTGAAGCAGCGACAATTCTTCATGCGCCCTCCGCTGCCACACTCGCCGCAGGCTTGCGGGCCGACACAACAGGCACGATGCTTAAAGCAGGCGAGACCACGATTGTCCGGCCGGAAACGACCGTATCGAAACGGCGTGTCTCGCCCTGGGCAATTGGCGCGGCTGCGCTAGCTTTGGTTTGTGTTTTGTTCGGGGCCTTTTATGCTTATCAACGCCGGAACAGTGCTGCCTCTCTGACGGCGTCCAATGCGTCGGAGCAGGGCACCATTAACTCCGTGAAGGTGGAGCCTTCACCTCAATCCGAGACTCAGGCCCAACCAGTTTCCGGCAACGTGAACGAGGACAAAAAAACAGAGTCCAATCCGCCCGCTGCGACTGAGTCACCGAAAATCGTCATCGAGCCGGCGAAAAAAGGCGAGAAGATTATTAGAAAAAGTGAGAAGGCTGCCAAGAGCCGGACTATCAAGGACATCGAAGCCAATCCCGATTTTCAGGAGCTGGAAAATCTTAAGAACGTTCCGATGGCCCCAAACACGCCCGAGATCTACGTTCCAAATATGCCGAGCACAGGCAAACAGAACGTGAGACCGATGGGAGCTACTACCACACGAAAGTTCCCGGACGGTACGACGGTTACAACTCTTCCCGATGGCACTCGGATCGTGACCACCGCCGACGGTTTAAAACGCATACTTCGTCCCGGAGAAAAGCTGATTCGTCGAAGAGCTTTGCCCAGGCAGTAGGTTTGTTCCCATCGTGCCTGCCACCCGCTGCGTCTGTTAATACAACTCGAAGAGTTTTTGGGAGACCTATGAGATTGACTAATTTAAAGCGCGCCATCATGTGTGTCGCTGTCACTTTGGTGCTGAACAGTGCAGCTTCTGTCATTGCGCGCGCAGACGTTGGCGAAAATACAAAGAGTTCGGTGATCAGGATGGCGCCACCAGCGCCGGTATTCGACGAGTCAACGCGTCTGGCTGAGCTTGTCAATCGCCGCGCCCGGGTAGCTCAGTCAATTGGCGACAAAGGAATGCTTATCCTTTTCAGCACCGAGCCGCGCGTCTACACGAACGACGTTGACTACGAATACAGGCAGGAAAACAATCTCTACTATCTCACGAATCTAAAGCAGAAGGGCGCGACGCTGGTGTTGACGCCCGGCAATGAAACCCTGCCGGCCATACTTTTTCTGCCGCGTCGCAATCCGGCCGCGGAAACCTGGACCGGTCACATGTACAGTCCTGAGGAAGCCAGCCAGGCTTCCGGGATTAAAGAGATTTGGGAAGCCGGTGAGTTTGAGCCGTTTCTTCGGGCACTGCGCAATCGTCAGCCGTACCGACCAGAGCCTGAAAAGATCTTGATGTCAGCGACTCCGTTACCCGCAGAGAGCGCCGCCGCCGCCGCCAATACGTGGGGCTTTGACAAGCTATTTAACGCTGCAGCGAAGAACGACGGCGAAATTTATTTACTAGTCCCGGGTGCCGGCGACAGTCTTGAATATCGGCAGGAGCAGCGCTTTGCATCTGAGTGGGCCAAGTCGGCCTCGGGCTACAGTATTAGAAACGCTACCCCCATTTTCGCCGAAATGCGGCTACGAAAATCGCCGCTCGAACTTGCTCTGATGCAGCACGCTATCGATATCACGACTGAAGCACACGAACGCTCCTGGGTGGCAGCGGCGGATGCCAAATGGGAATACGAAGTGGATGCGCAAGTGGCCTACACCTTTAAGCTGAGGAACGCGGACCATTGGGGTTACCCCTCGATAGTTGGCTGCGGACCAAACGCGACCACGCTGCATTACCAGGAATCGCAGGGACAAGTGAAACCGGGCGAGTTGTTGTTGATGGATGTGGGTGCAGAATACGAGCATTACTCGGCAGATGTCACACGGACTTTCCCGGTGAATGGAAAGTTTTCGCCGGCCCAGGCGGACATCTACCAGGTTGTTTACGATGCCCAGGAGGCAGCAGGCCGAGCCGCTCGTCCCGGCGCAACTATCTCTGATGTTCATCGCGCCTCGGCGGAAGTAATTAAAGACGGGTTGTTGCGATTGGGCCTAATCACGGATCGAAATTCTGATCAGTACCGGATCTGGTTCATGCACGGCACCTCACACTGGCTGGGAATGAACGTGCACGACGTCGGCAACTATGGGACAAAGCTGGAGCCGGGCATGGTATTTACAAATGAACCGGGAATTTATGTCCGACCTGACGCGCTCGACAATTTGCCGAAGACGGCGGAGAACGAAAAGTTTATCGCTGCAATCCGGCCTGCGTTTGAAAAATATAAAAGCATTGGTGTTCGCATCGAAGACGACATGCTGATAACACCCGGTGCTGTGAAATGGTTGACGGAAGCATTACCCCGAAAGATGTCGGACATCGAAGACTTTATTGCTCGCGGCCGGCGCGAAGCGGGACGGTAGGGTGGAGAAAGTCAGAGCCGGGCGATAGCGACCGGCTTTAGGAATGCCACAAAGGGAACATTAATCACGTAAGGGCACGGCATGCCGTGCCCCAACAGGTAGCGACGAAGTGCGGGCGGGGCGCCCGCGGTCCAAATCAGAACCGGAGGCGACCCCCGGCTCTGAATTGATCGAGCCACTATGAATTCATCTTGCTGGGTCTTCGAAAGATGCTGCGCAGCCACGCTGAGAACCACCTCAGGGTGGTGCGAAAAAAGGTATGCTTTGGCGGCGTGTCTCCGGCATTCGTGCGGGCTTCCGCCTCGAGAGCAGTAAAAAACTTCGTTGCCATCATCTTTGCTGTGCCCTGTATCATCCGTTGACCCACACTGGCAATCGTACCGCCCAATTGCAGATCGCCTCTGTATCTGATTAGCGTTGCACCGGCTTCTTCTTCAAGATGTAAATCGCCCCAGCCCTTCATGAAACCCGGCGCACCTTTCCCTGAAACAACGATGCGGTAATGCTCAGGGGGCCGAATATTCTCCAGTTGCACAGTTCCCGTAAAGACACCTTTGATTGCTCCTACACCTGCTCGAATGGTCGTCGCGTAGGTATTGACACCCGTCTTTTCAAGCCGTTCGCAACCCGGGATGCAACGTTGCAGCACCTCAGGGTCGACGAGCAGTTGGTATACGCGCGCGCGCGCGGCATTAATTAGGTGCGTGCCTTCAAGCTTCATTGGAGATGTTTCGAGTTCCGAGTTCCAGGTTCCAGGTTGCAACTCTCTCGTGCGGACACCAGCTTTTGTAGCTGGATAGAGGCAGCAAAGGAAGGGGGCCCAATTCGTAGCGAAGCGGCTATTTGAAACTGCAAACTCGAATGCAAAACTCGCACCTATTTTGCCCGATTCCAGGCTTGGTGAATTGCGCGGCGCATGTAGACTTGTGCGAGATGCCGCCGGTAATCTTCCGAGGCATAAAGATCAGAGTTTGCGTCGATGCCGTCAGTCGCCCGGGCTGCGGCCGCAGCGATCATTGCGTCGTTTAGCTGTTGGCCACTGAGCGCTTGCTCGACACCATTGGCGCGAAATGCTTTCGAGCCAACGCCTGTCACACCGACTGCTGCTGATTCGCAACCACCGTCTTGATTTAAATTCAGCGCCACTGCCACGCCCACGACTGCAAAACCAGACGCCGGGTGACGCACCTTCTGATAAGCATGTCCAAACCGGCCGGCAGGTTTGGCAATCCGAATTTCGCGAAGTATTTCACCGGGCGCCAACGCGGTCGTCAGCAGATCAACAAAGAAGTCCTCGGCTTTAATGATCCGTTCTCCATTCGCACCAGCAGTGACGAGTTGAGCATTCAGGGCGAGGATGGCGGCGGGCAAATCACCAGCCGGATCCGAATGGGCTACACTGCCGCCAATCGTACCCTTGTTTCTAACCTGCACATCGCCGATATGCGAAGCGCATTCCGGGAGTAACGGACAGATTTTCTTCAGCAGGTCAGAGGACTCCAATTGATAATGAGTTGTCATGGCACCGATCGAAATGCGCCCGCCCTCCTCGCGAATAAATGAAAGATTCTTGATGCGACCTATGTCGACAAGCAGGGAAGGCTGTGCGAGCCGCAATTTCATCGCCGGGAGCAGGCTGTGGCCCCCCGCCAGAATCTTGGCGTCGTCGGGATTTGCGGCGAGCAGATTGATCGCCTCCTCGATTGTTGCTGGCGCCTCATAATTAAAAGTCGCTGGTATCATTGGTTTCTCCTTAGCTTGGAGTGCGGGCTTCTCGCCCACTATAAGCGCGTTAACCTGGACATATCAGCACCGCTCAGCGCAGCCTTTGCGGCCTTTTGCGGTTTAGGCGTTGATAATTCGCCAGACCGCCTCCGGCTTCACCGGCATATCAAGGTGCTTAACGCCGAAGGGCGACAACGCATCCACAATCGCTCCCACGATCGCCGGCGTCGCTCCGATTGTTCCCGCTTCGCCCACGCCCTTTACCCCGAGCGGGTTTACGGGAGAAGGCGTCTCGGTGCGCGCCAGTTCCAGCCAGGGAACGTGTGCGGCTCTAGGCAGCGCATAGTCCATTAAACTGCCCGTGACCAACTGTCCCTGATCGTCGTAAACAACTTCTTCATAAAGTGCCTGGCCAATGGACTGAACAATACCACCCTGGAGCTGGCCATCCACCAACATCGGGTTGATCACTTTGCCGCAGTCATCGACTGCGACATAACGTAGAAACTTGACGTCGCCTGTTTCTCGGTCAATCTCAACGACGGCTATGTGCGTGCCAAAAGGAAAAGTGAAATTCTTCGGCTCAAAGAAGTAGGTGGCTGATAGGCCTGGCTCTGTGTCAGGTGGCAAGTCCTTAGCAACGTGAGCGGCGAGCGCAACTTCCTGAATCGTCAGACCCGACTTGCCTTCGGTATCAGGTTCGGGAAGCGCCCCAGCGGGTGCTTCACCCACAGGTACAACAGGCTCTGATTCCCCTGCTGCCGCGGCAGCAGCCGCCGCTCGCGAATAGCGACCACCAGCGAAGGCGATGCTCGCTGCGTCCACTTTCAGCAAATGAGCTGCGATCTTATTCGCTTTCTCCTTTAGCTTTTGGACTGCGATTAGGACTGCGGTGCCGCCCACCGCAGTCGCTCGACTGCCAAACGTGCCAATCCCGTATTGCACTATGCCGGTGTCGCCGTGAATCACGGTAACGTCGTTCAGATCGACGCCGAGCTCGTCGGCGGCAATTTGCGCAAACGAAGTCTCCTGGCCTTGACCATGTGGCGAAGCGCCGGTCAAGACAGTTACCTTGCCGGTCGGTTCAATGCGTACGGTTGCACTTTCCCAGCCGCCGGCCGGCATTGCCTGTGATGGACCGAGAGCGCAGATTTCTACGTAGGTCGAGATGCCGATGCCCAGCAGCCGCCCCGCAGCCCGCGCTTTCTTCTGTTCCTCGCGCAAGGCCGCATAGCCAATCATCTCTTGCGCCTTATCGAGAGCGGCTTCGTAGTTTCCGCTGTCATAGTTGAGACCGGTAGCCGTGTGAAAGGGAAACTGATTTGGAGCAGGGAAGTTTTTGCGTCTAACTTCGGCAGGATCGATCCCGAGCTGAGCCGCAACCAGATCCATCGACCGTTCGACAACATAGGTAGCTTCTGGTCGGCCGGCGCCGCGGTAAGCGTCCGTGGACATCTTGTTTGTGAAGCAACCGGTAACGTTGATTTGAATTGCCGGAATGCGATACGAACCCGAAAGCATCAGGCCGGTTAAGGTGGGAATAGCAGGTGTCAGCAACTGGTGGTAAGCGCCGAGATCGGCGAAGACATCGTAGCGAAGGCCGGTGATGGTGCCATCACTCTTGCAGCCAATTTCAACGTAACCTACCTGACCGCGGCCGTGAATCGTGGCCTGGATGTTTTCGCGACGGCCCTCGATCCACTTAACAGGTTTCCCTAACTGCATGGAGATCCAACCGAGCAGGGCCTCCTCAGCGTAGACGTTCAACTTCGATCCAAAACCTCCGCCTACCTCCGGAGTTATCACACGCAATTTGTTTTCGGGAATGCCGATCATCAGCGCCAGTTGCGTGCGCAGCAGGTGTGGTATCTGTGTAGACGACCAAATAGTCAACTCTTCCTCGCCGGGAAAATAGCGCGCCAATACGCCACGGCCTTCCATGGCAATGGGGGCGAGTCGCTGGTGAACAATGCGTTGTTTGATCCGATGATCGGAAGCTGCGAGCGCCGCCTCGATATCCCCTTCGCCGGCGGTCAGTTTGTAAGCAATGTTATCGCCAAAGTTTTCGTATATGACCGGGCCACCTTTTGCAGCTGCTTCAACATCGACTACGGCCGGTAATTCGTCGTAATCAACCATCACCAGGTCCACAGCGTCACGCGCGGTGTAAGCGTCGCGAGCGACAACGGCGGCGACGGGTTGGCCCACGAAGTAAACTTTCTCCTGCGCCAGCACGCGATAATCCGGAACTTTTAAGCCGGGCAGGGCGCTGGCACACGGCACCGGCCCAATCGCAGCCACATCTTTTCCGGTATACACGGCGACAACACCCGCAGCCTTTATCGCTTCGCTCGTATCAATACTATTTATGCGAGCATGGGGATAGACAGAACGAACAAAGGCAACATGCAGCGTGTCCGGCAGGCGAATATCGTCAACATAGTGCGCCAGTCCTTTAATTAGTCGCGGATCTTCGGTGCGCTTTACTCGCTGTCCAACATATTTAGCCATAGCTCCTCCAGGCGGGCCAGAAACTCCACTTACTCCTAATCTGTTCGAGGCGGGCACGAATGCCTGTACTAGACTGCTTACTTTTTGGCGGCATACTCCACCGCTTCCACAATGTGCTGGTAGCCAGTGCAGCGGCAAAGATTGCCTTCCAGTCCGTGGCGTATTTCTTCGCGGGACGGACTCGAGTTGCGATCGAGGATTTGCGTGGCGGCCATTATCATGCCGGGAGTGCAATAGCCGCATTGCAGCCCGTGTCGTTCCCAGAATCCTTCCTGCATCGGATGTAGCTCGCCGTTGTTCGTGAGACCCTCAATGGTAGTGATCTCGCTGCCGTCCGCCTGTACAGCAAGCATGGTGCATGATTTCACCGCCTGACCGTCGACTAAGATAGTGCACGCGCCGCATAAAGATGTTTCGCAGCCAATGTGTGTGCCGGTCAGGCCGAGCACATCGCGCAGGTAGTGAACCAACAGTAGACGCGGTTCCACCTCGTCCTGTTGACTGATGCCATTAACACTTAAGCTGATAGCTTTCTTCATAGCTACCTCATTTCCAAAATTGTGGAGCAGGAAGGCTTGCAGTAGCTCAGTCCAGTCTGAGCTTCTTCTTTGATTTTCCGGAGGGCACGGCGGGCCGTGCCCCTACGTTCGCCGGGGCGAAGGTTGTGGCTCAAACTTAAACCGTCGCTTTGTGTATCTGTCTCTTCAGACGGTGAATAGTTCGTCGCGCCACTTTCAATTGTGCATGATCGTGCGCCGTCAGGGCTTCGTCTCGCTTCTTTTTCATCTCGCGGATACGAGCTTTTATTGACGCCTTGTCTACGCCGACCACGTCATGATGTTCGTGCTTGATTCCCAGCGCTTTCGAAAGCGCGACGAGCAGGTGCTCTTTATTGAGTTGCGTGTACCCCTGTAAGGCTTCGTGCTCGTTGCCTTTTGCAATTTCACGAAGCTCGCCCACGGTCTTGTGCCTTAACTGTTCGTAGGTGTAGTCCATGCGGATATATTCCTCTTCCGGCCCAGCCAGGATGTTAAGTACTTTAATGAGTGGCGGTAGAATAAAACCTTGTTGCCGCCCTGACAAGGGGTCACGAGAAAAGTAGTTCCCTAATGTGCCCTCGCCGTTCGTCTGCGTGCTTTCTGTCTCAGTGGTGTTTATTCGCAATCAGGCACGGAGCACCCGTCCTCAAATCCGAAGCTTGCTATGAGATCGTGAAAGGCGATCTGTATTTCCAGGTGGTTTCGCGCGCCGGCGAGACTGTTGACTCCGGCGTATTACCGAACCCGAAGCCGAAAGCCTGAACCCTTAAGCTGTTTTCAACTCTCCCAGAATCTGCCGCAAGTGTTTCTTCATGTGCTCGAGATAATCGCGCATGAACCAGTCAAGCGTGACCGGATCGCTTTCGCTTAGACTGTCAGAAGCAATCTGGTGCAGGTTGTGTTTGTAACGCAACTTCATGCGGGTTTCTTCAGGCACCAGCTCGACCAGGTGTAGAATGTGGCGGTTGTACAAACGCCATAGCTGCACGAGATCTGGCCACTCTTCATTTTGATAACCCTGTACGCGTACCCAGCCTTCCTGCTCATAACCGGCGAAAAGGAGATCGTCGGTGAATTGGGCGCGCACGAAGCGCTGGTGATTGTTTGACGCGGAGTCGATCAAGTGGCCAATGATCTGCCTGGGCGACCACTTTCCCGTCGCTCTTGGAGTCCTACTCTGGTCTGCCGAAATCTGCAGGAGTTGCGCTGAGGCGTCGTCAATCGTTTGACGAAAATCGTTCAGAAAATCGTCCATCGTTTTCCTCGCGAGTTGGGTATTAGACTGGGATCGCCAGAATGATAACGCACCACGCTGAAAGTTGTTAAATCGTCCCTTTGTACTCTCCGGCTTGCAGCGCCCGGCTCATAGTAGTGTCATAGCGTCTTCATCATGCGAAAGGCAGGCAGAGACTCGCCGTCGGGCGTTCGTATTTGCATCGCTGCGACCTTTTCATAGCCGCAGGCTGTATACAGGGGCTCACCGGGCAGGGTGGCGACCAACTCAATTCTAATGAAACCCGCAGCTCGTGCGGCCGCTTCGCAGGCGTTGACTATCTTCCTGCCGACTCCCTGTCGCGCATACTGCGGATGCACGTAAAAAGCGCGAATCCGGGCGGCTGCCACTAAAGGGTCCAATAATGGTTCCGGTTCATCCGGCTTCGACTGATCGCCGCCAAATAATGTAGCTCTCTTGCTCCAGCCGCCGCTGCCCGCGATGTGATTCTCAATCTCGGCGACGAAATAAGTGCCGTCGAGGATCAGTTGTGTGTCGACTCCGAAGACGTGCGTTAACGCGCTCGCGATCTGCCGGGGGCTATAATGTGCTGCACTCAAACCCTCCACTGATTCTTGTATTAATCGCTGTATTGCTGGTATGTCGGCCAGCGTTGCCGGCCGGATTTGCACGTTCATCAAATTGCTCTGGCTCGACTATCAACTAAAGAATTCGGTATAAAGTAGAACTGAAAGCAAAGCAGAAGCAACAGTGTAGATGAGTGTCGCAGCGACCAGTAGGGACGCCGGCAGTCAGTTATCACTTTGTCTTCGGCGAATCACGGACCGAAATGAGGGTTTGAAAAAATAATGACCGACGAGGAAGTGGAAAAGCGCATTGTGCTCCTGGCGTTTGATGGAGATGCGCTGCGGTACCGGGAATTTTGCGCCAAGCTGAAGGCCGGACTGCCGGAAGGAACCGGAGTGGCGTTGCGCGGCAGTGTCGTTACAAACAAGCGCTGGAAAGATGGGAAGCCGTTTGACGCTGAAGGCCGCGGCAGCAGCGATCTCGACGTGACGCTCGTCGGCGATAAAGTCATGGAGCTGTGGAATGAAGACGCGTTTTATATTCCCGCCCTGCATACCAAGCCGCTGTGCGATGAGGACTCGGCGATCGCGCCGTCATTGAATCCCTTGCGCGAAGAGCTGCAGAAGCTGGCTGGACGGCCGGTAAACTTTCAGGCAACTGCGAACCTGATACTGTACACCCGCGATGTTTTGTTCGATGAGCCGTATTGCATGGTGATTGAGGCGCAGAAACCTTCGTGATTGTTAAGTTGCTCAGCTACAACATCCGCTTCGGAGGACGAAAGCGCGAAAGTCAGTTAGCTGAAGTCATTCGGGCTGCGGCCCCGGATCTCGTAGTTTTCCAGGAGGCAATTGATCCTGACGTGATTAAACGCCTGGCCGCCGCAACGGAGCTTCCGTTTTGGGCGGCCCGCCGCGAGCATTCCATCGGCTACCTCAGCCGCTTAGAGACGAGCCATCACGAGTGGCATTATCCAGCCGGAGCGAAACATTCTTTTCTTGAAGTCGTTATCCGGGGAAGCGAAACGCGGATCTTTGGCCTGCACCTGAGCTCAATGTTTTCAAAGTGGGGTGAACGAAGACGAGTAAGAGAAATTCGCGCGCTGCTTAGAAGCATTGAGAGACATCAACAAGGCTTTCACGCTCTGGTAGGAGATTTCAATACGTTGGCCGCCGGAGAGGTTCTTGATGTTGGTCGCATGCCGGCATGGATTCGCGGATTGGTTTGGTTGAGTGGCCGCGACCTACAGCGCGAGACCATTCAGCTAATGAACGACTCGAATTACGTGGATGGCTATCGTTTACTTCACCCCGCAGACAAGGGCTACACCTTTCCGGTTTGGGATCCGCACCTGCGACTGGACTATGTGTTCGTTCCGAAAGTGTTTGCCCATCACTTGCTTGGCTGCGAGGTTATGGACCAGCCAGCAGTTGTCTTGCAAGCTTCCGATCACTTCCCCTTACTGACCACGCTGGAATTCCCGATTTGACGTAGGACGAAATCAGAACCGGGAGCGGGTAGCGACCGGCCCCAGCCTCCATCGTTGTCGGTCGACGAAATGTAGGGGCACGGCATGCCATCTTGTTGGCGCGGGGGCGGGGGCGCCCGCGGTCCCAATCAGAACCGGGAGCGGTATGGTAGCGACCGGACGAACGTTCAACCTTCGTCCCTCTCAACTAACAGACGGCGAGTTTTAAGCTGCTGACGAATATTTAAAGTTGAGTATGGCCGATCGCTACCGCTCCCGTTTCTGAGGCGTTAGTTGCTGATCCATAGCTTCTCGTTGGACGACAAACAGGGTCACTAATATGAGAACGCCGGCAAGTTGTTTGTGTAGAAGAGGCACTCCTTGATCGCTATGCTGAAGTTTAACGTGACGAAGTGTTGTCATACTTCGGCAGGCCTTCAATGAGATAGTCGAATCCAAGCCAGAGGCTCCAGCTATGATGGTAAAAGATGACGGGGAATATCAGGGCAACGACAAATAGACTCGCCAGCACCGGTTCATACTTGACTTCCATAACAGTCAAACCTATTACGCAAACCAACAGGATTATGAGCTCGGTTGTCAAAAGATTCGCCAGTATCGCGCCAACAAAAAATCCTTCCTCGCGCTTAAACACTGCCCGGCAGTTGGGACAATGATGTCTTATCCGGAAGGGCCGGCGGGCAATGCGTTGGTGGCCGCAGGCCGGACAAAGCAGACGCAAAGATCGCCATAACACCTTGAGAATGGATTTGCCGTCGGGATTCACTGCTTACTGTTTTCAGCGCGGTCACTGCGCTTGACGCCGTTTGCCAGGATGTTACTCGACTGGGATGCAGGGAACAAGATTTGGCGAGTTGGGACACCGAAATCTGGTAATCATCATAACGTGGCATTCCAGGAGCGCGGGCGAGATGCCCGCGATCCCAACTTGGGTGAATTCGTTGCCTGATGCGGGCGAGGC
>DATGYM010000125.1:0-2919 GCA_035297925.1 Pyrinomonadaceae bacterium | reverse complement strand
CCTGAGCTTAGTTTTCACCTGAGCATGCAACGAAGTGAGAGGGATGGCGCAAATCAGAACCAAAGTGAAAGCAATTCGCCGCAGTCTCGATCGAGCGTTCATGACAATGGTTACTTTGTGCAGAAAAATGTAAGTAACGCACTGCCCATGATGGTGTCAATCCATGTGCGGACAATTGCGTTATTAGCTATGTTATGTATCGCCAGAGTCAAGCCATGCGGCTGATCGAAACGTCTCTATGACTAGTCGGGTGGCCAAAAACTCATCGTCATCGTATCGGGAGAACGACGGCCGGGCCTCGTGTCCTATCCCGTGAAGGTCTTCTAACGGTCACTTGGCCGAGAGTTTTAGCACGGGCATTCTTTACGACCAGTTTGGTCTGATTGGTGGCGCCGCATTCCAGAACGCAAGCAAATAGCCACGCGAGTTCTTTATCGTCATCGCTCCACAAGATCGGCTCGCATCGATTGTTGATGATCAACCAGGTGGAAAGATCTTTGATAAACGCGAGGGCCGGGGCGTTGTTGAGCCAACGATCCATATTTGCTCTCCCTAGGAACAATGTGTTTGATGAAGCGAAAAGGAGCGGCGTGATGACTGGCAGCGCAGCTCCCTTGAAGACGCCGCGTAAATGGCAAGCACGGTGCGTGCCGCAGGGGATTTATGGCATTTTAAGGAGAATGAGGGAGCTTAGCAGATCTTCTATCTGAACTCACAGTCGGCATTTCTGCCTGAACATTCTTCGAGACGGGCAAAATATACTCCTGATCCACGAATGGGGAAAGAAAGGCAGGGAAGGGCAATGCCTTTCGCTTTGGATCTAGGTAACAGTGGTTGGTCGGAACAATTCACGAGCCGTTGTAAAATCGAGTGTAAAAAGAATTAGGTGCGTTTTACAGAATCGACGGCCGCAGTCCTTACAGCGAGTAACCGGGGCGATTGCTCGATTTGCCGCTTGCCTCTTTGCGACATTCCCAGCAAGTTACATGGAGCCTCATTGGTGCTTTCCGCTAACTACAATTCGGTCCATGGCTTTCACCAAGGCACCTCTAAACCTGTCGCTTTAGGACACCCGAGCGATTCCGGCGGCTACTTGACCGCTGACCCTTATGTCCCGCCAGTCGCGAACGAAACGTCAAAACCTGTGATCGCATTCCATGCACCGATAAGGGCGCATAAATAGCAAGACTGGCAGTCTTTCGATGACACTTCGGCGGTGCGATTTCCGAACGTCCGTGTTCTCGCACACGGGACAGATTGGCGCCGCACTCATATCAAAATATCAGCGCATGAAATGCGCTTTGGGGTAATGCATGGGCCGAGAACCGCCCGACGAAGTTGAATACAAACGCATTTCACTTATGCGATAAGGCCTGTCTTAAAACGCATTGACTAATCGGGCGCTATGAACCGACACACCTATTTTCTGTTCGGCTGATTGTTGGTCTGAGAATCAGTTGGATTACCTAAACGACTATTGAGACTTATGAATTTGAAAAACCGAGAATCACAATGCTGACAACGAAATGGCCGTATCAAAAAAGAGCTCAGAGTTTTTTCCCAAGCGTTTTTGCGGTGTGACAGATAAACAGCTTGACTGAAGGAATTCGGACGGATTTGTTTTCCGCTCAGTAGACCAAGTATCGGTCGGATAGATCCCAGGTCCATGCGTTAGGGGACCCTATTGATTATCTCCCGAAACAGTAACTCATATTGTGCGTATCTAGTGCCTGAACCTAGTCGCCATTCATCAAATAGCGCAAAGCATTCTTTATGAAACTCAACAATCATTTCGTGCGGCGCGATCTTTAGCCGCGCGCTTGCATAGGAGCTATCGGTGCTTGGATCACTCGCACCGCACTGCAAAAAACAAGGAAACGTCTGTGTGTGTGCATCCATAACCACTTTCTCGTGATAACGGAACGACCTTCCCGTTCATCGGTCTTCTCGAGTTCCCATCTGAAACTGTTCCCCGGTTTGCAAAATCACTGTGAGCAAGGACAGCGCCATCAAGCGCCATAGATAGTCAAACTGGCCGCAAAAATAGCTAATTACTTAGCCGGAGTCAGCGAGGAATGGATGGTTCGTTATAACTGCAAGCTTTGCTTACAAAACTTCTCGCGTTTTCTGGCTTCAATCATGGCGAGATCTGATGGTTATCAAGATTCGCACGCGACTCTCGTCGGCTGCTGAAGGTTTAGCAGTGTACCAATTTTGCCCGAGATTGCCGATGGATGGGCAGATAAGGTCAAAACCGGACAACTACCACATGACTCTACGCGGAGGAGTAGGGATCAATTTTCGTGACTAACTAAATAAGATTTCCCAATCTCTGGCCTGTTCAAGATCAACGCCATCGCCATTTACGCCCAGGTGCTCTAAGATTTTGTCAGAAAATTTCCGGGAAAAATTGGGGAATAAAAAGTTTTCCTTGTGAGATTCTAGGCAAAATCACCTTACGGCCTTGATTCGTTTTCGCACTGCCTCGAAATCCAAACCAAGGTATTCGCACACCCAACGGCAGGAACCAACGCTATTGCGTCGAGAAGTAAACCACCGCAATGCTCCCTGCCGGTGTTGCTCGCTTTGTAAATCAACGATTGCCGTTTCAAGAACACCTAGCCAAAGATTCCGTTCTGCCATCTCCGGATTTCCTCTGTCATGCGGTTTCCCCGGCTCCGCAGCATTCCAGTATTTTGCGCCACGACCACCCTTTACTCGATCAAAATGCCTGCGCGGAATTTTGTTCCCGGATCGCACACCGCCATCAACTGCAATTTCGCTTTGGTTCGCTGATGTATCAAAATTTGCTCCAAGTACTCCCCGCATATTCCCTCCGGCCCATTGGTTACACCGTGCCTGGCGATATTCATCACAGATGTTTACTGCTCGCGACTATAACTGGGCATAATGGGAATC
>DATGYM010000124.1:0-2233 GCA_035297925.1 Pyrinomonadaceae bacterium | reverse complement strand
ATCTTTTTGGACCTCGGCTTGCCCATCATGCCCGGCGACGAGGTGGTGCGGCGAATCAAAGCAGACCCTTGCACCGCTCGCATTCCTATTGTCGTGAATACCGCGTTCGACTCAGACACGAATATTGTTAAAAATGCAATTGTCGCCGGTGCCGATCAGGTTTTATACAAACCAGCCGATTTCAAAAACTTGCTTCCAGTCGCTCGAAGGTTCGTTGATCAACAACACTAGTGTTTGATAATCAATTCTGCGGACAATAAAAACTCTGGTCAGAGAGAGTCATTCCAAAATGTCGGCAAATGTCAACTGCCCAAGGCGAACCGCAATAGGTTGCAAGCGACCCTGTAGCCAACTTTGTTAGCTTCCAGGGGCGCAGTTTGGATCCAAATCTTACAGCGAATTTTTTTCAAAGATTTTCATAACGTTCTGAAACGGCTGCGTCGGGTTTCCCTACTGCTCTATCTGGGGTGATGCGGCTTGACGGATGAGCAGCGCCTGGCCCATGCGGCTGGGGCGTTGCTGTTTTTAGTGGCGCCGCGTGCCCGAACTTGTAAGGGCTAACTTGTCGGGCAGCTAAAGGAAAAATTGCCGCTGCGCAACGGTCGAGAAGGGCTAAGTTTAGACGAACTTAGCCCTGGTCAACGTCGCATTCGCTCAGGCGCTGTGAGCTCCCATTTTTGTTCGGCCAAGGTTTCTTGCAGAAGCTCCAATGCTATCGTACCAGCCATTCCCTCTTGAGTCCTGAATCTTCCGAGAAGTCGCGAGTGTGATTCATCATGTTCTTCTCTAGAAGATGCTCGCGCGAAGATGCCAACTACTGATAGCCAGCCGGGAGCTCAACTGCCCATTTGACGCACTGTCGCTTGAGATTCACCCGATAGCGAGCAATCCGAGTGCATCATTACTCCACCGCCGACTCACTTGCGATGTTGTACGCCAGGGGGTGCTCGGTGGAGTGGGCGCCAGTATCATGTACGGCACCGCCGTCACGCCCACTATGTTCAAAGCCAAGAAGGCGCAGCTAAGGATTACTATAGCCAAGCGGCCGTAAGCTATACAGATAAGCTACAATTTGCGATTATGTTAACTTTCGAGCGACACGCACCAGACTTAAAAATCTGAGCAGGAAGCAAGAAAAAGCAACCGCTTATCTGCCCGGAGCCGGACTCGAACCGGCACGGACCCTTCCGGATCCTCGGGATTTTAAGTCCCGTGTGTCTACCAATTCCACCATCCGGGCGCAAGAAATTCAATAACTTGCAGCGGTTTAATTTTCAACTACTTTGCTGGTAGTACTCGGAGAATGCATTGGAGACACCGCTTTCCTTTAACAGCCGATGCTACTCGTCGACCTGCTGATTCCATACATGATCCGGAGTGAATTTGTTCCGACCAGCCACTGTTACTTAGATCCAAAGCGAAAGGCATTGCCCCTCCCTGCCTTTCTTTTTCCCATTCGTGAATCAGGAGTATGTTTTGCCCGTCTGGAAGAGTGTTCAGGCAAAAATGCCGACTGTGAGTGCAGATAGAAGATCTGCTAAGCTCCCTCGTTTTCCTTAAAATGCCATCAACCCCTGCGGCACGGACCGTGCGTGCCATTTACGCGGCGTCGTCAAGGGAGCTGCGCTGCCAGTCACCACGCCGCTCTCCTTTTCGCTTCATCAAACACATCATTGTTCGTAAGGAGAGCAAATATGGATCGTTGGCTGAACAACGCCCCGGCCCTCGCGTTTATCAAAGATCTTTCCGCCTGGTTGATCATCAACAATCGATGCGAGCCGATCTTGTGGAGCGATGACGATAAAGAACTCGCGTGGCTATTTGCTTGCGTTCTGGAATCCGGCGCTACAAATCAGACCAAACTGGTCGTAAAGAATGCCCGTGCTAAAACTCTCGGCCAAGTGACCGTTAGGAGACCTTCACGGGATAGGACACGAGGCCCGGCCGTCGTTCTCCCGATACGATGACGATGAGTTTTTAGCCATCCGACTAGTCGTAGAGGCGTTTCGATAAGGCGCATGGCTCGACTCTGGCAATATTTACATACCTAATAATGCAATTGTCCGCGCATGGATTGACACCATCATGGGCATGCGTTACTTACATTTTTCTGCACAAAGTAACCATTGTCATGAACGCTCGATCGAGACTGCGGCGAATTGCTTTCACTTTGGTTCTGATTTGCGCCATCCCTCTCACTTCGTTGCATGCTCAGGTGAAAACTAAGCTCAGG
>DATGYM010000123.1:0-20536 GCA_035297925.1 Pyrinomonadaceae bacterium | reverse complement strand
AAAGGATTTGCGCGCTCCCGCGATTGGAAGAAAACGTCTGGGTTCTGTGCCGTGCCCCGCATCACCGGACGATCAGGCGTTAGCGCGCGCGCGCGATGCGCTTGCACAAGCTGCTCGTCAATCATCGCACCGATGTCCTCATCCGACAGCTGTTCGATCTTCATTACTTCGTGAGACGTGCGAAACCCGTCAAACACGTGCAGAAAGGGAACGCGAGAGCGCAACGTACTCGCCTGGGCAATGAGTGCAAAATCCATCACCTCCTGCACGGAATTCGCGAATAACATTGCCCACCCGGTCGATCTGGCCGCCATCACGTCGCTGTGGTCGCCAAAGATTGAAAGCGCATGGGTCGCCACCGCGCGCGCCGCAATGTGGAAAACTGTGCTGGTTTGTTCACCGGCAATCTTGAACATGTTCGGGATCATCAGGAGTAATCCCTGGCTGGCAGTGAACGTTGTCGTTAACGCGCCCGTCTGGAGAGCGCCATGAACGGCCCCTGCCGCCCCGCCTTCTGATTGCATCTCACGCACTATTGGCGTCATGCCCCAGATGTTCTTTTCATTCTTTGCCGCCCAGGCGTCAGCAGCTTCGCCCATATTCGACGAGGGCGTGATTGGATAGATTGCAATCACTTCATTAGTCTTGTAGGCAACGTAAGCAGCTGCTTCGTTACCGTCGATTGTAATGTTGGTGCTCATCAATTCTTCTTTCATTTCCTCGCCACCAGCCCTTGATATGAAGCAGCCGCAGGCAGCTTGCGAAAACCACCTGCGGCTGAAACCGCCACGTCGCGCTCATGACGCGGCTTCGGGAGGGATCGGGATAACTTAAGTTACTGCCTGCGGCGGACTGTTGTGCGCAGCGGCGTGGTGTGCACGCGCTTCTTCAATCTCTTTGATCTTGTGTCGCATCCATTGCTTTAGTGTCTGTTCCAACTTTGCCTGATTGTCCTGCGCTTCCAAATCTTCAATAGTTTCGCCGGCTTCATTGAGCGGTATGTAATGACAAGGAACCTGTTCTGACCGATGTTCATCAGCAACAAAGTCCAGTAGATGACATTCGGTGCACGGGTGCGCGCGATATGGGTAGCCGTAATTAATGCAGGTCAGGGAGTCCTGAAACGCCGATTTTGGCAACCACGGTGTGCGGACCGAGCGTCCATAACCACCCTGCTCTATGAAAGCCAATTCTTCCTTGAGCAGTTCAAGAATGTCTCGATCATCTTTTGCCATGGTGTTCGACCTCCCGTCTCCCTGGCCTACATACTGAGCAGCCAGCCGCTGCTCCATTCCGCTCGAGCATCGGGTTCCCCAATCGGCGGTTGTGCAACGCGTATGCCGTCCAGGCGTTCGGAAGTTCAAGTGGAAAAAGTCGACGCTTGCTTCACAGTTGTGGAAACTTCCACAATGCATTGGGAGAAAACTCTCAGGTTAACGCCGCATCTCGGGAGAAATTGCTGGATCCGAACGTGGGAAAGTGGGCACACCGCTTGCCACGCGGGAGCGCGACGAGCAGATCCTTGAAGTTTTCGTTAAGGCACGCACTAACTAAGTGTTGACACCGAATTAAATCGTGTTGATAGTTGCCCATGGCAATGGGCACGGGCTGAGCAAGCTCAAATCAAAAAACTCAGTGAGTGCCAACATCGAAACAGGCTCGTCTGGGGGATACCTCTTATTCGCCCCATTTTTTTGTAAACGTCACAAGGCATTTTTACGCCAGCTAAGGAGGCCGCGAAATTGAGACTGACCAAAGCGATCAAAACGCTGTTCGTCTGCGGGTCGGTGTTGGGCCTGGTTATGTGGTTTGCTTCGACCAGAAGCTCGCAAGCCGTGGGCGCACGCCAGGACCCGAAGGCGGTAGCCGTTGCTCCCGTTGCTCCCGACAAAACGGGCTACATCGGTAGCGATGCTTGCAAAGACTGCCACGAAGATCTATCCAGGAACTACGCGCACACGTCACACGCCAAGCTTACAGAGCTCGGTTCCTGGAAAAACAGGGTAACCGGTTGCGAGTCGTGTCACGGACCGGGCAAGGCGCACGCCGCAGAAGGTGATCCGGCAAAGATTATTTCCTTCAAAAACAAGTCTTCAAAGGAAATCTCGGAAACCTGCCTTGGCTGCCATGCGGGCAAAGAGGAACACAACAACTTTCGCCGCGGCGAACACTGGCGCAACGACATTGGCTGCACCGACTGTCACTCGCCTCATCAAAGCGTAGACGGGAAAAACCTGGCGAGCTCCAACGTGTTCGTGAGCAAGGCTAATGCGGAAAAGCCCGGCTTCTCGACTTTGAAGATGTTGAAAGTCAGCGAGCCGCAGCTTTGTTTGAGCTGCCACACGGAAATCAAACACCAATTCAATTTGCCGTTTCATCACAAGGTTCTCGAAGGCGCATTGAGATGCAGTGATTGCCACAACCCGCACGGCGGCTTTGAGCTGAAACAAACGAGACTTGCAACCGGCGCCGACGCAGCCTGCATTAAGTGTCACGCCGACAAGCAAGGACCGTTTGTCTTCGAACACGCTCCGGTGAAGACCGAAGGTTGCGTGGCCTGTCACACTCCGCATGGTTCTTCCAATCCGCGGCTGCTGAAGTACAGCGCTGTCAACCAGCTTTGTCTGACATGTCACAGCCAGGATCACGGCGTGGGGGCGGTTGAGCCGGTAGGACCAACGCACAACCAAAATGCGCAATACGCTAATTGCACGGCCTGTCACGTAAAGATTCACGGTTCACGTTCGAGTCCGGTTTTCTTTAGATGAGTTGTGCTGCGACTGAACGTCTGGTGGGGCTGATACGGCCCCACCAGTGACTGCAAATCCGATAGTTGACCTCGAGGATGGACAAACATGAAAAGTAATATTCAGAAAGTGCCACCGTTACTAGCAGGCCTGGCGTTAACTGTAATGCTCTTTGCCGGAGTGGTGAGTGCGCAGACGCCGTCGCCATCACCGAGCCCGCAGAAAGCGACCGAGACTCCCACTACGAGTGCAAATACAGGAGAGGACGCGGGTGACTACACAGTCACCGGGACTATTGAAATGGGGTATCGCGGGTTGCGGGTTGGCGGGGATGTTAACAAGTACCGGAGCGATCTAAATTACAAGGCGGGCCCTCGTCTCTTTGACAGCACGTTTTTGATGCAGGCAAAGGACGGCAAGAGCAGCGTGTTTGACAATTTGCTTGTGACTTCGACCGGCTGGGGCGCCGATCCCAATGGACAGGTAAGACTCAGCGCCGAGAATGCGAAGTGGTATCGCTTTGATGCGAGCTACCGGCGCTTGAAATATTTCCGGTTCCTAAACAACTTTGCCAACCCAAACTGGATCTTTTCGCCGGCGACGTTCAGTGTGACACCTAATCCCATCACTGGGGAACACGGTTATAATACGCTCACCAAATTAGGAGATTTTGACCTGACGATCTTGCCGAAGAACGAGAAGATCAAAATCAATGTGGGTTTCTCGCCTGAGCGTTACGGCGGACCGGCGTTTACGAATTACCACTTCGGCGGCAATGAGTTCAATTTCCTGTCGCAGCAGAAATCGCGCGCCAACGATTTCCGGGTCGGCGCCGATGGCAAGCTGGGACCGATCGATTTCTCAGTGTTGCAGGGCTTTCGCCTGTTTCGCGATGACAGTTTCATCAGTCTCGGGCCGACGCGCGGTATCAACTTGAACCCGGCCGTTGCTTCGTTCACCAGTTACAATCGCCAGGAACCGGCGCGGGGTGAAGTGGACTACACGCGTTTGAGCGCGCACACCACGCTGGCTAAGAAGTTGGATATTACGGCGCGCCTCGTTCACAGCGACGCAACCTCCAGCTTTATTTATGATGAAACTTTCGCCGGTTCGAACATAAATCCCCGAATCACCGGATGGCCTCCGACGCCTCCGGCGGCTACGCCGAATACAGTGAACCTGGGCCAGTTTGACATCAGCGGCAGAACCAAGCGGCCAAATACGCTGTTTGATCTCGGCGCCACCTTGATGGCTACGGATAAGTTCCGGCTCTCGAATACATTTCGTGTGGAGACATTTGAAATCACCGGCACCGGCCTGTTCAGCGACTTCTTCTCAATCACGCGCGGGACCCGCACCGATACTTTCAGCTCGGGTAATCTAGACGTGACCAAGATTACGAAGTATCGCAAGTACCAGGACACGATTGAGGGCGACTATCAGTTCAGTTCCCGCTACTCCGTGCATTTTGGCTATCGCTACGGGAATCGACACATTGAAGAGTTCTTTAACGGGTTCAACTTCGGCTCAAACGGTTCGTTCTCGCCGCCGCCGGCACGCACAACCGAAGAATCTGTCGAGGACAATCATACGCATGCTTTCCTGGGCGGATTTAAAGCCCGGCCGGCGAACAATTTGACGATTTACTTCGACGCTGAGCACGGCACCGCCGACAATGTGTTCACGCGCATAGGCAATTACAACTACACCAATATCCGGGCAAAAACCCGGTACACGCCGAGCCGCAAGCTGTCGTTCAATGCCGCTCTTATCACGAAGAACAACGCGAATCCCTCGGAGATAGCCGGCAGCTCGCTACAAAATTTTGGTGTAGACTTCAAGTCGCGAATCTTCAGCTCAACGCTCGACTGGACCCCGAATTCCCGCATGGCCTTGACCGGCGGCTACACCTACAACTGGGTCAATAGCGATTCCGTCATTGATTTCTCTTACTTGAGCACCACTAATTCTGCACTGCGTGGTAACGCTCTCTACTTCATGCGAAACCACTTCGTCTTTCTTGAATCCACCACGCAGTTACATCCGCGGGTATCGCTGTTCGCCGCCTACCGAATCAATAAAGACAACGGACAGGGCGATCGGTTGCAGAATCCGACGGGCTCGCCGGCTACGCTCATCAGCTCTTATCCGATGAGTTACCAGTCGCCGGAAGCAAGACTTGCTTTCCGTATTCATCGGCGTCTTGACTGGAACGTCGGTTATCAGTACTACAACTACTCGGAGAGTTCGCTTATTAGCGTGCGGCCGCAGAATTATCACGCGCATTTGCCGTACACCTCCCTACGAGTATATTTTGGCCGCAGGGAGTAGCATCGATTCAACTGCGGTTCGTTTATAAGGGGGCACGGCATGCCGTGCCCCTACAGTTCGCCCGGCATTCTTTTTCGTCGTGTATCGCGGAGAACCTAATGAGTGTAATAAAGCTCAGCACTAACTTCGCCGTCTTCCTGCTTTTCTTTGGCGTAGCGGTTCTCGAATCATTCCAAACACAGAACTGGATTAAGGCAGCTTTTTGGCTGGCTATCGGAACGGTATTTCTGGTCGCAGATAATCTGAAATACCATCCTTGAGCGACCGGCTGCGAGCCATACTGATGTAGTTTTGTAACCGCGTTCCAGCTATACCTACTCAACAGCACGGTCCGGGAGGACGGAAATGGGCAATAGCGACCTGCGTAACTCTAACCCCAATCCTGCTCACCCTAATGCGTCGGGACCTACGAGACGCAGCTTCCTCGACTATTTGCTGGGCAGTACTGCACTCGCCACGCTCGGCGCAATTTTTTATCCGATCTTCCGGTTCATGCAACCGCCACAGATTGTTGAGTCGTCAGAAAATTCAGTAATTGCGGCAAAGCTCAGCGAAGTTCCCGTTAATTCAGGAAAGATCTTTAAATTCGGCAACAAGCCCGGGATTCTTGTTCACACGCCTTCTGGTGAATTCAAAGCACTGTCCGCCGTCTGCACACATTTGGAATGCATTGTTCAATACCGTCCCGATACCAAGCAGATTTGGTGTGCTTGTCACAACGGTCAATACAACTTGAGTGGGAAAAACATTGGCGGTCCGCCGCCGCGTCCCCTGGAAGAGTTTAAAGTGAATACTCGCGGCGACGAAATCGTGGTCAGTCGATCTTAGCGAGGCACGCGCACCGCGTGACGTTGACGACTGTAAGCGGCCATTACAAATGCGCATAGCAGCCCTGACAGCCTGGCTTGACGAGCGTCTGTCTATAAGCACGCTCGCAGCCATGGCCCGGAAGAAGGAAGTTCCGCTTCATCGCCACTCGATCTGGTACTACTTTGGTGGCATGACGCTATTTCTTTTTACCGTCCAGGTAGCTACGGGAATTCTATTACTTCTCTATTACCGTCCCAGTTCGGAGAACGCTTTTGAAAGCGTTCAGTTCATTATCACTGAAGTGAAATTCGGCTGGCTGATACGCTCCATTCATAGCTGGTCAGCCAACCTTATGATCGCGACGCTGTTTATCCACATGTTCAGCGTGTTCTTCCTGCGCGCCTATTATCCGCCTCGGGAAATCACCTGGATTAGCGGCGTGCTGCTGTTATTCATAGTTATCTGCTTCGGCTTCAGCGGCTACTTACTTCCCTGGAACAAGCTCGCTTTCTTTGCCACGAAAGTAGGAACAGAGATCGCGGGCGTCGTTCCCATCGTAGGCCGCCCGATGCTGCGCTTTCTGCGCGGCGGCGACGATGTAACCGGCGCGACGCTGACGCGCTTCTTCGGATTTCATGTGGCCGTGCTGCCGGCCACGGCAACGATCCTGATAGGCCTGCATGTGCTGCTGGTGCAACAACACGGCATGAGCGTTCCTCCCAGTCTCGCGGGACAACCCCTGAAGAAAATGAAGTTTGTACCCAATTTTCTTCTGCGGGATCTCATCGGCTGGATTCTAGCCATCGGCGTGCTGGCAGCGCTCGCGGCGCTGTTCCCCTGGGAGTTGGGAGAGAAGGCCGATGCTTTTGCGCCGGCACCCGCCGGTATCAAGCCAGAGTGGTATTTCCTCTTCATGTTCCAGACGCTCAAACTGATTCCTGCAAAAGTTTTTGGTTTTGACGGCGAAGTGCTCGGCATCATGGCCTTTAACTTTGTCGCTTTGCTTTTGTTTATTGTGCCTTTCGTCGATCGTTCGCCGCAGAACCGCAGGCGCAGGTTGATCTTTAATACGTGCGGCGTGCTGGCACTGCTTTTTATCGTGGTGATGACAGTCGTCGGATACCTGACGTGAGACGGCTTATGAATAGAGTCAGTCCAAAAAACCAAAAGGACCAATTCGCGCCGTCGCCTGTCGAGATGCGCAGGGCCGGACCTGTGCCGGCGCTCGCCGGTTATGCGCTGCAAGTGCTGATTATTTTGATTTCCTTCACGATAGTGTCGGCGCAGAAGAAGAGCTCCTGTATCGAATGTCATGCAAAGCTGGATGATCCCAGGCTGAGCGCGCCGGCCAAACTTTTTGATAACGATATCCATCGCTCTCGCGGCCTGTCGTGCAACGATTGCCATGGCGGCGACCCTAACGCCGACACCAAAGAGGCCGCAAAGGATCCGGCCAAGGGCTATCTCGGCAAGCCCAAGACGCTAGACATTCCCGCTTACTGCGGCAAGTGTCATAGCGACGCGAATCTGATGAAAAAGTTTAATCCGTCGCTGCGTGTGGATCAGGAGCGCGAGTACTACACCAGCGTGCACGGCAAGTTGTTGAAGACGGGCGAGTCGCGTGTGGCCACATGCATTAGTTGCCACAGCGTTCATGGAATCAGGGCGATTAGTGACCCGCTGTCTTCGGTGTATCCGGCGAACGTGGCTGAAACCTGCGCCAAGTGCCACGCCAGCGCCGATTACATGCACGGCTTCGGCATTCCCAGCGATCAATACGCGAAGTACAAAACCAGCGTGCACGCGCAGGCACTGTATGAAAAACAGGACCTTTCCGCCCCGACGTGCAATGACTGCCATGGGAATCATGGAGCGACGCCGCCGGGAATCGCTTCCGTTGCCAACGTCTGCGGCCAGTGTCACGCGCGTCAGGCGGAATTGTTTCAAACGAGTCCGCACAAGGCTGCCTTTGATAAGAAGGAGCTGGGCGAGTGCATAACCTGTCATAGTAATCACGCGATAAATAAACCCGGGGATCAGTTGCTTGGGACCAACCAGGGCTCGCTCTGCATTAACTGTCACACAAATGGTGACAAGGGTTTCATCGCCGCGGACCATATGCGTTCGCGAATCGACGAGCTGATTGCAAGTACGAATAAATCAAGCGAGATCCTCAACCGGGCCGAGCGTGCCGGAATGGAAGTCAGTAAACCGAAATTCGAATTGAAGGGGGCTACTGACGCCTTAACGCATGCGCGAGTGCTGATTCATTCATCATCCGCGGACGAGGTTGACAAGGTAATCGGGCCGGGACTAGAAGTGGCCCAAAAAGACTACCAGTCGGGCGTTGACGCACTGGCTGAACTGAGTTTTAGAAGGAAAGGACTGGCCGTATCGCTGGTCTTCATCCTATTTCTTGCGCTATTGGTTTATCTTAAGGTGAGACAGATTGAAAGCAACCAGGCGATTAGCGCCGACGGCGCCTGAGCATTATTGTTAACCGATGAAACTTCGACGCGTAGGACTAGCGGTTTTCATTCTGGCATTGGGATTTTTACTTCCGGCGCCCATACTTTCCAACTCGGCAAAAACAAATGCCGGTCCGGAACCGCAGAAACGCGCGCGGGCGCGTTCAAAAAAACCAGCCGCACCAAAGAAACCGCCGATTAACTACACGCAATTCTCGCATCGCACTCATGTGGAAAACCAGAAGCTGGCCTGCGATTCGTGTCATAAGTTTCCCGCGAAGAATTGGAAGGAAATGCGCAAAGGCGACGCAGCGTTTCCCGATGTCAGCGATTTTCCTGAACACGCTTCCTGCCTGAATTGCCACCGCCAGCAATTCTTCGCTCGCGAGCGACCGGCGCCGGCGATTTGTTCCAATTGCCATATTCAGGTCAGCCCGCGCGACACCAGTCGTTATCTGTTTCCCAGCCTCGGAGACGTTACGGATCCGAAGCTCAAGCGGCGTGACTTCGTTTCAGAGTTTGGTGTCGGATTTCCCCACGATAAACATCTTGACGTTGTTGGCTTCAATAATTCGAACCGCGAACTCAATAGCCGGTTCGTCGCCGTTTCATTTCAGGAAAAGAAAAACGACGGCCCGCCCAAAAGTTGTCCGGTATGTCATGAGACTTATCAGCCGCAGGGCAATTCAAGCGAAGAATACGTCACCAAGCCGCCAAAAAACCTGGGCGACGCCTTCTGGCTGAAGAAGGGCACATTTAAAACGATTCCAAATAGTCATACCGTTTGCTTCACTTGCCACAATTCCGATTCGGGGATCCCGCCCGAGGGAAAGGACTGCAACGTTTGTCATAAGCTGTTGCCTGCAGGACCGCACCCGAAAGTTGATTTCGATCCGAAGTTACCTGCGGATATGGGAATTACCGACAAGATGATGCTGGCCAGATGGAGCAGGCGCATGTCCTCGGGAGCATTCCGGCACGAAGGAGGAGAGCACCCGGATTTGAACTGCATGAACTGTCACAATGTGGCGACATTCAATACTGTCGATGCCAGCACATTGAGAGTGCCAGTGAAATCCTGCGGCGGCGCTGACGGCTGTCATATCACAGCGACCGCGGATGATGGGGGCGCTTTGAATTTCGAGATTGATGAGAAGAAAAAGAACCCTGCATTTGTGTGCACGAAGTGTCACATCACGTTCGGTCGCGAGGCTGTTCCGGCAGATCATCCCAGTGCGATTCCAACGCCGGCAATCAAAAAGGAGCCGAGTTAATTTCCTGGGATGATCAAAAGATTGATACGGCTATGCCGACCAATGTGCCGCAGGTCTCTGACCTTCCGGCGGATCTCAGAATCTGATAGGGGCTTTGCCCCGATCACAGGTATGGCGCTAAAACTCACAGAATTGCCCTCGAGCAGGCTGCTTCTTATTGCGGCACTGATCGCATTGATCTCTGTTAGTGTGTTCAATTCGCGCGCGGCCGAACCTAAGCGTGCTGAACCAGCATCCGCTCAGGAACAGATGCAATTTCCTGAAGGTCTGGACTACTCAAGGTTTCAGCACAGCAGCAGAAATCACTCGCGGCTCCCTTGCCTGCTATGTCATCGTCGCGAAGCGAACGCGACGCGCCCAAAACTGCCGGGAAGCAACGGCCACTTGCCCTGTGCTGGATGTCACGCGCAACAGTTCTCCGGCTCAGATAGCCCGATCTGCACGATTTGTCACACGGACATAAAGTCGGGCGCTCTGAAAGCGTTTCCGCGTTTGAAGAGTTTCAGAATGAAGTTTGACCACGGCCGCCACGTCAGTATGGGTAGCGTAAGCTGCGCCACCTGTCATCGGCCCACACGTGCGGGCGTGGCGCTCTCAATTCCCTCGGGGTTCAATGCGCATGCAACTTGTTTCCGCTGCCACACGCCGCGCGCTGAATCCGGCGGCCGCGATATCTCTTCCTGCGGAACTTGTCATCAACTGGGCGGCTATTCGCGTACACCGCAATCCGCGCAGGCGTTTCGTGTCGGATTTAGTCATGCAAAGCACCAAAAGGTCACCTGCGTTGAGTGCCACCAGGTCAGGGCCGGTCTGCCGCAGCGCCGACAGGTAACCGCTCCTGAGCCACTCAACCATCATGCAAGCGGGCGGGCCCAGAGTTGCATGACTTGTCACAATGGGAAGCGAGCTTTCGGTGGCGACGATTTCAGCACGTGCAAGCGCTGTCACACCGGTCCGGCATGGCACTTCTGAAATGACTGAGTTGTCAGCGGGCTGCAATATTTCGTTGGAATAGAGACGCCGCGACGATCTTAAAAGGAGGTAAGTATGAAACTGTTTACGCTTTCTGCCTTAATTTTTTTGTCCCTTCTGCTTCTTTCGAGCACGGCGGGAATCACTTATGACGTGTCGGCACAAGACACGAAAAAGCCAGCGGAGATAATAAAACCGCCGGAGATAATTATGCTGGCCAAGGAAGCCAAGCTGGGCCCGGTCACATTCAGTCACATCAACCACATCACAAAGAACCGCAGCGCTGATGGCACCAAGCCAATTCAGTGCGTTGAATGTCATCACACGGCACAACCCGCGTCTGAGGCTGTGAAGCATCCACCACACAAGACGGCGTGGCCGGCAGACCGCACTACTACCTTGACCGCTGAATTGCTAGAGAAAGAACCAACCGCGACCGTCGTCAACATCTGCACTGACTGTCATGCTCGTGCGGATGCCAAGCCGAAACTGCTGCCTGAGACTCCCCAACTTAAGTTTGAAGGCAGTGCCGAGCCAACCATTTTGACGAACCAGCAGGCGTTCCATCGCAACTGTGGCGGTTGTCACGACGCAGCGGTAAAGGCACGGCCTGATTTGGCACCGCCGCCACCAACATCGAAGAAATGCGTGGCTTGCCACAAGAAAACCGCCGCTTGAGGCAGGTTGGGGAATTTTTCGATTGCTTGTGCGAAAGGCCGCACGTTAAAGAGTAATGCCTACGGTTTTTCGATGTATCAGAAGCGGCACGGCCGTTGCCCTGCCCGATTCTGGGGATTTTAATCCCTCGATTCGCAAGTTCCTTGAGGAAGGTGGAGGCAATAATGAAGTTCACGGTTACACGGGTGATTACTCTTGCGGTGGCAATCACTGGCGGGTTGGTTTTAGCGGCATCGCTGCTGGTGCCTGTGCACGCGAGGGTTACGGTTGCAGATCAGTTCGACGCTGCGGGTTTGTACAAGACAAAATGCGTAGCTTGCCATGGGGCGGCCGCCGATAAACGTTTCGATAAAGCAAAAGCTGACGAAACACTTCTCGAAGCAATCATGAAGGGAAAGAAGGCCGAGAAGCCTCCCAATATGCCGGCTTTCGAGGAAAAAGGCGTTACCGCGGATCAGGCAAAGGCCCTACTTGACTACATGAAGTCGATCAAGCAGTAACTCGGCTCTTCATCGTGAGCGGTGCTCGCTTCGTCATTATTGCTTTGCCGCTTATTCTGAGATTGTCCTTTGGGTGATGCAAAGCATGTGGCCCGACGAGTCTCCTCCAAACCTCCTGTGTCTGTGACGCGAGTGCGGCAAAGACATAGGAGGTTTTTTTAATCGCCTTCAGGAAAGGTAAGAGTCCGTGCGACGCTACCTTGCTTCAATTATCATTGCCGGCTTGTTGTGCGGAGCCGCTTTTATTCTGACTACCCTTAAATCCGCCAAAGCACAGAACAGTCAATCTTCTCCGGCGCCAATAAAGCCGAACGCCGGGGCTATCATTGGCGGGCCGCAGGCAAGTGCTTCTCCGATTCCCTCCCCATCGTTGGACTGCCAGGGCTGTCATGCGCCGGGCAAGGCGCTTCCCTATCTGGCGGGTTCGCTTTTCCACACCGTCCCTCATAGTGGTTATGACCATAGCTTTCATGCTCAGGCGCTGCACAACGGCACGAAAGCGGCAGCCTGCCTTGATTGCCATACCAAGAATGGCGATCGGACAACGATTTTGCCGGCCTCAGATCCACATTCGACAATCAACCGCGGTAACATTGCCGAAACTTGCGGCAAGTGTCATGGCGACAAATCCGTGATGCAAGGCAGCGGCATCAGCGATCGTCCTTTTCTTTCGTATCGGGAAAGCGTCCACGCAAAGGCCGTCGCGCAGGGCAATACGAGTGCTGCCGTGTGCACCGACTGTCATAACAGTCACGATATTCAGCCCGCTTCAATCGCGCAGTCGTCAATCGCCAAGTTCAATATTCCTTCAACCTGTGGCAAGTGCCACCAAACAGAAGCGCGCGAATTTCTTGAGAGTATTCATGGTCAGGCGGTAATTAGGGGTGTTTCTCGTGCCCCGGTCTGCACTGATTGCCACGGCATTCACAACATCAAGATGCCGTTCGATCAGACCACATCATTGATTTCTACTGCCGTGGGAACGGATAGTTGCGCGAAGTGTCATGAAGGCGTCACCCTGACGCAGGAGTTTGGAATAGCGAGCGGTCGGGTGAGCAGTTACAAAGACAGTTACCACGGCCTCGCCTCACAACTTGGCTCGAGCGTCGTGGCAAACTGTGCCAGTTGTCACGGAGTGCACAACATTCTTCCTTCGTCAGATCCCAAATCCCTGATCAACGCAAACAACTTGCAGCAGACCTGTGGCCAGTGTCACGTGGGCGCCGGTGTGAATTTCACTAAAGGCAAAATTCACTTGAACGCTGGTCTCGTTTCCGACGTAGCGACTCACGATGCAGGCGCAGTCGGCACGAGGATAGTTCGTTGGATCTACTTGCCCTTGATCGTGCTGACGATCGGCGGCATGGTGCTTCACAATGCGCTCATCTGGCGTCGGAAGGCTTTAGCGCGAAAGCGCGAAGTTAGGAAGATCGTTCGCCTGACGGCAAACCAGCGAACCCAGCACTGGTTACTTCTGATTAGTTTTATCGCGCTCGTTTTGAGTGGCTTTGCCCTGCAGTATCCCGATTCGTCGCTGGCCTGGCTGTTGGGCGCAAACGAATGGCTGCGAAGAATCATTCACCGCGTCGCGGCGGTGGTAATGCTGCTGGTGGGAACCTACCATCTGCTTTACCTCACGCTGACCAAAGAAGGCCGCTTGTGGGTAAAGGACATGCTCCCGAAATGGAAGGACGTAAAAGATCTGATTGGTAATCTCTGGTATTATCTGGGCGCTAAAACGCAAAAGCCCAGGATTGCCCGCTTTGGCTATGCCGAAAAAGCTGAGTACTGGGCAGTCGTTTGGGGAACCATAATCATGGGTCTGACGGGTCTGATGATTTGGTTCAAACTCGGTCTCTTTAGCTTTCTGGCTCGCTGGTGGATAGATATAGCGCTTTCAGTGCACTTTTATGAGGCCGTGCTGGCCACGCTGGCCATCATCGTCTGGCACTTTTATCACGTTATTTTTGATCCCGATGTTTACCCTTTGAACTTCGCGATATTGGATGGGCGCGTCTCTGAAGAGCTTTACAAAGAAGAGCATGAACTGGATTATGAACGTATGAAGCAAGCGGAGAATGAAGCCGGCGCGAAGGGCGAAGCAAGTGAATCTCCTGCCAACGAAATCTCAACTGGGTTAGAGCAAGCCAATACAGACGATCATGGTTGACGAAAAATCCGCGCAGAAACTACCCTCCCTCTTTCGCAACTACATCAGTCTTGTCGGGGCCGCAATCGTAATCGCCAGCCTCGTCAGCGTCACGCTGTTATTTCTTCTGGAGATCACCTCCAGCGGAGAAAATCCTTATCTCGGAATTCTGACCTACATCATCTTTCCGTCGATTTTGATGTTCGGTTTCCTGGTAGTGATTTTAGGCGGAATCCGCGAGCGAACTCGCCGGCGAAGGTTGGCACCCGATCAGATGGCCGCCTATCCGCGTTTGGATCTGAATGATCCTCATGCGCGGCGGGCCTTCCTCACCTTCCTTTGCATTACTTTTGTGTTCGTCTCTGCCAGCGCTTTCGGCAGCTATCGCGCTTACGAATATACTGAGTCAGTAGGTTTCTGTGGTCAGACCTGTCACGTAATGAAGCCGGAGCGCACCGCTTATCAAGCCGGCGCGCATGCGCGTGTAGGCTGCGTGGGTTGTCACGTTGGCCCGGGAGCCGGCTGGTATGTGCGCTCGAAACTCTCCGGCGCCTATCAGCTTTACTCAGTCACATTCAACAAGTATTCACGCCCCATAGCCACGCCGGTTCACAACCTGCGACCCGCGCAGGAAACCTGTGAACAGTGTCACTGGCCAGAGAAATTTTTCGGCGCGCAAATGAAGGTTTTTAATCACTACGCGTATGACGAAAAAAATACGCTGCATCAAAAGCGCATGCTTATAAATGTCGGTGGCGGCAGTACAACGACCGGTCTCGTCACCGGAATACACTGGCACATGAATATCGCAAACGAAATAACCTATATCTCAACCGACGATCATCGGCAGGTTATTCCGTGGGTGAAGATAAAGGATAGGCACGGGAACGTCACCGAATATTACGATCGCAACCGGCCACTGTCTCTGCAGCAGATCGCCACGAGCGGCAAGCGCAGAATGGATTGTGTTGATTGTCACAATCGCCCGGCGCACGTTTATCTGCCGCCCGATGTAGCGGTCGACCAGGCTTTTGTCGCGGGAAGACTCGATCCATCGTTACCCTATCTCAAGCGGCAAGCCGTGGAGGTGCTAAGCAGACCATATGCCTCAACTCCGGAAGCAATACGCACCATCGACTCGAGTCTCAACGACTTTTACCGGGCAAATTACAGCGATGTATATGCGCAGAAGCAGGCGTCGCTCAAAGGCGCGGTAACTGAAGTGCAAAGGATCTTTGAGACTTACTTCTTTCCGGAGATGAAGACTGACTGGCAAACGCATCCGAACAACATTGGGCATTTGTATTTCTCAGGTTGTTTCCGCTGTCATGACGGCGAGCATGTCAGTGACAACGGCAAAGTCATCACCAACGATTGCACTGTTTGTCATACGGTGATTTATGACTCTACAAACCCGGCCGCTTCCGTAAAGACCGGACCTTTTCAACATCCGGTTGACCTGGGCGCTCTGGCCGATCACAAGTGTGAGTTCTGCCACAAAGCTAACAAGCCCTTTCAGCATCCGATTAACCTTGGCGACATTTCTATGTTCCAATGTGCTCAATGCCATCCGCGGAACGATACGAAACCCACCGGTCTGAAGTGATTCGCGTCATGTAAGTCCGCAGTATTTTCCGGCGCTAAGCCTGGGTAGATTGACCTTTGAAATTTCCCCCAACCTGAGGAAAAACTCGCAGGGAGAGGATCTCAATCACGCGTTATCCTCCCGTAATATGCAAGTTTACCCGTTCCTCAAGTGGGCATATGAATTGCGATTTTAGCTCCCAACTTTTTATGGGCGACCATAACATCAGCGAGTTTGACCAGCAAAAGTCACAGGTTTTTATGAAGGCCGTGCTGAATGATCTACGTGCGCTCGCTTTCATGCTGGAACGTGGTTTGGTGGAAAGTGGGGTCTCCAGGATCGGCGCGGAGCAGGAGATGTTCCTCGTCGATCGCGATCTGCGTCCGGCGCCGGTTTCGCTCCAGGTCCTGAAGCACGCCAACACTGCTCGACTGACTACGGAAATTGCCAGGTTTAATCTCGAGGCCAACCTCACGCCGCTCCTGCTGACCGGAACTTGTTTGCGCCAAATGGAACAGGAGGTTGATGAGCTGATTGCAATCGTGCGTCGCAGCGCCAGAACGCTGGGCGCTGACGTGCTCCTCTCGGGGATTTTGCCGACCTTGCTGAAATCAGATCTGACCCTTGAAAATCTGACTCCGGTTCCTCGCTATCACGAACTGGATCGCGCTGTGATCCGGCTGCGAGGGGGACCATTATCAATCCACATCAAAGGCCTGGACGAACTTCAGCTAACGCACGACAACATCATGATGGAGTCGTGCAACACAAGTTTTCAAATTCACTTTCAATCCAGCGCGAATGAGTTTGTGGCCCACTACAATGCCGCTCAGGCGATCACTGCTCCGGTGCTGGCAACGGCTGTTAATTCGCCGCTGCTCTTCGGTCATAGGCTCTGGCAGGAAACCCGGGTCGCGTTGTTTCAGCACTCGACGGATGAACGAACGCGTTCGCAGTTGGCCCGCAGCCATCCTACGCGGGTCAGCTTTGGCGAAGGTTGGCTGAAGCATTCCGTGATTGCGCTTTTCCACGACCAGATTTCGCGCTTTCGTCCGATTATGATCTCGGAGCCTGATGAAGATCCATTCCAGGTGCTGGCGCGTGGTGAGATGCCATTGTTGTCTGCCCTGCGGATGCACAATGGGACCGTCTGGCGCTGGAACCGGGCATGCTATGGAGTCGCCAACGGCGCTGCTCATCTGCGCATTGAAAATCGCGCCTTGCCGTCCGGCCCCACGATAGTTGACGAGATCGCTAATACCGCGTTTTTCGTAGGATTAATGGTGGCGTTGCCTCTGGAATATGGTGACATCTCCGCACGAATGTCATTTGACGAAGCAAAGTCAAACTTTTTCCGCGCCGCTCGTCATGGTCTCGACGCTCACTTCCACTGGATCGACGGTCAAGGCTGGTCAGCATCGTCGTTGGTTTTCGATCATTTGCTTCCACTTGCAAGACAGGGCCTTACCAGCGCAAATGTCGAAGCCGCGGACATCGACAAATATCTGGGCATCATTGAAGAGCGGGTGCGCAGCCGGCAGACCGGCGCGCGCTGGATCTTGAAATCGCTGGCAGCCATTCAGGAGGGGCCCAAGGATACGCGATTGGTGCAACTCACTTCCTCAATGCTCGCCTGTCAAAAAAAGAATGAGCCTGTTCACACGTGGCTACCAGTCAGGAAGGCCGAGCCGGAGAAATGGGAGCAGGGATACCGCACGGTGGGCCAGTTTATGTCGACGGATCTCTTTACGGTGCAGCCGGACGACCTTATTGATCTGGCCGCCAGTGTGATGGACTGGCGTCATATCCGGCACGTGCCTGTCGAAGATGGAGATGGACGGCTGGTTGGACTAATAACACATCGCAATCTGCTTCGTTTGGTGAGCTCCGGCAGCCGTGACAAGGATATCAACGGCATTTTGGTACGCGAACTGATGGTAGTAGACCCAGTCACTGTTTCCCCTTCTACGCCCACGCTGGAAGCGATGAAGATCATGCGCGAGCAACGCATTGGCTGCCTGCCCGTGGTCGAAGCGGGCCAACTCGTGGGCATCGTCACCTCATTTGATTTCCTCGATGCTTCAGCTCGCCTTTTCGAGCAACATCTGGCGCTGGCCAATGAACCGCCCAAGGCGCGCGTGGTAAAGAAGCGCGGCTAACTACGAGCTCTGGTAAAAACCGCGCTCCCCTGTGTGAATTCACGCAGCTCAGCCTGAAAAAGCGAATTTACCCTAAAAAAATCGAAGCTGAATGCCCGGCATAAACATTGCTCTGCCAGATTCAGGGCCAATGTCGTCGAAGGATACTGTCACGCCAGTACCGACTTCCGCAGCGGCAGGTTTCTTCAAGCTCGCCGCTCTCCTATAATCCGCAGCGCTGGGATTGCGACAGGAGTGGCGGCTGGAAAGTTGGGGAAAACGGTTCTGAACAACACCAATCAAAAAATTCTCGTCGTCGACGATGAGAAGATGATCCGTTGGTCGCTGGGCGAGGCGTTGCGCGGCTGGGGCTATCAACCCATTGAAGCCGAAACCGCCTCGGCGGCATTGGCAGCGTTTGATGCTGAAGCTCCCGCAGCCGTCCTGCTCGACATTAATCTGCCGGACGGCTCCGGGCTTGACGTGCTGCGCAACATTCGCCGGCGGCAGCCCGACGCGGTGGTGATCATGATCACCGCAAATGTGCTCGTCGACGAAACGATCGCGGCGTTACGTGGTGGCGCCTACGATTTCATCGGCAAGCCGATTAATCTCGAGGAATTGCAGGTTGCAATTCGCAACGGCATCGAGGCAAGCCGTCTGCGGCGAGAAGTAACTCTTTTTCGGCGCGAACGGGCGCAACAATTTAGTTTTGAGCAGATCGTCGGTCAGTCGCCGGCCATGCGCGAGATGCTCGAGCTTGCGCACAAAGTGGCGGAGAGCGAAGTGTCATCCGTGCTCCTGCAAGGTGAATCAGGCACGGGAAAAGATCTCGTCGCCAAGGCGATTCATTACCATTCTTCGCGGGCCAATTCACCCTTTATCGCCATCAATTGCGCCGCGTTGCCGAGCACGCTCATCGAAAGCGAATTGTTCGGTTACGAGAAAGGCGCATTTACTGACGCTAAGGCGCGCAAAGAAGGATTATTCGAACAGGCCGAAGGCGGCACGCTGTTCTTGGACGAGATAGGCGAGCTTGAATTGAGCCTCCAGGCCAAGCTGCTGCGAGTGCTCGAAGAAGGTTCGTTTCGTCGAGTCGGTGGTTTGAAGGATTTGCCCCTGGATGTCCGGGTGATCGCCGCCTCGAACCGCGATCTGAGGACGGAAGGCGAGGCGGGCCGTTTCCGTGCCGATCTTTTTTACCGGTTAGCCGTAATTCAAATCGACATCCCGCCCCTGCGAGAGCGCGGTGATGATGTGCGGATGCTGGCCGAGCATTACCTGGCAAGCTTCAAAGAGCGGCTAAGAAAAAACATCGACAGTATCTCCGAGGAGGCATTGGAATCCTTCCGTAACTACGATTGGCCCGGCAACGTGCGCGAACTGCGCAACGTCATCGAGCGGGCGATGATTTTAGAGGATGGTGAAGAGATTTCAGCTAAGTACCTTCCTCGCACCTTATCCGATGACAGAGGAAAGCACCCGGGGACGAGCGGCGACGCGGCGCTACAGGCAAATCATTTCCGCCTGCCCCCCAGGGGAGTGCTGCTCGAGGAAGTGGAAATGTCTCTGGTGCGGCAGGCCATTGAACGCAGTGGCGGAAATCAAACGAAGGCCGCCGAATTGCTGGGCATTTCGCGCGATCAGCTGCGCTATCGTCTGAAGAAACTCGAAGAGGCCCGCACCGAAGCAACAAGCTGATTCTCTGTCAGTGAAACACACCCATGCTCAAATATTCTATAATCTCGCTGCATGGCTGACTCTGCGCTGAAAACGTCCGACGTCCCAAATCTCGCTCCCGGAGGCGATCTGCAGCGTTCGCTTAAAGAATTAGCCGACATCAAGTTTGCACTTGATCAATCCACCATTGTCGCTATCACCGACCATCGCGGCATCATAAACTTCGTCAACGATCAGTTCTGCCGCATCTCAAAGTACTCGCGTGAAGAGCTGCTGGGCCAGGACCATCGCCTAATAAATTCCGGTTTTCATTCGAAAGAGTTCATACGCAATCTGTGGAGCACAATTGCCAGCGGCAAAGTGTGGAAAGGCGAATTGAGGAACCGCGCGAAGGACGGCTCGATCTACTGGGTCGACACCACGATCGTTCCCTTCCTTGACTCTGACGGGAAGCCTTATCAATACATCGCTATCCGTCACGATATTACGCAACGCAAGTTGGCGGAAGAAGAAATCAGCCGCCAGGCCGCCCTGCTCAACGAAACGCATGACGCGATTCTGGTTCGCGATCTGGACGACAAGATCATTTATTGGAACAAAGGCGCGGAAGCAGTTTACGGATGGACGTCAGAAGAGGCGTTAGGCAAGGATGCGCGCTCGCTGTTGTTTAGCGAAGTGCCGGTGGAATTTGAGGAGGCTCAGGAGGCTCTCGAAAAGACTGGACGCTGGCATGGCGAACTCAATCAAATTACCAAAGACGGACACGCCATCATCGTCGAGGGGCGTTGGGCTCTGGTTCGGGATGCAACGGGCAGGCCCCTTCAAAAACTGGTCGTCAATACTGACATCACCGAAGAGAAGCGTCTGCAAAACGAGTTGCAACAAGCGGCGCAGATGTCACTGGTGGGCGAATTGGCGGCAGGTCTCGCGCACGAAATCAAGAATCCCCTGGCAGGTATTCAGGGCGTGGTTGACATTCTTTTACGCCGCCGGGAGCAAAACGATCCGGAAAGCGAAGCATTACAGGGAATTCGCAGCGAAGTAGTGCGCATCGATCAAACAGTGCGGGCGTTGCTTTCTCGCGCACGTCCACGCGTGCTGGCGACAAAGCCCACCCGCCTCAGTGAAGTGGTTCGGCGCGCCGTCAACGTGGCGCGCGCGCAGGTTTTCAGTCGCGCCGATGGTCTTATTACCGTTCAATTCG
>DATGYM010000122.1:0-3973 GCA_035297925.1 Pyrinomonadaceae bacterium | reverse complement strand
CTCTTGTCCCTTCCCTTTGCAGACAATTCCCTTGATCTAGTTGTTACCAGCGGCGCCCTCGAGTACGTGCCGCTAGCTGAAGGCATGACGGAACTCTCCCGAGTGATTGCTCCCGGTGGTCACTTGTTGCACATTCCCTGCCGCCCTTCCCCCGCGACAACGTTCCTTGAGATTCTTTTTCGGTTCAAGAAGCACCCGCGCAAGGAAATTCTCAGCCAGACAGAACAGAGGTTCCGAATGGTTCACGAGTATCGCTTTCCGCCGTTGCAGGTCATTGGCTGGAGCAAGACAGCGATCCTGGCACAGAAGCCATAGCTCTATCTTCGGGAACTATTCCAGGCCGTTACATGTTAATTGGTTTAGTCGTGAGATTAAGCGACTGAAGCATCGGCACGCCTGACCATCGGAACGCACGAGATTATTCGCGGTAAGAGGGGTCAATCCGATCGAGTTTTCTAAGCAGACCGGGCCAGGCCAACTGCGCCCCCTGGCCAAGAGTCACTGCGCTTAGCTGTGAGGCCACGCTACCCAGAATTGGTTCTGGCACATAGTTGAGCGCTCCTCCTCCGGACTGGGCGAGGATTTGAATACGGCAGGCAGTCTCAAGTATGTACATTGAAAGAAAGGCTTCTGCCGGGGTTTTTCCCACAGTAAGCAGGCCATGATTCACAAGTATCAGGTTGCTGTGATTGCCGAGATCGGCCACCAGTCTCGCCTTCTCGTCCTCATTGAGTGCCAGACCTTCGTAATCGTGATATCCCAACGAAGCAAGCGCAAACAAGGACTGCTGTGAGATTGGGAGCAGCCGGTCCTTCTGTGCGGAAACGGCAATGCCGTGAGCCGTATGCAGATGAATCACACAGAGGGCATCTGGCCGCGCCGCGTGCACCGCGCTATGTATAGTGAAGCCCGCGGGGTTTATAACGTAAGGCGTGGCCGAAACGATCTGACCTTGAAGGTTGACCTTTACCAACCTTGACGCCGTGATCTCCTCAAACATCATTCCGTAGGGGTTGATCAGGAAATGATGTTCCGGCCCCGGGACTCGCGCTGACAGATGGGTAAAAATTAAATCGTCCCAACCATAAAGCGCCACGAGACGGTAAGCAGCGGCCAAATCGATGCGCGCTTGCCACTCCTCATCACTCACCTGTTGACGGATGTCTGTCGCTCGCTCTGCATTAGTCATTTTCCACCTTCGTCTGCTTGTGACGCGATCTTCAATGCTTCAAGTTTCCGCAAAATCACACCGAGATTACAAATGAAATCGGATGGCAGGTAGATCTCCGTCTCATAAACCTTGTAACCCGGGGATGAGATTCGCAGAACATACTCGCCAGGCGCTACAGATCCGAAGTCGTAGGAGCCATGTTCGGTGGTTTGCGTCGTAACAGGATCCTTGTCCTCCTTGTTTCTAAGCAATTCTATTTTAGCGTTGACCTTGCGCTCTGCCACATCGTTATAAGATAGACCCTCAAAAGCGACGTAACCGCGCATTACACCTGCCCGACTGAGCTGAGGACGCGCCAGCAAACAACAATGCACCGAGCAGCACGAGCGCCGCTGGAATTCTTTTCATTGAATCCATAGTTTGATGTCACCTCAGACTCAGGACTACGCTAAAACTCGGGTCTTTGCCGGACAGGTCGAATCACAGTGCACCTATCTAACCGGCACCAGCCGGATGATGCGATCGTCATCGGAAGCGGGTTCGCCCCGATCGTCTCGGTTTGAGGTTGAGAAATATAGATAACCGTCCGGACCCTCGGCTATGTCACGAATGCGGCCATACTTTCGTTCGAGCAGATTCTCCTGTGACACGACGCGACGACCATCGAGTATCACGCGAATGATACGCGTCCCAACCAGGCAGCCAAAGAAGAAGTTGCCGCGAAACTCGGGAAACGCGGCGCCGCGATAAAACATGCCGCTGGCCGGCGCACAGGCGGGGGTGTATTCCAGTAGCGGAGATTCCATACCAGGATTTGTCTGCTGGTGATGGATCACCGGCCAACCGTAGTTTTTTCCTTTATCTACGATGTTCACTTCATCACCACCGCCGGGTCCATCAAAACCGCTCGGGCCATGCTCTGTCTCGAAGATCAGATTTGTTCCCGCTTGAAAATCGAGGCCCTGACCGTTGCGATGACCATAAGACCAAATCTCGGGGTGCGCATCCTGACGTCCCACAAATGGATTATCGCTGGGGATCGTCCCATCGTCGTTCAGTCGCAGGATCTTGCCGGCCAGCGAATCAAGTTGTTGCGCCAAATCACGATGCGTCGCATCACCGGTTGTGATGTACAACTTGGCGTCAGGGCCAAAGCGCAGTCGGCAACCCGCGTGATATTGAGCCGCCGGAATATTCTCAATAATGACCTTGCGATCAACGAAACCACTTTCGCTCTCACGATATCGCACGACGCGGACGCTCTGATTGTCGCCTCTGTAAACGTAAGAGAGATAGAGCAGATGATTTGCGGTAAATTGCGGATGAAGAGCGATGCTCATCAGGCCGCCTTCGCCGGAGGGGGCCACGTCCGGCACTGTGAAGACGGGACGCGAGGCCAGCTTTCCATTTTGGTAAATCTGAACCCGACCCGGGCGCTCGGTAAAAAACATGCGGCCGTCAGGCGCCCAGACAATGGACCACGGCACCTCCAGATTACGCACAACCGTCTCCACACGAAAACTTACCTGACTCTGTTGCGGCTGCCCAGGCTGTGGAGTTTTCTGTGACGTTGTTTCGATCTCGCCCGCGCCTCGACCCGGCGGAACAGTGTCACAGGCGATGAGGAACGCCGCCATGAGAGAGAACAATGCCAGCAAAGGCGGGCGAGTCAAGAGAAACCTGGGCGAACGGAAACTGGGAAACAGGCTAAAAGGGGAACGGGTAAAGGAAAAAAGATTAAGAGACGGAAGGAATGATCGGACCATAATGGCCGCAAAACCTAATTGAGCAATTGAACTTACGGCAGATAACTTACGAACCGCGTTCGTCGGTAAGCATCCCTGCAAACGCATCTGCCCCATTCACCTTTACCCCTTTCACCCCTTTTCTTAATGCTGGATATACTCGTGCAGCAGTTTAATCTCGTCTCCCTGCTCACCAAGTTCTACTCGCATCAGATCTCGCATCGACAGCATACCGACCCAGCGTTCGCCATCCACTACCGGCAAATGACGAGTGCCGATTACTTCCATTCTTTCCAGCGCTTGATGTGGTGTCTCGTCGCAATTAATGACCGCTCGCAGTTCGCTGGTGACGTCCCCCACCTTTACTGATGCGGGGTCGCGCCGCTGTACGACGACGCGTCGCAGAATGTCGCGTTCAGAGAAGACGCCAAGAAGTTTGCCGGCGTCATCGACTACGCAAACGGCGCCAATGTTACGAGACGCCATAAACTCTGCCGCATCCTGAACGGTCGCCGCTGCGTTCATCGAATAAGGCTCTCGATCTCTTATGACATGTCTGATCAGCATCATGGTTGAGCCTCCTGGGATCTGCTCGGGGTTGTAGGGGAATGCGCCGGTATTATAATTAAAGCTCGAAGGTCTGTCTCTAGTGAAACAGATGGGAGTCTCGAAAAGGATCTGCCGCCATTGACCGGATAAACGAGGAGCGGCTTGGGTATTGAGAATTTTCAGATTCGCGGCAGCGGCGCGCATTCGGCCGGGATTTTGGGCCAGCTGTTTGTTAAGTTAACCAAAGAGGCTCCCCTGCGCGTCAGGTCTGCGGAATGTGGTTGCCCCGCGGGGTACGCGCTTCTCCGTTCGATTGAATCCAAGTCTCTCTGAGTGAATCCTGAACAAACGTTCAGTCGCCGCCCAATACTCACCCTTCCCCCGCATACGTTCGCCAAACACACTGGAGTTTAATTTGCCGCCGCGCGCCTCCAGGATTCGGCTGATGACGCGGTTGGCTTTCGTCGGCAGTCTTTCATGCAGCCGCTCTTCAAAATAAGGTGCGACG
>DATGYM010000121.1:0-11216 GCA_035297925.1 Pyrinomonadaceae bacterium | reverse complement strand
ACCGGCAAGAATCTTCGCCAAATCCCTCGAGAAAACAGAGCGAGCCAGTACCTGTTCGTAACCCGCATCAAATGCAGCGCGCTGTAAATCGGTCTGAACGTGTGAGAAGAAGCCCAGCAATCGGACAGTCCTTAGACTTTCGCTTGCCTTAACTTCCCTGGCCAATTCGATTGGACTGAGTTTTTCGTTGTGCAGGTCTGCCAGGATCAGATCGGGAGCTTGTTCAGACGCAACCTTCATCAGGTCATCGAGGCGACGAAAAAATCTGATGTTGATTCCCAGCGCCTCGGCGGTCGCGCGGATCTTTGCCGCAAAAAACATGTCATCGACGGCAGCAAGGATGGTTTGATTCATATTTGCGTTATAACCAGAGAACTACGACACTACCGCAAATGGCAACTGCGATTCCCCCGCTCAAAGAAGCTGAGAAGATCGAGATCGGCGAAGCTCAATCCACGGCTATTAAGACTTCCGCTGTTGATTCAACGATAGTCGTCGCATCATACAACATCCGTTACGCCGTAGGCCGCTTTCTAATCTCGGGCGGGCTGCTTCGCAAGGCAGGCTTGCGCGGTTCTGCTCGGCGCGATCAGAAGGTTGCCGGTAACATTCGCGCTGCTGCGCGAGCCTTCTCTGAAGGAAGGCTCATGCCGCGCGTTGATGTGCTGGCTCTTCAGGAAGCTGACAAACATACGGAGCGCTCCGGACGACATCACGTAACTCGAGAACTTGCCGAGGCGTTGCAGATGAACTGGATTCACCTGCCCGCCGGCATTCCGCGTGGCGTCAAACCCCGGACTCGCCAGTGGTGGCTTGACTTTGAAGAACCCATCGCCCTTTACGACACCGGTGACACCGGCATTGGCTTCCTGAGCCGTCTTCCGGTTACTGACGTGACGCGGATCGATCTGCCATGGCACGAGTGTGCCTGGCGGCCGCGTTTGGCCATGGCAGCAACGGTTTCTGCCGGAGCAAAGAGACTTCGCATTCTTAATGCGCATGTCGATCCGCACGCCGCTGTGGGTGGACAACTTGAGCAACTCGAGGCTTTGATGGCCGAGGCCGAGCACGCTACTGGTCCGACGTTGATCATGGGCGACTTCAATACTCTTTCCAAAAACAAGATCCTGGAGACGCGCGGTTTTCTTGAGGCTCGTGGTTTCGCCACACCTTTACCTCCAGGAACTGCCACCTGGCGCGGAATGGGTATTCGCCTGCACGCTGACTGGATTTTTTATCGAGGCGTGACAATCTCCCGTTGGGGCGTGGCCCGCCCTTTGGGCGTTTCCGACCACTGGCCCATTTGGGCGGAAGTGTCACTGTCGTAACCCTAAATCGTGTCCTGGTCTGGGATCTGAAATTTCTCTGTTTTAGGAACATGACGCCGGAAATCATTACCAGCCACGACAATTCCCTGCTGCGCATGGCTCGCTCCATACGTGACGGCAAGACAACCGAATTCATCTTTGTAGAGGGCCTGCGGCTTTGCGAGGAGGCGTTGCGCTCGGCTCTGTCAGTCGAAGCTGTAATCGTATCTCAGGAGCTGGCGGCAAAAGAGAAGTCTGCCCCTCTGATTAAGGAAATCATAGCCAGGGGCAGGCGTGCGGTGCTCGTAGGAGAAAAATTGCTTGAGTCGATCTCTTATACGAAAACACCTCAGGGAATTATCGTACTGGCGTCCCGACCGGAGACAAGCGAGCAACATTTCGCGGCTAATCAGGACGATGCGCTCATTGTGATAATGCACCGGATTAATAATCCCGTGAACGTCGGTGCCATCTTGCGAACGGCCGAAGCAGCCGGAGCCACCGGCGCGATTGCGACACAAAACACGGCGGATCCGTTTTCACCGAAGGCTTTGCGCGGCGCAATGGGTTCGGCCTTTCGCCTGCCTGTGTGGTTCGGGCCAACATACGACGAGGCGATTTCCTGGTGTTCACGGCATCACGCGCAGACTGTTTGTGCTGACGTTCACGCACGAACGAGCTACGACGAAGTTGATTGGCGTCGTCGCTCAGCGTTGATCCTCGGGCCCGAGTCGAGCGGTTTAGCGGCTGAAGAAGTGAATGCCGCGACCACTGCCGTGCGCATTCCGATGCGAGGGGCGGCGGAAAGCCTGAATGTGGCAGTTGCTTCCGGCGTGCTGCTTTATGAAGCCTCCAGACAGCGCCGCACTCGCCAGTAAGGGTGCCAGGCTCTCAGTCGGAAGCGAACAGGTGTTTCCACTTAATCAGTTGGCCATGAAGTGAAAGTGTAAATAGGTGGCGCCCTGATAACCTGGGCCGTTGGTTGTGAGACGGTAGTTGGTAAGGTTCTTCTCTTTAATAATTTCACGGACGACTCTAAAAGCATCGAGTAAATACTCGCTGTCCGCGTCCGACAGTTCGGCAATGTTCTTTACATCCCGTTTTGGGATTACCAGGTAGTGAATGCGAGCTTGTGGGCTGGGATGTTCAATCACGATCGTTTTATCAGTCTCTTTCACTACGGAGGGAACCAGGGCGCTGAACCGCTGCAGTCCAACCGAGGTCATGAGACCCAGCAACTCGTTTGCTTGCAAACAGCTTCCCTCACATTTATTTAAAGCCAGGAACGACCGAGGCCGGGTATCGGAAAACAGGTAGCCACCGAGAATCACGCCCAGCAGCAGGGCCGCTATAACCAGGAGTAACACCCTACTCTTTCTCATTCTTGCTCCTTTGTCTTCATCACACGCAATCGCCCCGCTTTGCTTACCTTCTGCTGGTTATTTTGCTCGCCCTTAAGTCAACACCGGCACAGCGGACACGAAGGTTTACAGAGCAGCTGAAATCATGCCGCCACCGCATCAGCGCTACTAACAAGAAACAGTTTCGGATAGAATACCATCGTTCCAAGCACCAAGTTTGTCGTCGCGCAGTCAGCAAGGACTGCGTTTTTTTGAACGCGGATTTACCGGAGAGCGCCGGCTTTTCCCACGTCAGCGGAGCATCGTATCAGGGCCACATGTCTGAAGAGCAGAAACCATCCACAAAAAAGAAGCGTGAAGAGGCCTTGCCCGAGCGGTTGCTGCGGCGCGCACTCGAAACCGTTGGCGATGTTGTGGATCGCAAATTCGGACGCACGGTCGACCCGAAAAGCGGACTGACTACGTCGCAGTTGATCGAACGGATGAAAAAACGGATCGATGAGCGTGTTCGCGACGAGGGACCCAAGGGCCGCATCGCGCCACATTACTTAAAACTCAAGGTGGAGTGGGGCACCCACTCAGAAGCGCCCCCCGAAATTATCAAGGAACTGGAGCATGAAGTTCTGGCGGCTGCCATAGACCACGTTAATGATCATCGTTATCGCACCATGGCAACCATGAAAGTTGAAACCGAGGTCGATATTTTCACTTCAGGCATTTCAGTCGAGCCCGGTTTTGGCGAATTTGAAGAAGAGTTACGAAAGGCTGACGAGGCAAAACGGGCAGCGGAGATGGAGGTTCCCCATCGCAGCCCGTTTGAAAAGATTGCCGACGTCAACCTGATAGCTCGCATAACAATTCGCGATCAGGTTCATGAAGTGCCGCTCGCTTTAAAACCTGGAGGCAAAAGATTGAGTGTTGGGCGCGTGGCTGATAACGAACTGGCGCTCAACGACGCGAGCGTTTCTAAAATTCATGCGGCGCTGACAATGAATTCACAGGGTACTCTGCTCGTCGCTGACACTGGATCGACAAATGGGACCTATATAAACGGGCGCCGTATTTCCTACGGCGAAGCGCGCCAGATCGAAGATGGCGACGTCGTCGGGTTTGGCGATGTTGAGGTACGGTTTCGCAAAAGCGAGTAAGGACGATAGCCGGCAAAATAAATTGATAATGTCTCTCATGCTGCTGTTTCAGTCGCCCACGCCGGTTGTGCAAATCCCGGAACGCACGCCGGCTTTGCTTACGCTAATTTATCTCGGCGGGCTCCTGCTGATAGTGCTCTTGTTGTTGGTTTCCCTGTTCCGCAATCGTCGTCGTGGCGTCACCACTCCCCCTGCGATCCCCGAAGATTTACCGGTAGAAGTCCGCCGCAGGCTCGGTTCGACCTCGACGAATCGCGGACTCCGAGCCCTGCGCTGGATATTCGTGCTGCTTTCGCTTTCCGTTTTCGCTTTTCATATTTATTGGACTCATTACGCGCCGGAGAGCAATGAAAAGTTTCAGGAGCTGAGCTACAAGGATTTGCGCAATCGGCGTCTTTCCGAATCTACGCTGCGCGGTTGGTTGCTGGACCGCAGCGGCAAACTTGAAAACGCTCTCGCACTTTACCGCCGCGACTCGAGCGGCAATATCTACCGCGACTATCCGATGGATAAGGCCCTGGCCCACATCTTTGGGTCTGATCGTGGAGACCCGGGTCTCGAACGGGCTCTGTTTGGCGTGCAAAGCGGCGCGCTGCCTGAGGCCTTAGAAGTAGTTAAGGGTAAAACAGTCGAATTTTCGGGAAACGTCGACGTGCGTCTCACGATTGATCGCGACCTGCAACAAGCGGCCGTCGATCAGTTGAAGGGCAAGCATGGCGCAGTCGTAATTCTTAACCCGCAGACGGGTGAAGTGCTCGCACTGTACAGTGAGCCTTCTTACAGCTTGAAAGAAGTCGACGACGAAACCTCCTGGATCAAGCTCGAAGCGAATCAGCGCGATCGGCCACTGGTTTCTCGGGCTCTCGGCGCTTATTACATCCCGGGTTCTACTTTTAAGACGGTAACCATGACCGCGGCATTTCTTGCCGGTGTGCAGGATACGGAATTTACCTGCAGCGGTGGCGGTTATTACGCGGAGCCTGGAGCGAATGTAATCTTCGATGACGGTGGCCCGGGTGAAGTACACGGACGCATCGGTATCGATAAAGCTTACGAAGTTTCCTGCAACCAGTATTTTGCGCAGATGGGCGTGAAACTCGGCGCTGAGCGCTTAAAGCAGGCTGCGCAACTGCTGGGCATCGGCACTTACGACACACCATCTGAGGCTTTGCGCGGGAGAAAAGAGCCGGAGCTTTGGAACGCCAGCACGGATGCGGTCAAACGTGCTCTGGCGCCCAGAGAGGCGACGATCGTTACCGGCAAGCAAGTAACCAGATACGATCTCGCGTTGATGGGCTACGGCCAGGGTTACGCGGGACAGATGACGCCTTTTCAGATGGCGCTCGCGGCTTCGGCGATCGGCAACATGGAGGGAAAGCTGATGAAGCCAAAGATCGAATTCAACCGCCCGCCCGAAGTCTTCAAGCAAGTGATGCCGCCGCAAACGGCTGCTACCTTGCGCGGCATAATGGGCCTCGTGACTGGAGGACCGAGTGGAACGGCGCGCGGTGTCTTTGCGCCAGTTAAAGCAGCCGGGATCAACACGGGCGGCAAGACGGGCACAGCGCAGAAAATTGAGCCGGTTTACGATCCCAAAACGGGCGCACCAAAGACACGACATCGCGTTGAAAAGGACAACAAGGGCAACATCATCCGCGAATATGAAGAGACGATCATGGATGAAGAACATCCGCGAATCGATGGTTGGTTTTTGTGCATTGCTCCGCTCGAACGGCCGCAGTTGGCCATGGCTGTAATTGTGGAGGGCGGCGGCTACGGTTCCAGGTCGGCGGCGCCAATTGCCGCTGCTCTGGTAATGAGGGCAAAGGACCTGGGTTACTTCAAGGTGGTTAACACTCAAGCGGGGCAGAGCGGCGTTCAGGGAAATCAACGGCGGCCGCGTACCGCAGGAGCGCCCGCCAGGCGTTGAGGAGCAACGATAAGCTGCCCTAATTTTTTCAATGAAAAATCGCGCATCATCGCATCTCTTCATAGTTCTGCTGATTCTGCTGCTGGAGACTGCAGGCTATTGGGGTATCCATCGCGCAGCTTTGCTTCGTGGTTATGAAACTTCGATTGTCGGCTCAGTGCGCGACCTTTTGATGTTTGTCCCGCTTTTGATCCTGATCGTTTGGCTATCGCGGTTCAAAAAATATCGCGGCAATTGGATTCTCTTTACAGCGGCAATCCTGCTCTTCTCAATTGGGATGTTGATCCAGTACCGGCTTTACAGCGACCCTGAATACAACGCACGCAACAAATCAGAGGCGCGACAGGCAAAGATGGAGGCCCTGCGAACGCGTTACATAATTGAGAACTATGATCCGGTCAAGAAACAACTGATGGGTCTGCCGGCTACACCGGCGCAGGCCATCGACGTCAATCAGCTTCCCAAACGCCCTTCCAATTACAGTCTTGGCGACGCGCTTACGTCCAGCTATACCTGGATCCCTATTCTTTCATTTATCGCCTTTGGCCTGGCTTACTCGTTGTGCGTGCGCGACGGTTTTTTGCTTTGGATTCAGAGAAACAGCTTTATCATAGTCCTGCTGACGCTGATCCCGCTGGCGGGCGCGGTCGTGACTTCGAGTGCCGGCAAGGCCCTCGGAAACATGACGCCCTGGGAGCCGTCCAAGATTCCCTTCTTGCTCGGGTTTGCCGGCATACTAACAGCCCGTTACAAGGATCTGGCCGAAACTTATTGGGGTATACCGCGCGCGCGCGACATTGTTCCGCTCTTGGTGATGGCCTTGTTGCCATTCGTCCCGTTTTTCGCTCTGAAAGACTTTGGGCAAATGTTGATTTTTAGCGGCGCATACACGACTCTTTATCTCGTCGCCGTACGGCGCTGGCCGCAATTATTCTTATTCGTGGGCTCGGTCTTGCTGGTGATCAGCATTCTGGTGGTGGGTGCGCTACCCCGGGATGTGCAGGAAAAGGTGCCGCTGTTGCCGACAGTGGCGCGGCCCATTCAGGCCATGCTGCCCTCGCGTATTCAGCAACGCTTTCATCTGTGGCTGGATGGATTTGATCCACCGTCGCCCGAAGTTTCGTGGTGGAAAAAGGATTACAACGAGGCTGTCAATAAAGACCCGGAACTGAAACAACTTGCCGAGCAGAGCCCGGCGATGCAAAAAATAGTCAATGTCGATGTCTGGTTCGATAAGCTGGCGTTTCAACCAGCTCAGGCTATCTTCGGAATCTCCTCCGGTAAGAATACCGGCCGGGGTTTTGGGCTTGGCTATCCCGAGGTTATTCCCATTGCCGACTCAGACTACGTTTATGCAGCCCTGGCGGAAGAGGAAGGTCTGGTGGGTGGCGCGATAGTCATTCTCGCCATTATCATTTTAGTGATAGCTGGCGTTCGTACTTCCCTCGACGCCCGTGATATGTTTACCAAACTCTGCGCCGCGGGGCTGACGGCATTCATTGGGTTTCAGGCGCTCGTGAACATTGGCGGCATTTTGCGGGCACTGCCGATGACTGGAATTACTCTACCTTTCGTAAGCCATGGTGGGTTCAGCCTCATCACCAGCTTTGCCATGTTGGGAATGTTGATGGCTTTTTCCCATCGCAACGCGCGTGACACGATCCTGGCCAAAGCGCCAGGCGTGGAGCCACGCTCGACTTTGAAACTGGAGGCGGTTGAATGAGCCAGCCCGATAATCAACCTGGTACGCAGCCAGCCACTTCGATACCTCTACTATCGTCAGCAGTCACCGATCGCGGCCTGAACGAGAAGCGACCCCTGAATGAAGATTCTTTTCTTGCCGACAGCGAGCGCGGAATATTCTCAGTCGCGGATGGCGTCGGCGGGGCGGAAGCCGGCGAAGTCGCTTCACAAACTGCAATTGAGGTTCTCGACGAAGCCTTTCGTCACCGCACGGACGGCGCTGACATTGAAGACTTGATGGAACTCGCAATTCAGCGGGCTAACGCCTCCATCCATCAAATGGCGCAGGAACACGCGAAGTTTTCCATGATGGCCACGACCATCGTGGCGCTGCACATCAAGGGAAACATCGCGACTATCGGCCACGTAGGTGATTCGCGCTTGTATCGTTTGACTCCTGCCGGCCAGTTGTTGCGCGAAACGGAAGATCATTCGGTGGTCGAGGAAGAAGTGCGGGCGGGACGAATGACCGCCGAACAAGCCGCGAACCACCCCAGTAAAAATGTCATCAGTCGCGCGCTTGGCGCCGAGAGCGATGTTGAAGTCGACATGAAAGTGATCGAGGTCGACGACGGAACGGAATTCCTCTTATGCACGGACGGAATTACGAGACATATCGCAGACCACGAGCTGAGACAGTTGCTGCTTACGAACGACGATCTGCCGACGCTGTGCGAACAGTTGAAGCGGCTGTGTTACGAACGCGGCGCTGAAGATAACCTCACGGCCGTTATCGTTTGTGTGGGCACGCCGCTCTCCGCGAAGGACCGCACGGAAGATCTGGATAAAACAATTTCACCCGAAGCTATGCCGCTGCCTGCGCTGGCTGACGCAGAAGCCGCGCAAACGATGATGGGCACAAGCGCCCCAGCGGTCGATGCTTTTGTTCCGGCTTCTCGCAAGATCTTTCCCGGCAGTGAAAGCGCGGCTGCTTCATCGGTCCAAACTGAATTGCCGCCTGCCGCAAACGTAATCGAGAACCGGCTTGACGTACCGCAACCTGCGTCGAAGAGTGGGGTTGAGCGCACCCTTACGCGCTTCTTCGTCTTCGTTCTCTTTCTGGCCGTTATCGGCGCGGCCTTCTACGCCGGCAGAAAATACCGTGGCCCGATCCCTTATGTCGGGGCGGTGCCCATTGTTGAGGCGTCGCCAACGCCGGTAGTGGGCGATGACCCGTTGCTTAAGTTTGAAAGAAGTCGCCGCGAGGTTGATAACGATCCCCAGGCGTGGCTGACAACTCAGTTGAAAAGCGAACTGTTGCGGCAGGGGATACAGCAACCGTTGGATTCTACCGACGCGGAATTTTTGTATTTGTACGGCCGCGCGTCGCTGCTGGCGGGGAACAATGAAGAAGCGGTCAAGGCGTTTGATTTTGCTATCGCGCGTGCAAATCTTTCATCGCCGCAGGCAAATGCGACTTTGAAAAAGGAAGCCGCGCTCGGCCTGGCGGCGGTCGCGTTGAAGTCTGAGAAAGACCGACCGGCGGCCCAGGCGCGCTTTGATGAAACAATGAAACCGGCACCCTCGCCGTCCCCGGCGTCGCCCTCCACCTCCCCTTCCCCTTAGGTTACCGCTCGGGCTGGCCAGACCGACGTCCCTCAAAACGCGGCCCGCATTAAAGGGCCAGTAATTGATTGCAGACTAATGCCGGAACTGAAGCTACAACAAAGCAGGCTTGACGGTCGTTACGACATCCTTGAATGTCTCGGGCGCGGCAGTTATGCCGAAATATATGTCGCTCACGATAACGCTGCCACCGAAGACGCTCCGGAAACCGTGGTCATCAAAGCGTTGAACATGTTTCTGCAGGATGCGCCCGATGAAGCGCTCGAGCGTACGTTGATAGCAAACTTTCAAAACGAAGCTGTGGCGCTTGATCGCGTGCGTCATCCCAACATAATCAGCCGACTGGGCCATGGCACGGCGATAGACCTCGCCGGCACAACCTTTCATTACATCGTGCTCGAGTATCTCTCCGGCGGCGATATGGCCGCGCTGTCCCGCAGCAATCCGTTGCCTATAGATAAAGCACTGTTCTACCTGGAACAGGTTTGCTCAGGTCTGGCCTACGCGCATGAGTGCGGAGTGATTCACCGCGATATTAAGCCGCACAATCTGCTTCTGACCGCGGACCGCCAGGTGGTCAAAATTGCCGACTTTGGCGTGGCGCGGTTCGAAGCTACGGAAGGTGCAATCACGCGCGTCGGCACAAATATCTATGCGGCCCCGGAACACAATCCGCTGGTGCAAACCGGCGCGCTGGACATGGGGGCGATTGCGGCTGGAGGCGAACATCTGACTCCCGCGGCGGATATTTATTCGCTGGCAAAAACCACGTACGCCTTGCTCGCCGGCGAATCGCCGCGCCGTTTCGCCCAGCATTCGATAAAAGAATTGCCGGCCTCGTTAGGTAGTCTTTACTGGGTAGCGCCCGTACTGCGCGTTCTGGAAAAGGCCACCCAAACGCGCCCTGACGAGCGTTACCAAACAGTAGCGCAGTTTTGGGATGACCTGGCGGACGCGGCGCTTCCGGCGACCAGACCGCTGGCATTGTCTGAGGTTGCGGCCCGGCCTGAAGTGCGTCGCCGACCCAGTCTGGATTTAGCGATTGAACCGGAAGATTTCACCGAAGCGCCGCCTCAGCCGCGTTTTCAACCCGTCAACGCACCGGCTCGGGCCCAATCGGAGTCGCCAGAAGCGACAGAAAGTTATGAAGGCTGGTCGTCTTCGCGACGTCCGAAGATCGTAGTGCCCGTAACCGGAGTTCCGCCGCACGCAGCATGGCGCACCGGAGGGCAACCGAGTCAAACGGCAAAAGAGCGTATCGCGGCCCTGCCCGACGAGCCGCGAAAAAGTAAGACTCCGGTCGCACGACTGCCAAATAAGCGGCGCCAGGTGGGCCCGCGGCGCGCGCGGCCATATCTGGTCGCCGCGATATTGGTGGTCGCGTTTTCCTTTATGTTGCTTGCAACGCACAAGTATGTTACTTCCCACTGGAATCCCTTTGTTGGTCTGCCGCTGCTTTCGGACATTTTTATAATTGGGCGGGAAGGTGTTACAACAACCGACGTGAATCTGCGATCGGACGCCAGCGTCGCAAACGCGCCGATTGGTTTGGCTGAAGCGGGGTCTCGTGTAAAGATTCTGGCTACCGGCGATAACTGGTATGAGGTTCAGGTCTTACAGCACGGACGCGCCAAGGTCGATCCATTTACTTCCGATCGCGGCTGGATAAATAAGAAGTTTGTTAAATTTGAATGAAAAAAACTTGGACCAAAGACGTTTTAATTGCAGCTTATGGGCCTGCTTGAATCAATAAGAAAATGGATTGACGGCGAACAGGGCGAAGACCTGCTCGAAGCCGCCGACGAACATTCAAAACCACGTCGTGTGTGGGAAGAATTCCTCGTGAAGATCGCGCGCGAGGTCGAGGCAGTAATGCAGCGCGAGATGTTTACGCCGCCCGGTGGGCTGACTTACATCCCGCGCGAATACGTTGTTTACCTGAGCGCCGAAGACGACAAGGACTGGCAGGGCGATAAGCGCCGCGGCCTTGAGCAGGGACTGTTTCATGTGCTCTCGGAACGCGCGCGCGAATTGAGCGGCTCAAATCAGCTCGTAGCCAAATCGTTTGCCGTCGAATTACGTGTCGACGGCACTTTGGAAAAGGGCCAGTTTCGTGTGCAGGCGGTCTGGGACGAAACTGAAAGCGGTCACACTCAAGTCA
>DATGYM010000120.1:0-6385 GCA_035297925.1 Pyrinomonadaceae bacterium | reverse complement strand
TCCAGTTGGTGTCAATCCTGACACTCTTTAGAGAAGGCACATCCAGAACATTGGCATCGAACCCTGAAACGTACGGCTTTACCAGAGAATAGGATGAAGCGAAATAGATTGGCATTGCGGTCAAATCGCGCAGCGCTTGAGCCTCGGTTTCGATTGTTTGCGCCGTGTGGGAAGTTCTGTTATTGGCTGCCTGCTCGCCATTGCTCGCCGGCGCCGCGTTGTTATTCGAGGGTAGCTGAACGCCTTGAGGACTTTGGGGAAAGAGCATTCGTATGTTGGTCAGCTCATCAGTCGTTTGCATTACGAGCCCACGGCGGACGACATCATAATCGCCGGCTCGTATGGTCGCCTCGTATTCATCCCAGTTCTTAACGACAATTTCCGTTTCAATATTCAGAACCGTTTGCCACATACGCGCGACCGACTGCGCTACCAATCGCTGCTGCTCATTGCGATTAATGAGCAGACGCACTTTTGGGAAACCTTCTCCGTCGGGGAAGCCTGCCTCTGCCAGCAATTCTTTCGCCCGTTCATACTCCTTTTCCAGGACTTCTGATTTATTGACCACTGGCGCCTGCGTATTGGTAACCGTTTCGGGCAGAAAGCGCTTTGCAGGTTCGGTTGCTCCGCCCATTTCATCGGCGCTGATGCGGTCGCGGTCGATCGCAATGGCCAGCGCCTCGCGAACGCGGACATCGTCAAACGGAGCGTGGGCATTATTAAAACTGTAGTAGGTCAGCGCGCCGTAAGTTGTGCGGCGGAAATCCTCATAGGGTGTCAGGAGCTTAATCGCCAGCGGTTCAAAGGCAGCATTTGTCACCGCGTCTACTTCACCCGCGCGGTATGCCGCAAGCGCCGATTCCGGATCTTTCTCGCCGACGAAAGCGACCTGTTGCAGCGTCACCTGATCTTTGTTCCAGTATGTCGCCGCACGTTCCAGCAAAACACGGGCGCTTTCGGTTCGGGCCAGCGAGAAAGCCCCATTTGAGATCAACTCGCCGGGGGCCAGCTTTGTAGTTGCACTCTCGTCTTTAAGCTTTACGGGGCGAAAAACGGGATGTGCCACCAGGGCCGGGAAATTCATGTCAGGGCGTCGCAGCCGCACTCGCAAAACGCGATCGGAGAGAGCCTCAACGCCAAAGGAAGGCGAATTGTTTCGGCCGGAAGGCTCCGGCAGCTTTGCATTACCCGCTCGCCTGACAGTCTCCTCCTTTTTCCCCGCCGGAGTAGCGCTTGAATTAGCGACGCCATTGTTAGCAACAATCTCGTGTCTCGCTCCTTCGATGTTCGCGAGCAGTTCTGTATGCGGTGCAAGATCTCCGATGCGCATCGTGCGCCGCCACGAGCGGACAAAATCTCCCGCCGTCACCGACTCTCCATTTGACCAGCGCGCGTCGTCGCGCAAATAAAAGGTCCAAACTTTACCCCCGTTTGATGCTTCCCAACGGGTGGCAACGGCCGGAATCGGCGTCAACGTTTGCGGATCGTAATCGGTTAAGCCTTCAAATATCGCCCTTACCAGGTCTGTGTCCGGAGGGGCAGCGGCAAAGGCCGGGTCAAAAGTCTGTGGCAGGCCGCCATCGCTCCAGTGGAATTCCTGAGTGCGCGGAACCACGACACGCCCGTAATACGGCTCAAGTTTCTCATTGAGGAAACACCCGGCATGGCTAAGCATTAGGGCAAGCAGCAGCATGCTCACGACGAACAGACGGAGCCCTGGTTGTTGTCTAAGAATCCTGGTAGTGAAAGTCATTAAGCGAGCATGAACAGAAACTGCTGTTGAACTGCGGTCACTGCTTCTTACCTGCAGCTAACTTGTTGTACACCTCTCGCGTCAATTTCCGAGTTTCTTCAAAACCTTCCGACGTGTCGATCAGGTAGTCGGCAAACTTCTTTTTTTTCAGCTGCGGCATCTGCGCAGCGATTCTTTTCGCCGCCTCGTCACGGCTCAAATTATCTCGTCTCATCAGGCGTTCCAACTGCACCTCATCGCGACAATGAACGACAATAAGCTTATCAAATCTCTTGTAGCCGCCCGACTCGATCATCAGCGCGGCATCGACGACGGCGATTCCCTCCGGATCGGTAGCTTCCCATTCGCGCATCACCTCGTCCTGTTGCGCGATGATGTAGGGATGCAGGATCGAGTTTAGGATGGCTCGCTTGTCCGAGTCTGCAAAAACGATTGCTCCCAGTTGCGAGCGATCGAGCGTGCCATCACTCTTCAGAATGCCAGGTCCGAACTTGGTCACCACATCGCGTAGTGCTGGTGAGTTGGGCGTCACAACTTCGCGCGCCGTCTGGTCAGCATCCAGAACATGGCAGCCAAGTTCCGCCAGCACGGCTGACACAAACGACTTACCAACTCCGATCGATCCTGTTAAGCCAACACGCAGCATGATCCGGATAGTGAAAAGTGAAGAGTGAAGGGTGAAAAGAGAAAATTAAGAAATAATAGCGCAACAGAAATCTTGCGAGTTCTTAACCCTCCCCACACCACCCTCTCTTGTCTTTACTCTTCACTCTTCACTCTTCACTTTTCACCCTTCACTCTTCGCTCTACGTAGTTTCGCAGCCTTGAGTGTGTTTTGCATCAGCATGGCCACGGTCAACAATCCCACTCCGCCGGGAACTGGCGTGCGCAGCCCCGCAACTTCATCGGCTTCGGCGGGGTTAACGTCACCAACCAACGTGTAGCCGCGCTTTGCAATAGTCTCGAGGCGTTGCTCGGCCTCGTCGCCAAAAAGTTTTCGCGCGGTCGCCTCATCCGTCACCCGGTTCATGCCCACGTCAATCACAGTTGCGCCGGGCTTAATATGTTCCCGCCCGATTAATCCCGTCCGTCCAATCGCTACCACCAGCAACTCGGCCTGCCGTGTGACTGCTGCCAGGTCGCGCGTGCGCGAATGGCAAATCGTGACCGTCGCATCGCGTTGCAGCAGTAACTGGGCCATCGGGCGGCCCACAATCTGACTACGGCCGACAACACAGGCCGAGACGCCGGCAATCGGGATCTTTCTTCGTTCCAAAAACTCAACAATTCCGGCGGGGGTGCACGGCACAAACGTAGGCTGGCCCATTGCTAATCTGCCGATGCTGACGGGATGAAACCCATCCACATCTTTTTGCGGATTGATGGCCTCAATTATCCGGCTTTCCTCAATATGAACAGGCAACGGCAACTGCACCAGGATCCCATCGACATCGTCGCGCTGATTGAGCGTGCGAATAAGATCCATTAGTTCTGCCGACGTCGTGGCGGCCGGCAGTGCGTGATGTTCTGAGCGAATGCCCACTTCCTCGCAGGCGCGGATCTTGTTTCTGACGTAAACTGCGGACGCCGGATCATCACCAACGCGCACGGCAGCGAGGCACGGTCTTGCATTGTGTTTCCGCGCGAACTCTTCTACCTCTGCCGCAACTTCCTGTTTTATCTGGCTGGCAACGGCGGCGCCACCGAGCAACTCAGCGCGTCCGCGTGATTTTGCTTGATCCATGAAGAATGTTTGCGAGCCTGAAATCAAATTTCGGTTGGCCCGCATCGTAACATACGTTTCAACGCCGGGCGTGGAACGCGCTTAAAAAATGATAGCCGCGGAATCCGGGAAAAATTTAATCCCTTGTGACTCGGTTTAAACGGACGCGAAGCAAGCGTTAAACGCAGAGGACACAGAGGAGCGCGGAGTTTTGCAACACGCCAGCTTGGAAATTGGCCTGTTTGCTCGCCGATATCGGTTGCCTTACAATCGGCGCGCCACAGTATGCCTCGTGTGATACATAATGAAAACAGATAAAGCTTGCACAGCGCTCGTTACCTTCCTTTTTATCGCCATCGTCTTAAGTTTCGCGAGCTGCCAGCCGAAGCAACGTGTTCGTTCGGCGACTGAGAAGCATTACGATCTGAAGGGTAAGATCGTAGAAGTTGACAAGGACAAGCATCTTCTTACCATCGCACACGAAGACATCAAAGACTACATGCCGGGCATGACGATGCCATTTAGCGTCAGGGACGACTGGGTTTTTGAGATTGCCGCGGCCGGCAACAAGATTACCGCGACTCTTATCGTTGACGGCACCCAGTCATGGCTCGAAGACATCGTCTTAACTGAAGACACGAGCGCTGACTCCAGCGCTGTCCCGGCGGAAGGAGTGCAACCGAACCCGGGTGATGAAGTCCCCAATTACCGTCTAACAAATCAGGACGGCAGAGCAATTCGGATTCACGACTACAAAGGTAAAACGCTTCTGCTGACGTTCATCTACACGCGTTGCCAGGATCCGAGCCAGTGCACGTTGATGAGCAGTAACTTTGCGAACATCGATCAGGAGCTGCAAAAAAACCCCGATCTTTATGCCAAAACGCATTTGCTCACTATCAGTTTTGATCCGGCTTATGACACGCCAGCCGTTCTGCGCAGCTATGGAGCGGCCTATACAGGCAAGTACTCAGACGAAAACTTTGCGCACTGGGAATTTGCTTCCGGCAGCGCTGACGAAGTGAAAGGGATCGCGCAATTCTTCGGGATGCGCTATTACGTCGACTCGTCTTCAGGAAAGGAGCAGGTGATTCATTCCCTGCGCACCGCACTCATCGGCCCGGACGGTAAGGTCTTAAAAATGTATCGAGGAAACGAGTGGAAGCCGGACGAGATTCTTAAGGATATCGAAGCTGCCATCCCGAAATTAGCCGCCGATAAACGGGGATAGTCAGGATCGGGAAAAAATCAAAACGAAATGATTTTGGCTGGAGTGCTCGAAGGTTCCGGTTAGCCGCGTGGCCGATCCGCGCTTGTCAACGCCGACCTGCGGCTAATGTTTGTCACGTCAGACCCTTTATCTTCCTGATCTCGTCAGTCAAAACTGGCACAGCCTCGAACAAGTCCCCAACAATTCCATAATCGGCAATATCAAAAATCGGCGCTTCGGGATCCTTATTGATGGCTACGATGGTGCCGGAGTTTTTCATGCCGACGAGATGTTGAATCGCGCCAGATATGCCAAGCGCTACATAAAGTTTGGGCGCCACGGTTTGACCTGACGACCCGATTTGACGATCAATCGGCAGCCACTCTGCGTCGCAGATGGGACGCGAAGCGGCCAGGTCGCCACCCAGCGCTTCGGCCAGTTTCTCTGCCAGGGCCAAATTGTCTTTGCTCTTGATCCCGCGCCCGACGGCCACGATGATTTCCGCTTTGCTTAAGTCGACTGCTTGCTTGACTTCCTGAAATGGCGCCTCGGGTGTCATCCGAATTTCGCCGACGTCAACCGGTAGTTCCTCAACCGTCGCGCCACTTCCCTTCGCCGCTTGATCGGGCCGATAGGCCCCCGATTGGAACGTAGCGAAGATGGGCGCCGCCCCATCTGAAACGACATCTGCATCGAGCTTGCCCAGGAAAATGCGGCGCGTAAATGTGGTTGAGCTTCCCGTAACCTGTGCGCGAATGCAATCGCTGATCAGCGACTTGCCGAAGCGCGCCGCGAGCTTGGGCGCGTAATCGCGAACGAGATAAGTGTGCGGCATGACCACTAGTTGCGGGTCGACTTTACGTACGACACTCTCCATCGCATTCGCGTAACCGTCCGGCGTGTAGTCAGCCAGGCCCGAGTTTGTAACCATCAGCACCTTACTCAAATCAAAGCCGGCAATCTCCTGCGTCAGGCTGCTGACGTCGCCGCCGAGCAAAACCGCACTCACCGTTTGCTGCAGTTGCGGTGCGAGACTTTGCGCGGCCGCAATCGCTTCGATTGAAGTCTTATTGAGAACTCCATTGCGATGTTCTATGAAGACTAAAATGCCCTGACTCATTTTGATTTTAATTCCTTTGTGGTGGCCATGAACATTTCGACAAATTCCCTGAGCGTCAAAAAACTCGCGCTTCAGTGTGCAGTTTGTTCGCCAGCTCGGCGGCGCCGGCCTTGGCGTCACCATTTCCGAGCAGTTGAGTTTGTTTTGTTTTCTGCGGCAGGTAGACCTTCTCTATTTTCTGATGCGCCGGACGATCGACAACATCGGCCGCAGGAGCTACCTCCTTGATCTCTTTTTTCTTCGCAGCCATGATTCCCTTCAGCGTCGCGTAGCGAATCTGGCTGATGCCCGATTGGATTGTCAGCAACGCCGGAATTGGCATCGTGTACCACTGGTACCAGCCGCTCTCAAGCTCGCGCTTCACGCGCAACTTCTCGCCGGTCGCGTCTACTTGGATGACAATCGTCGCGTGTGGCAGTCCAAGCAACTCGGCCAGGATCACGCCTGTTTGCCCGTAGCCATAGTCGTCCGATTGCAAACCGGTGAAGATCAGGTCCGGCTTTTCGTCTCTGACCGCGTCGGCCAGCACACTGGCGCCGGCGTAGGGAGAAAGTGAGCCCAGGTTGTCGCCAACCACAT
>DATGYM010000119.1:0-8323 GCA_035297925.1 Pyrinomonadaceae bacterium | reverse complement strand
ATCCCAGTTGGCGCGTCCACCGAAAAGAGTAAACGCCATCCCGTGCAGGGTCTTTCCTTCCAGCCCAACCTGGCTCGCAGGCACTTCTAACCTGACCCACTGTCCGGCCACCGGCAATGGCCCCTTGTTGAAAAGGGTGGTGGTCCCATCCGTGCCCCACGCTATCTGATTCGCTCCCCAGTAAGCGCGGTGATTCCACCCCTCCTGATTGCTACACCACTGCAACATCACCTCGCTCGGCGGATTTGCCGGATCGATATAAACGTAAGCTATCAGTTTCTCCCCAGCGTTGACGCTTAACGTATTCGTCGCCCAGGTGAAGTAGTGTTGATGCATCCCCGCAACCAGACTTGATTGGTGCGACAGATTGCCCGAGACCGGCGAGGGGTTGGTATTGATCCAACTCCAGCTATCGTTATCTACAGTCTGTACGCCTCCTGCCGGTACACTGTCCTCCACCCAGACGATGTCAGAAGAAGGTGGTGGTGGTGTGGAACTCAACAGCGCGCTGATCTCGCTGGCGCTAAGCGCGCGGCTATAAGCACGTACCTCATCCAACCGCCCGCCGAAGTATCCATAGCTCTGGCCGCCCATGAACGTCGGGTTCAGATGCACGAAATCCCTTGGACTCGTGAGTCCGCTGCGCACCAGCACCCCATTGATGTAGAGCTTCGGCTGCTTGTTCTCATAGACAATCGCGATATGCGTCCACGTCGTGATCGAGGTCTGAAAGACCAGGGTTGCCGGCATGTAACCGCCGGCATGCTCGTAAACGCTGACTCCGTTTGTGCCCACTGACACTCCAGCGCCCGCATGCCCCGTGTCGTACCAGGTCGGCCAGAAGGCATACCTTTGCCCTGAAGTGCCACTGATAATTGTGGTGCTCTCGGGATCGATTTCGTGTGAAGCGGTTGGCAACGCCCAGAAGGCGAGTGTGAAGTTATTGGTTACGTTCGCGATGCCGTTGGTGCTTACCATGTCATCGACACCGTCAAAACTCAGTGCCGTCCCGATCCGCCCCGCCGCCCAGGCAGTGCCATTTACCAATGTGCCCGCATGGCCGCTCCCCGAAGAATCAGCAGCTGTAGTTCCGCTGTTCTCGTCAAACTTCCAATAAGCCACCAGATCGGTAGACGGTATGGTTTGAGAGCCGGTTGTTACCGTGAGCATCCTGGCTACTGAAGGAGTTCCGTTCGCGTTGAGGATGAACAACATGTACGGTCCGGGCGGGCACACTTGGCCCGTAGCTGGTATGGTAACGCTCAGGTTGCTGCCGCTAAGGTTAAAGTTCAACGGTATTCTTCGCTGATCTTGATTGGTTCCGTGAGTAACCGATCCCAGACGAATCAACACCACGGAAGAAATGCTCGTTGTCGACGTAAAGCCAACCTGCATCGATTGGCCCAGGCCAATTCTATTCGTTTGCAGCGAAGTAATGACTGGTCGCGCCGCGGGTTGTCCTGACGCGTCAAAGAGGTAAGGAGGTGAAAATATTTCTGCGTCGGAATGTCCGAAACCTCTTCCCTGATTCGTTGTCGGATCAACCTCTCCGTACGCTCCGGGCAAGCCGCCGGCGCCGACAAGCACCGTAGCGTCAGGCAGTAGTAAGGCTATCGAATGATAGACTCTGGGAGTGGCCGAGGGACTGGCTGCCATTGTGGTCCAGGTCGTGGGCGAATTTGGACTCCACAACTCTGGATTTATTACCGCTGCGCCGTTGCTTAGATTCGGATAATCAGGACAGATTATGTCGTTAGCACCGGGGCATTGCGTGCCTCCGGATACGAGAACTTTGCCATCAGGCAAGATCGTTGCCGTGTGGAATTTTCGCTTGAAAGCCATTGCCCCCGCGGTCATCCAATCGCTGTGAATGCTTGTGTCGGTAACTACCGCCTCTCGCACTGGTGTACCGCCGACACCGGGAGCGCCTCCCATCACCAAAATCTTGCCGGCAGCAAGATCATACAACGCAGAAGATCCCGTGTATTTCGTTGAGCCGGGAGGAAGACTCTGGAAGGAATAAGGATAGTTCACAAAGTGACCCAGCGGACCGTTTTGATCCGCATCATTAGGATCGAACACGCGAGTGCTCGGTCCTGAGATCAAGATCCGACCATCAGGGATCAGATGCGCGAGCGGATAACTCTCAACCGGCGCATACGGTTGTTGGTCTGGTTGATAGATGGCGATGTTGCCCTGCCCGTTCGGATCAAAAGTATATTTCTCGGGATTGGGATTTTGCCGGGGAATGGGTTGCGCCTCTGGCGTGTCACGGTTGCTCCAATATGTGCCTCCCAGGATGGCCACGTCTCCGTTGGCCAAGGTGACGTTGTAAGGATACCAGCGGCCCAACGCCATGCCGACTGTGTGTTTGGTCCAGGGGCTGACGGTGTTGTTGTAATCAAAGATATTCACCGCCCGCTCGCCCAGTCCCTCGGCGTACCCGAAAAAGTCGTCCTTATCATGCCCCCCCGTTACCAACAACCGTCCGTCGGGCAGGAACGAATGGCCGCTGCAAAACAGGTTAGTCGTACTGTTATAGAAAGTGGTGGTATGCCCCCAAGGATCATTGAAGAAATACTGCGGGTCGACGACATAAGTATTGGAATGGCCCCTCACGTCCTCGAGATTACTGCCGTTCATCACTTTGTCTCGTCCCCAGTACAAGATCTTGCCGTTCGGCAGCAGGCTGATGTGCAGAGGTACAGTCTTAAAAGGAATGACGCTAGTGTTCCATTGGCCTACAACCGCTGGGTTCGTTGACTGCGGCGCTGCCGCCAACGTCATAGCAGCCTTTGCCGCGACGGGTTCATGCGTGAGGGGTGGCGAGAACTCCGCTAGAAGAGTGAGGGGCAGCAGAAGAAAGGTTAGCAGGAAGTAGTGTTTTAAGATCGAGACTCTTGAGACTCTCATGAAGGCTCCTTTTCACTGAAAGTAAGCACGCAGCGAAAATTCCTATCTACCCGAGACTGCGGCAACAATTGGAGAGTAATCTGACCCTGCAGAGTTACTGCAATGATCTGTATCAGGAGTAAACCGGCGAAAACACTCTTCACTCTTCGCATGTTAGTAACCTCTCAATTTGCCGGTACACCGAAGACCTGCACCTCAGCCAGCGACAGGTAGTTCGCGTCTGCGAGTTGTACCCGCACGTACCTGCCGGTGCGATTACCAGCAGAGAGTACGGTCGTCGTGCCTGCTTGCCCGGCGGTGTAGAAAGTCGAAACACCCCATTGGTAGCGCGTCGACCACGGATCCGTTGACATGAAGGGATCATCCGAGACGAAAACGAAGAAGTTTGAGAGCCGATCACTGCAACAATCCGTCCGATTCCAGATCTTGATTTGGTCGAGGGTGTAGGTGGCGCCTAGATCAACTTGCCACCAGGCCTGGTAGTCGTTGTTGGTATGGGTTAGGGAATTGCTGTTCCAGTTGCCGTCGGTGTTGCCATCAACAGCTCTGGATGCAATGCCGCTAAAGGCCGTGCTCGACTGGATCGCCGCTTTGCCTGCTGCTACGTTGGTCGTTGCGGACGCCTGTGGAGGCGATAGTGAAGTCCCCGCCTCATCCCAGGTGGCCCGGCCTCCGTACAGTGTAAATGCCATGCCGGTCAGTGTATGACCTTCCAAACCGACAAGGGACGCAGGCACTTCCAATCTCACCCAATCGCCTAAAATTTGAGGGAGCGGCCCCATGTACCGACGGCTGACGGTTCCGTTTGTGCCCCAACCGATCTGGTCCGCACCCCAGTAGGCCCTATGCTCCCAACCGTCGTTGCTATCAAGCCATTGCAACATCACCTCGCTGGGCGGATTTGCAGGATCGAGATACGCGTAGGCGTAGAGCGTATCGCTTGGCTCGATGTATAAGGTGTCGCTTGCCCAAAGGAAGTAATGCTGGTGTAGCCCAGCGACGATGTTTGACTGATGTACGCGGTTGGCCTCGGAATGAGGGTCGGGGTTCGATTCGATCCAATTCCAGTCTTCACCATCTCCGGCAGTGACGCCGTCTGCGGGTACACTATTACTTACCCAGGCCCTATCGCCCCCGAACGCCGTGTCCTCAGCGGTGTAACCGTTGATTAGCGACTTTGGCTCGGTGGAGTCGAAGACGGCTTCGCTTCCTGATGTTAGCCCCAGTTGAAACAAGGGCTGTTCGGTGGGCACGCTCATGAACACTTCCATGGCCGGATGTGTCAGTCTGCCCTTCTTATTAAAGACGTCCCCATGCTTCGCTGTGATAAGACCATTCGCAAGCGTGCACTCGCCGGTCGCTCCCGCCCCATTGCCGTCATTCCAGGGGTAAAGGAAGGTGGCTTTTGCATGAGTCTGGTCGGGATCATTTGGATCATCTGCCTGGTAGGCGATGGCGTACATGTTGGTAGTGTTTCCATTTGTGTTAACGGCCATCATCGATGCTCGCCAGCCGCTCCACCCAAAGATCCGGTAGGTTGTGGAAGTGCGTATGCCCGCCAACCATGGCTGGAACCTGTTCTTAACCCAGGTTTGGAAACAGGAAGGAAAATTTGACCCGCTCGCGCAGCCCGTACGGCCGTCTGCGCCGTTTTTAAGCAAAGTATCAAAGTTCGCCCGATCATCACTGGTGAGTCCGTAGACGTTTTCGTTGGGACGCGATGGAAGCGTGGTCCACCTGTCTTGCAGCAGCTTGAGGAGTCTGTATTCCGCAGGCAGTTTATTAGTTGCAATTGCAAGCACACCGAATTGTTCTATGGCTCTATCGAACAACTGGAACTTGTAGTCGTAATTCCAGTGCCCCCCTAATTTTGACCGAGCTCCCGCCAATGCGAGAAAATGGCCAGTATAAATATACCCAGCGCCGCTGCGCGGCGCCGCAGGGTTGTATTGCGTATTATCTTTTGGTTTGGTGGGCGGAAGGACAGGCGTGCGGGTCGGTACCGGCCCACTGGGAGTCTGGCGCATGCCCAGATCATACGTCCAGACCGGACCTGCGCCGGCCGACATGCCGTAGATGGCCCAGTTGGCGTGCAAATACCTCTGCGTCAGTTCTATTAGCTGATTGACCTTCACCGGATCTATCACCGATGGGTTGTTTTTATTAAGGTAAGCCCAATACCGTACCGCCACCACGCTGGTGACAACCGGCGCGTCGTAGATATTTGAAAACTGTTCCGTACCTTTAAAGTACTTGAGGTGCGGACGGTCCGGAGGAGGTACGAAAGGGGCAGGCAAATAAGTCGTGGGGTCCTGCCCGATTTGCGACGCCAAGTACCAGATCCACCAGTTCGCGTAAGTGATTAAATAACCCGTCGGATTTGGATTTTTCGATGGATGTTTAGGATTGACGTACCACTTCACATTCACGTTAGGGCCTTCGCGATAGAGGCCTACTGCAGTACTTACGACCGACAAGTTCAGGCTGCCACCGTCCCAGGACTCGAACGCCGGATCATTTGTGTAGTACCAGCTATCGCACCTCAGCGGTTGGTTATTGAAGTATCGCTCCAATTCTATTTCGAGGTCCTGAGGGGTATTCGGCGCACCTGGACAACCGTCGCCGGCGGCGCGTGTGTCGGACGCGGCCACCGAGAGAAGTAGCAAGAATGCGAAGATAAGAATAAAGAAGCGGCTTGACGCGAAATATCTGATCGCCATGATTCATTCCTTCTCTAAGACTGCGAATTGATTTCACCTCTACCTGCACCTTTGGTGGCACGATTGGAGTTGTGATTTACGTGTTGATTCTGCGCCTGTAGAAAAGTGGCGAATAAGAGGTTGGCCGCAATGACTAAGGGGATACTCCTCAATTTCATTTTACCGTCCTGCTATCAAACAGAATTTATCTAATCGGCGTTGCGGACAAATCAATCCGGGATTACCAAACGCAAAAGTCGCCCGAACCGCGGTCGATTTGGTTTCTCTTATCCAAAATTATTTTTCAATTAAGATTAGTTCAGGCGATAAACAAATTGCTCGTGTTGCGCAAAGTAACCAAAGACTGCGCATTCTCGTGTCCTGTCCCACATTCAGAACCCGAGATAAGGGGAGCGGTATCGGGGGTTGGGTACCGAGCAAAAATTGCGCCGGATTGTGCAGTGCCGCGGCACGGATACTAGCTTCGATTGCGATAGATGGGTAATGAATCTTTTTGAATAATTGTGAACATTGTGAAAGTGAAGTTGGTCTACTGCGAGAGGGACCTCTGAAGTTCACCTGGCTCAGCAACTCTACGAACTCGGGAGCCGTGAAGGTCCTGGACTTTCGGGTCTACGCTTGGCCAGGGTATCTGAAAGAATCGGACGCACCGTGTTTGTCGCCCTCACGACAGCGGGCGCAGATGCTGCTGAACCAATGCTGCGCCACCATGCTCGCTGCTGTTCGATTAACCAATATCGATAATAGAAGACCGTAGATCCAGCGTGTCGCCGGGCGGATCCTCGGCTGGTTGCGTGGTTGTAGTGCTGTCGCTAGTAGTTGACGATTCGGTTCTGATGGTCGTACTAGCAGCGCCGACAGCCAAAGCCGCCGCTAGAATTAATGTCAGCACATCCATTGGTTTATTCTCCTTTCGTTGGCTAGAGTTAGTTTACTCAGAAATCAATACAGCCGTTCAACGATTACTGAGCTGCTCGAAAATACCTCACCACACATCTCCCACTTTGGGACTGCACGGAAGACACGGACGGATCCCTCGCCTTCCACGCTATTTCTCACTGGCGTCGTTTATGACTCGAACATCCATCACCACCTTCGTATAATGGTGGCCTGAAAATGCGTGGAACAAAGTTCCTTTCACACGGACTTTCTTGCCGATGAATTGATCATAGGAGGCGCCGGGACGAAAGAGCAATTGAATTCGTTTCGCTTCCCTCACGGAATTCGCGTTGAAACCATCGCCCGGAGTCCCACGAACATTAACTGACGTACTCAATCTGAGAATCGGAACTCTCACCTTTGCATCAGTCTTTGGGTTCTCCCCATAATTCGGCGGACCGTACTTCGGCTCGACCGTGAGTTCTCCTTCCAACTCAACAACAGCCGGTTCGTAGGAGAGCCACTGCCTGTTCTGCGTCCTGACCTCAATGGCCAGAATCGGTGTTAATAGACAGAAGGCAACTATCATTAGTTGGTATGGTCTCGATATCATCACGGCCTCCTCGTAGTCACTGTGCCTGGATTCCACCCTTCGATTCTTCTGATCGCGTTTGCCATAGATCGTAGCTGGTCTCGGCTCAGTGTGTTCAATCGCGTTTGCGCGGATAGGCCCGTCGCGGTTTCTATCCACCGCTGGTACGCTACCGTATTGTTCTCGTTGGGAGGGGCCCAGCGAGCAATGGCCCCCGCAACTGTCTGCGACTGGTAGCTTGACCTGCTCAAAAGCTCAACAATGGCCCCCTGCCCGGAGCCTTCGGTTCCGAAAACTGCAAAACCTCCTGCTTCACCAATTTCTCCCTGGAGGCTTGCACCTCCTCGAATGTTACCCGGATTATTATTTCTCCAAGCGCGGGAGCCTTGAGCTCGCACCTCTTCGGCACCATCGCTGTAAGTTATTATCACGCTATTGTTCGGGCCAGCCCGCGCGCTTTGTGGACTGGCAGTACCGCTCGCTGGTTTACTGGGCGGCATTCCGCTCCCAGCTTCGAGCAGCATCGTGCTTTGAGCAGACCTAATTTGGTTATAGACGCTGAACGCGAATTGTTCCCAAAATCTTCCTGTTCTGTCGACTGAAGTAACTGGCTGATTGCTGGTGTAAGAGTAGAGGTTCCAACTCTGCGGCTTGTCGGGGTGAAAGTCCCTTCCCGGATCAATGCTCAGGAACTTCGCGTCCTGAACGAAATAGAAACGCGCGTGCATGTAATCCAGCGTTATTCCAGCGCCATCGATATCGCGCTCATGCCCGGTGAATCGCAATCTTTCATCCGCTGGTGGTGACAGAGCCTCCTCGCCAAACGGAAGATACTGGAAGGGACCAGTTACCACATTCCCATTCTGATCTGTAATGAGCCGCGGAATGCCGAGGTGGTCTACGTGATAATGACGAGTCACGGCTCCGGGTAACTCTTCAGCAAGCAGCCGGCTACCCGCATAGATGTAATCCTTTGTCCATTGGAAGTTCCCCAGTGCATCGCCTCCATTAACTTGATATTCGCGCAGCACTTCATTGTTAAGGCCACGCAAGGTTATGGTTTCTACAATTCCGGACGTAGAGGTCGTTGAGGTTGCAGTCAGAGGATCTGACTGGCTGTCAGTTGGCGCCGCCATCAAAGATTCTTCCGGCGGCGCTTCCTGGAAGGCAGAAGCTGCGGCGAAGGCCCCCTGTGCGACTTTGCCGCCGCGATCCCACG
>DATGYM010000118.1:0-18054 GCA_035297925.1 Pyrinomonadaceae bacterium | reverse complement strand
GCTTTTGCGATTTCGCCGCGGTTTGCCGCTATGACCGGTACCGAATTGACGGAAAGAAATGAATCCGCAGATTGCGCCGATTACACCGATTAGGAAGAGGATTCTGAGGGCAACAGGTAGGCTGTTTTGTCTCTTTTGAATCTGTGTAATCTGCGTAATCGGCGGATAAATGATTTTATGTCCTTAGAACAGCAAAAGCGCGAGTTACAACCCGAGCAGACTGCCGCCGCTTACGAGATTAAGAAGCACATCTCGGTAACGGCCGGGCCGGGGTCCGGCAAAACGACTGTTCTGGTCGAACGTTACCTGCACATCCTGCGGAAAAATCCAAATCTTAATATCGATCAACTTGTTGCAATCACTTTCACCAACCGCGCCGCGAATGAAATGCGCGAGCGGCTGAGGGAGGCACTCAATCTAATTCTGCAAACCGCGTCCGCGCCCGAGCGAAAACATTGGCTGAACTACAAGCGCACTCTCGATGGCGCCGTGATCACGACCATCCACGGGTTTTGCGCGCGGCTGTTGCGTGAGTTTCCGGTCGAGGCGCATGTCGATCCACAGTTTCTGCTGCTTGACGAGCATCGCGCGGCAATGCTCCTGGAATCGGTAGTTGAAGAAACTCTGACTGAGTTTATCAGCGCCGGCCATATAGAAATTTCGCGGCTGACGCTGGGTGTTGGCCGCGGGAAGTTGGCCGCCGCGTTGGGGCAACTTTATCGCGACGTTCGCGGCCAGGGACTTTCATTCCCCGATTTGGCGAGGAAGACAGCGGAAAACCATGCAACCGAAGCAGAGCATACGCGAGCTCTTAGCGAGCTGTCCTGCGCGATGGATGCGTTCCTCGCTGTTCGCAGAACAACCAGCGCGGCGCGCGCGAATTACGCCAGGGTGATTGCCGGCTGGACTGAACTGCAACCTGTCATCAGCGACATACCGGACGTTGACGCACTGGCCGATTACTGTCGCGCTGTCGAAGGATTTCGCAAGACACGTCCCTCAGCGGCTGGTGCGTTGAAGGAGCACGTGCTGGCGCTTGACGCGCTGGTCTGGGACAAGGACCTGCTCGGGCGTGTGCCCCAGCTGGCGTTGGATTTTTTTGCCAAACAATATGCGCTCGAGATAGCGCTGCTGTTGAGGCGAATTGATGAAAGGCTTACCGAAGAAAAGCAGAAACTCGCAGCGCTTGATTTTGATGATCTCGAACTGCGTACGCTTGATCTGCTTGAGCGTCCCGAGGTGCTGACGCGCGCCGCCGAACGTTACAAGTTTTTCCTCGTTGATGAGTTTCAGGATACAAACGCCCTTCAGCAACAACTGCTCGACCGCCTGGCCTTGAGGAAAGACGAGCGCGAAAGTGCCAATCTTTTTATCGTTGGCGATCAAAAGCAGTCGATTTATGGCTTTCGCGGCGCGGATGTCACCGTGTTTAGCGAAATGACCAAGACCTTGCTCGCTGCCGGCGGTGCGTCCATGCCTTTGTTTCTGAATTTTCGCAGCCAGCCGCCGCTAATCGATTTCTGCAATTACCTTTTTGCGCGTCTTTTCCGCCCGGCGGAAGAAGTACCCGAAAAGGAACGGGCCGAGTTGGGACATGTCGATCATGAGTTTAGTGAGGCCAGGCGCGAGCTGGAAGACAGCAGTCCGCTCGTGGAGCTGATGATTACCACTGAGTCGTCCGGTGACGAAGACGATCCGAAGGCCGAGCAGACGTCGCGGCAGCTCGATGCCGAACAAGTAGCCCGGAGAATCATTTTGCTGGTGCACGACGGAAACCGGGCCGCGGAGGGGTTTGGCGACAAGACCCATACTGCTGAAAGCGGGCGGGAAGCTGGCCGTCCTCGCGAGATCCGATACAGCGATATTGCATTGTTGTTTCGCGCGATGACGCACGTGCAGGCGTACGAATCAGTTTTCCGACGCGCCAATATTCCTTATCAAACCGTTCTGGGTCGGGGCTTTTATGAACGTGAAGAGATAACAGACCTGATCCAGTTGCTGCGGTTCCTGGATAACAAAACCGATGAGCTGGCGCTTGCCGCGGTCTTGCGTTCGCCGCTGTGTGGTATCTCTGACAACGCCTTGCTTGGTTTGCGCTGTGCGCCGTCGCTGGCGGAGCTGGAGTCGCGTGAAGATCCTCTCAAGCACTTTACCAAAACACGCAAGCTCTACCTCGCTCTGCGCCGCCATCGCGACATCGCCTTCATAAGCGAGGACGAACATCAGCTGCTGGATCGCGCGGCCGAACTCATAAAGGGACTGATCGCGCGCCAGCACCATTATCCCTTGTCAACTCTGTTGCGGTTCGCCGTTGACCAATCCGAATTTGCAACAGTGATTGCAGCAAACTTTAACGGGGCGCAGCGATTGGCTAATGTGCAGCGACTCTTTACGCTTGCGGAACGGTTCGAGGGTTCGGGCGCGCATTTGATTCGTGACTTCGTTCGTTACGTCGAGGAATTTGAAGCAATCGGCAGCCGCGAAAGTGAAGGACAGATCGACGAGGCAACGAACGCGGTCAAGTTGATGACGATTCACCAGGCCAAGGGACTCGAGTTTCCCGTAGTAGTCATTCCCGATCTGCAGCGTTCCTCAAAGCCACTCGACAACTGGGTGTTGCTGGATCGACAGCGTGGTTTGACTTTGAAGGTTCCCGACGGTCGTGGCAAGTTGGTGGCGGGTTTGACTTTTAGTCAGTTCGAAAAGCGACACGCGTGGCGGGAATCGTTCGAAAGCATGCGCCTGCTTTATGTCGCCGCCACCAGGGCCCGGGATCGTCTGATTCTCTCAGGCACGACCAAGGGCCTCGAAAAACTCGGCGCCGGCAGCGGCACGTGGCTGAATTGGATCTGGCAGTCGCTGGCCTTGCCTGAACCAAACAAAAGCGGTGTGGTAGACGTAGCGGAGAATGTGCAACTGCTAATTACCCTGGATATCGCCCGCGAGGCCCCACCCCAGGACGCCGAGCCAGTACTCGAAAGCACGGCGCGCCCGCGCATCGCTGCAAGCGCCGAATCAATCGCCAGCGCATTTCCTCTACTAGCGCCCGTCGCGGCTGAGCGGGGCGCAGGAATGCACCGCCTTAGCGTTACGCAATTGACTAACTACCAGCGTTGCGCCCGCCAGTATTATTTCGATCGCATATTGCATGCACCGACACCTGATGTATTGACGGTCTGGAACGATGCTGAAGTGCCTGAGCCGCCGGCGAATTTGACCGCGACGCTCAAAGGCGCGGTGATCCATCGGTTCTGCGAGACCTATACCGCGGCCGACAAGGCGGAAGACCGCCTGCGTTTAAGTTTTGCCGAAGTCGTGCGCAGCCGGCAGGCTGAGCTGGCCGACCGTCTGCTTGAAATAGACACCGAAGCGGCGATCGCTGAGCTGCTGCCGCTGGCGCAAAACTATCTGGCGAGTAGTTTGTTCGAGCGCGTCGAGACAGCTCGCGCGGCCCGGTCTCGGCGCCCACCCGCTTACGCAGGTGGTTCTGACATGCGGTCTTCTTTGGGTCCGCGTGGCGAGGCAGGTCTTTGGAGTGAATTGAGTTTTCGCCTGCGCCGGCCGCTGGGTATTCTCAGCGGAGCGATCGACAAGTTAATTATCACACCGACCGCTGACAAAGGACGTTTCGAGGTTGAGATCATCGACTTCAAAACGAATCGCTTTGCGCGGCGAGGTTCAGGCGTGGCAGGCCTCACAAGCGGCTCACCGGGAACGCGGGCGTCCCACCGGCAAATTGATGAAGCGACCAGCATATTGAATCCCGACAAAGAAATGGAGATGAGACGGCCGCGCTCACAGCACAAGCTTGAACAGATCGCTTTTGATTTTAGTGCCCCCGCGATCCAACCTCGGCAAGCGACACTGGCTGAAACTTCAATTGACGATCTGCTTCGCACCGCCGCCCTGGATTACCAGCTCCAGATGCAGGCATACGCGCTTGCGGTGCGCGAGTTGTGGCCCGGGCTGAGCGAGAATGTCATGGTTAAGTGCACACTTCACTTTCTTCAGCCTAACGTCGAGTTTCAGCTAACAAACGATTTACTCGAGCCCGCTGCGTGCGCCGTCGCGATAGACGAGGCGATGTTGAGAATAATTTCCTCCAGCGAGCCGCGGGATTTCCCGGTACATACCGCCTTACATTGCCGCATGTGTAACTTTCTCAGCATCTGTTTCGCGGGCCGCGAATATGTGCGCGCGCTCAGACAAACGGGCCATCGCCAGATTGGTTTGGGCGCCGTCGAGGCTGGACGTTAGATCATGGGAAGTAGTATTAACAGATAAACGCCACTGCATTTAAGACATTCGAAGGGTAGAAATGGAGGGCGGCGTGGGCGTGCGCGACAAAATGAAATTTCGGCGGCGCATTTCTTTCGCGAATTAAGGGGTGATAGGAAACCTATGAGCAAACAAGACGATCCGCAAATCGGCGCGCCCGCGCCCGACTTCACTCTTCGGGACGGCAATGGTGATGAATGGCGTTTGGCAGACCATCGTGGACAGGTTGTTGTGTTGCTCTTTTATCCCGGTGACGAAACTCCGATCTGCACTCGTCAGATGTGTTCGGTCAGAGATCGCTGGGACGATTATGCGAAGACCGGCGCTGAGGTGGTCGGCATTTCCACTGATTCAGTTGAGTCGCACAAAAAGTTTGCTGCACATCATGAGCTCCCCTTGCGCCTCTTGTCTGACGAGTCCGGTGCAGTTGCGAATCTTTATGGAGCGCGTTCGTTGATCCCCGGGAAAGTTGCACGGTCGGTCTTCGTGATTGATCCCGAGGGTGCGATTCGCTATCGAGATGTGCGGCCTTTGGGTTTGTTTCGGCCGAAGGATGATGAAGTCATTCGAGCGATCGGCGCCGCGCGGAATTAGTTTCAAGTTTCGAGTTTCAAGTTTGGCAAACTCGAAGGCGGCCGGTTTCCGAACTTGAAACTTGAAACTCGAAACTTGAAACTCGAAACTGACAAGGAGTTCACTAATGGCTGACAACATCAAATGCAAACATTGCGGTGAGAAGCGACCGGCGATTGGCTTCGCTCCCTTTCCAAACGAACTGGGACAACGAATCGCGAACGAGATTTGTCAGCCCTGCTGGGCTGGTTGGCTGCAGAAGCAGACGCAAATCATCAATCATTACGGTCTGGACCTCACCAGTCCGGATGCGCAAAATTTCCTTTTCGATAACATCAAAGGATTTCTCTTCGGCGAATCATTGCCCGTGACGGAACAGGCCGAGATCGACACCACTAAGGAAGGAACGGTGAAGTGGTAGATCAAGCCAAGGAGAAAAAGGCGAAAGGGCTCCTCTTTCGTACGGCCCGGCAGTTGCTGTCTTAGCTCGCGTGGATGGTCCCCCCCTAGGTTCTGACCCGCAGGCATTAACGAGTCTCCCCAGATAATCGGTGCGGCCTTTCGGCCCACTGGTGGGTTTTCGTTCGGACGTACGTTTTCCGAACTATTGAAGGAGGTCTGCTTAAATGAGTTTCAGATGCTTCGGAATCATAACGACATTTGCGCTGGCGTTTTTCTTAGCCGGCTGCAGTGAAACCGCAAATAATGCCAATACCAACAGAAACGCAAATGCGAATACAAACGCCAACGCTAACATGCCTGCGGCGAATGAAAATACAAATGCGAATGCCAATACCAGACGGGCGCCAACGCGCGCCGAGTATGAAAAGAACAAGGAAACCTACTCTGAGCAAGCCAAGGGTTTGGGAAGCAAGATTGGTACAGGTTTAGACGATGGCTGGCTCTGGACCAAGACGCGATTTGACCTGGCGGCGGTTGATGATTTGCGAGATTCAACCATCAACGTTGACGTCGAGAATGCGGTAGTGACATTGAGCGGAACGGTTGCCAGCGCCGAACAAAAGGCAAAGGCAGAAGCAACGGCAAAGTCAGTTGAAGGCGTGAAGGGCGTAAAGAACCTGCTTAAGGTTGCGGCCGGCACAAACAGTAATATGGCAAACAGCAACACGAAGAAAAAGTAAGTTGGCGGAAAGCGGCTAACGGAAAATACGAAAAGTTGGAAACGGACGGCAAGCGTGTATCGCTGCCGTCCGTCACCTCAAATCTCGGCTGTATTGAAACCCACTTGGTCGCTGCCTCGTAACAGTTGGGAAATCTGCGCGCAAAGTTTACTCCGCCCTTTTTCTAGGCTAAGCTCGCATTCCGTCAAATTAACACAGCCAGTTATTTCTGCTCCGGGCGGAGATTCGCTAGTAACCTCGAGTGACAACTCAAAATAAAATCGCAGAAAGACTCTTCTTAGGAGGAACCAGCCTTGCTTAATCGCAGCATATTGAATCGTACGTTCTGCCTGGTCGCATTCATCGCGCTTGTTTTGAGCGCATCTCTGAACGGCGTGGCGCAAACCAAGCTGCTTCGCTTTCCCGACATCAGCGGCGATCGGGTCGTATTTACGTACGGCGGCGATTTGTGGACCGCGCCGGCCTCAGGCGGAGCTGCCGTCAGGCTAACTTCGCACCCGGGCATGGAAGTGTTCGGAAAGTTCTCTCCTGACGGCAAGTGGATCGCTTTCACAGGACAATATGACGGCGATGAGCAGGTGTATGTGGTCTCCTCAGGCGGTGGCGTTCCGCGGCAACTCACTTTTTATCCTGCGAAAGGACCTTTGACGCCGCGTTGGGGTTGGGACAATCAGGTCTATGGCTGGTCGGCCGACGGCAAGCGCATTGTTTTCAAGTCGCAGCGCGACTCGTGGGCCTTGCCGATTGCGCGTTTGTATTCCGTCTCAGTCGACGGCGGTCCCGCCGAGCCCCTGCCTATGCCCGAGGCCGGATCCGGCGATTTCTCCCCCGATTCGAGCAAGATAGTTTACTCGCCGCAATCGCGCGATTTTCGTCCTGAGAAACGTTACGGCGGCGGTCAGGCCAATGCCCTCTATATTTTTGATTTAAAAAGTCACGAAGCTAAGCGCATTACCGAAGGCCCGCGCGCAACTCGCGACCCAATCTGGATCGGCAATACGATTTACTTCAACTCTGACCGCGACGGACATTTCAATCTTTACGCGTATGACATCTCCAGTGGGAAGACTACCGAAATAACCAGCAACAAAACCTGGGACGTGCGCTGGCCCAGCTCAGACAATGAAAACCGAATTGTTTATGAGCTCAACGGCGAGTTGCAGGTGCTCGATACACGAAACCAAAAAAGTAGCCTTATTCCTATCGCGGTTCCTAATGAGGGATTGGCCAGCCGGCCCAGCCGCATTTCTGCGGCGGGCAACATCGAATCAGTCGCGCTAAGTCCCAAAGGCGAACGCGCTCTCTTCAGTGCCCGTGGCGATATTTTCACGGCGCCTATTGAAAAGGGACCGACACGCAACCTGACGCACTCTTCCGGCGCTCATGACAAATGGCCGAGCTGGTCGCCCGACGGCAGCCGCATCGCCTTTATCTCAGACATGAGCGGTGAAGAGGAGGTTTATGTGATCCAGCAGGATGGGTTGAAGCCTGCCGAACAAATTACTCGGGGTGGCAGCGCGATGCGTTATCAGCCTGAGTGGTCTCCTGATGGAAAGCGGCTCGCTTTTTCAGACAAGGACGGCAAGCTCTACGTAGTCACTCTCGCGGATCGCAACATCATCGAAATTGCCGATGCTCCGCATGGTCAGATTCGCGACTATACCTGGGCGCCGCGCGGAAATTTTCTGGCTTTCAGTTTTGACGACAACCCCAATCGCTTCTCGACAGTTCGTATCTGGAGCGCGGCTGACGGAAAAGTGCGCAAGGTCACGGACGACATGTTCAATTCCTACAGTCCGGCCTGGGATCCGCAGGGGAACTATCTCTATTTTCTCGCCGACCGCGAGTTTCAACCGCAGATCTCGCAAATCGAATTTAACTACGCCACCAATCGGACCGCATATATCTATGCGCTGCCCCTGCGCAAGGACGTCAAGCATCCGTTTCCTCCTGAGAGCGATGAGGTGACAATCGCTAAGCCGGACGAAACACCGAAGCCGAAGGGCACTCCGCCCAGCGAAGAACCGAAGCCGCCGGCAAAAGACATCAATAAAGAACTGAAGGAGCCGGCGAAAGAAGCGACGCCTGAGGCCGAGAAGCCGGGAGCAACAGCGCTCACTGCACAAGGTGAACCGAAGCCGGCCGATACCGCCGCGAAACCACCGGCTACGATGTCTATAGACTTCGACGGCATTATCAGTCGCGCGGTGCGCGTGCCGGTAGGTGCCGACAACTATGGCGGCTTGTCTGCCAAGACGGGCCACCTCATCTACGGGATCGGATCGGCCTTCTACTATGGCCGGCAGGGCGATCGTCCCACCGTTCTTAAAATCTTTGCTTTCAAAGATCGCAAGGAAACGACAATTGCCGACGACATTCGCGGCTATGTTATGTCAGATGATGGTTCGAAAGTGCTGGTCGCTCAGGGCCCGGGCTATAACCTCTACGACGCCACGCCGCAGGGAGACAAGAGCCGAAAACCAGTATCGACGGCCGGATTGGTTGTGGATCGCATTCCCGCGGAAGAGTGGAATCAGATATTCAATGAGGTCTGGCGACGCTATCGCGACTGGTTCTACGTTCCCAATATGCACGGTTACGACTGGGTTGCGTTACGGGAACAATACAAACCGCTGCTGCAGTACGTGGCCCATCGCTCGGATTTGAACTATGTCATCAGCGAAATGATTTCTGAGTTGCAGATCCAACACGCATACATCGAAGGTGGCGACTTTACAATTCCACCGCGGCCTCGCGGTGGCTTACCGGGCGCGCGCTTTGAGCTCGATCGACAGGCCGGCCGTTACCGGATCGTAAAGATTTTCCAGGGCGAAAATGAAGAGGACATTTATCGGTCGCCGCTAACCGAAGTCGGGGTCGATGTTAGTGTCGGCGACTATGTTCTCGCCGTCGACGGCGAAGAGTTGAAACCTACCGACGACATTTATCGTCTGTTGCGAAACAAGGCTGACAACCCGGTCAGTCTAACCGTCAACAAGACCCCATCTCTTACCGGCGCGCGCATCGTTTCTTATCGGCCCATAACGGATGAATCAAACCTGATTTATCTGGATTGGGTAGATCGTAACCGCCACAAAGTAGAGCAGGCCACCGGTGGGCGTGTCGGTTACATTCATATTCCGGACATGGGCGCAAACGGCATACGCGAATTCATCAAGTGGTATTACCCGCAGATTCGCAAGGAAGGACTGGTGGTCGATGTGCGCGCGAACGGCGGTGGCAACGTTTCGCGCATGCTGATTGAGCGGCTGCGGCGCAAAATGCTGGGGCTTAATTACGCGCGCACAGACGACGAAGGCAATCCCTATCCTGATTCGGTGTTCGTCGGCCCAATGGTGGCGTTGCTGGATCAAAACTCAGCCTCTGATGGCGACATCTTCCCTTACATGTTTCGCAAAGCCGGACTAGGGCCATTGATTGGAAAAAGATCGTGGGGCGGCGTCGTCGGCATTCAGGGCCGGGGCGCCCTGATCGATGGCGGCCAGATCTTTGTGCCCGGCTCCGGCCTGACGGATGAAAACGGCAACTGGGTAATTGAAGGCTATGGCGTCGATCCCGACATTGACGTCGAAAACGATCCCCGCTCCGAAATTGAAGGACGCGATCCGCAACTCGAGCGAGGCATTGCAGAAGTGATGGCGCGTCTGAAGACGCCGGTGAAGTTGCCGCCGAAACCAGCCGGCCCGATCAAAGCGACTAAATAGCTGTGGGGCGTTAGGGCCCGACCGTTACGGAGGGCTCTCAGGCACCAGCAATTTTTCGTGCGGCAACATCGCCGGCATGCCTTTGTGCTGCCACTAAAATTGAAGAGTGTTGTATACGAAACGCCAGGAGCGGTTGAGAGCGGTTGAGTACGACATAGATTGAGCTAGTCTCCGATTGCTTGTTTGGCTCTGTGCTAGTGCGCCCACTTATTTTGAATGCGTATAGATGAGTTGTCTCACCAATCGGCACACTAACCCAGGTCTTTACCGTTGCGATGAGTTCTGAGGCGATTTTACGCAGGGGTACGGTCTCGGATTCAGACCGGTATCTGGTCTGGGCGCTAGCGAAAAAATCTGGGACTTTTCGAAAGTTATACAAGCAAGTACAAGGCCAATGTTAGCAATTCCCAGGCAGGACACTCATCAGTTGCTTTCACCCTGGACGATTACGCCCATGTGATGCTAGAGGAACGGGAAGGCGCAAGTGACAAGCTAGGACAACTACTATTCGGAGGAGTTGGCAAATGAGGGCAATAACGCTTCACTGACCCAGCCGAGCATTGCGAGGGAGATGTTCCCCTATCTCAGCCATGATGAAGGGTTTTATTCCTTCGATTCCCGTGAGGCTCAGAAATATTGGGCCACCATCCCGAACCACCTCTACGCTAAATCCAAGGAACGGACAGCATAGCCGCTCAAGCGCGATGAACTGGGCCACCGTTAGCACCACATCCGACTCATTAGGCAGCATGAACCCGTAGCCGTTGGGCAGTTCAAGCTGGGTTATTACAGACCCAAAGACCTTTTCGATGGTCGCCAAGTGCTCGCCACGCTGTTCAAGCGCAATCGCAGTCATGTCGCATGCAAAGAGTGAATCGTTTTGTGTCATTAGCTTCTAGGCCAGTACATGATCATGATTACTGCGGCAGGCGCGGACCGCCCCCAGATGATTATTACCGCTTTTTCAAGGTTTGTCTCACTATAGGCAGACCACGCGACTTCTCAAACAATGTCATCGGGCTAAGTCCTTTATTATCAGCTTTTCCTGTGGCAACATCGCCGGCATGCCTTTGTGTTGCCAGCAACGGACCGGCCCATGCACGCGTCGCGAACAGGGGGTGCCTTTCTTCGTGCGCGCGCCACAAAGATAGACCGCTTCCTCGACGTCAACTGGGGACGTGCTACCGGATTCGTTTGTGTTCAATCCGGAATCGACTTTAGCCGAGTTGCCCTCCAACGTTGTACCGGGATTACTCTCATTGAGAGGAGAGTCGGATCTTCTTTCGATGATCAGAGGCGGTGGAGGCGGACGATATTTGCGGCCGGCAAGGTAACCGGTGAAGAACAGCGCGAGGGTAGTTGCCAGCAAGGGAACAGCGCGAGCTTTTCGCAAACGGCGCGCGCACCTGTCGCAAAATCTCCGGCTTGTCCAGAGGTACCATCGCAAGCGCAGCAGCTTTGTACCGCACTCCGAACAAAAGTTTGGCTGGTACATGGTCAGCTTCTGTTACACCCTGGCAATGCGTCACCCGCCGTCTCTTAGTTTCGACCCCGCTTTTTATGCCGTTTGGAAGTTTCAATAGAATTCGTAAGCAACTCCAGTGACAGTTGTCGCGTCGGAAAATGACCCGCCCCCAGGTTCGAGATTCTAGTCATAAGGCAGGGGTTCCTGAAGGTGTTGCGACGAGCGCGGGATTAGGTCCAATTGCAAAAAATCTTGCTTGCCCGGATACTCTTGCAACTTCGCTTCAGGTTTGGCGTATGGAGGGAGCAAGCGGTTATTGTTCAATGAATCATTCATTTTTTCTTAAGAGTCCCCTCTTCCGGTGCCTCGTTTTCAGTTTCCTTGTTTTGGTTTCGTCGCTGTGCGGCACAGCTTCAGTATGCCGCGCGCAAGAGCCGGACGACGTGGTGCGCACAGAGACGTCTCTGGTGCAGTTGAACGTAGGAGTTGTCGATCCCCGGGGCCGGGCGGTTACGTCGTTGTCGCAAAACGATTTCACGGTTTACGAGGACGGAGTAAGGCAGCAGATTCTTCACTTCGAGCCGACTGACGCGCCCTTCAGCTTGATCCTGCTGCTGGACACTTCAGGCTCGACCGTAAATTTTCGACAGCAGTTTAAAGCGGCGGCATGGCGGTTTCTCGATGCTCTCGCTCCTGAAGATCGGATAGCCGTAGTTCAGTTCAACGCGAAGGTAAAAACGCTGGCCGGATTTTCCACCGATCGAAAGAAGACGGCTTATGCGATTGAGATCGCCGACGGCGCCGGCGAAACTCATTTTTACGATGCACTGAAGTTTGCGTTGAATGAATTGGACAAAGAAGGAAGGCAGCGACGAAAAGCGATCGTGGTGATGACTGATGGACTCGACACAGGTATGCGTAATGCGGATCGCGCCATGCTCGCCAACGCACAAACAGACGCCGAGGCGATAGCCGCGATCGATGCGAAACAGAGCGTCGTTCTAAATACCGTCCTGAGCACAGCCGACAGGCAAGGGGTTTCAATTTTTCCGCTCGCACTGCCGTCAGGTGATCCAAAACGACTGCCTTTGCCCGATCCGGTAATTACCGGCATCTATTCGGCTGCGCGCACACGCTTACAAGCGCTTGCCGATCGCACTGGCGGCCGGCTCAATGAAATCCAGCGTCTCGACCAGATGGCACGACTGTACGCGGAGGTGGCAGCCGAGCTGCGAACGCTTTACACAGTTGCTTACCAGCCGCCTGGGGATCGGGCGCGCAGTGGAAAGTGGCATGAGATACGAATTGAACTAACCCAGCCGGCCCTGATTGCCCGCACCAGGCCCGGATACTTTGCAAGGTAAGTTCCGAGTTTCAAGTTTCAAGTTCGCCTTGGGTTTAATATGCGAACGGCATAATCCGGACCTGGAACTTGGAACTTGAAACTTGAAACTCAAAACTTCCTTCCTCGCTTCACTATTCACGATTTACCATTTACTATCTACCGTCAAAAAGGGCACCCGTAGCTCAGTTGGATAGAGTACCTGACTACGAATCAGGGGGTCGCATGTTCGAATCATGCCGGGTGCACCATTTAGTTTCAATAAGTTAGGGCGTCGCTATTGGACGCCCTTTCTTAATTTGTGTGCCTATGGTGTACCAAGTTTTGCAAACCGCTCATCCGTAGAGCAATTGTTCGAGGCAATTCGCGGCTTCTGACTGCATGCCGGGAGCTATGTGAGAGTAGATGTCCAACGTCAGTTTGGTTGAGCTATGCCCGAGTCGCTCAGCTACGATTTTAGGCTGAACGCCAGCTTGAAGCAGAAGGCTCGCGCACGTATGGCGCAGACAGTTCGCAAACGTGGGTTTGCCACTCGCCGTTGCCGCTTGCAAACGCGCTGCCATTTTCGCCGACATCCAGGCGCAACTCGCGGGTCATTGATACCGCGCTTGTCGGTACCTGCATCGATCAGTTCACAGTGCAATTTACTCAGGGCGTTGCTGCCTCACGGACCACATCAGCGGCGAGAATACGAGTACCCCGAGTCTCGGGAAGAGTCCAGACCCAGAGGCCCGTGAGGAGAGCGAAGAAGGCTCCGATCGAAATGCCAAAACCGAGGCCTCCTTTCGTGCCGAGCCAAGTCCGGGAGGCCACCCAAGTGATGATGAGGGGCGTAAAAAACTGGACACCTCGCGCCAGGTTGAAAGCCGTGCCCATGGCGGTGTTCCGTATGCGCGTGGGAAATAGCTCCGTGAAGATAGGGCCGTAACCGGAGAAGTTGCCCGTTCCTACTCCCACCAAGAACATCAAGAACAGCGCCAGCGCGGGCAGGGCGACGATGCTGTCCCAAAACCACGTTACAGAGAACAAGCCTACTGCCCAGAGCAAGGAATAAACTGTATAAGCGATCCTTCGCCCTTTCCAATCTGCCACGAGGCCAAAGGAGAGATAGCCAAGGAGTCCGCCCGCCTGGGTGACGAGCATCCAGATTCCGGACCTGGCCATGGAAAAGTGGAGCTGGTCGTAGAGATATTTGGGCATCCACGAGTAGGTGAACCAGTAGGCGGACATATCGGTGACAGCGAGGAACAGTCCCAGCAGGAAAAGGCGGCGGAGGCCACTGTCCCGCCGGAGCAACACGAGAAAATCGAGCCCCGCTGTGACCCTCCGTTCCGGATGTCGCTGCCACTCCTCCCAGATGTCCGACTCCGGCATAAACCGCCGGATTACGATCACCAGGACCGCCGGAAGAACGGATACTAAGAAGCAGGCTCTCCAGCCCCAGCTCGGCCCGAAAGATCGCGCGAACAATGGCTCTAGGAACGCGCCAACAACCGCGGCCAAGGCTATGCCGACTGGCGCTCCTGTTTGCATGACCGCGGCGAACCGAGCGCGCATGCGGGCCGGAAAGGTTTCGCCCACAAGCGTCTGGCCCGTCGCCCATTCGCCACCGACACCCAAGCCGGTTACGACTCGGAAGATGAACAGGAACCACAAACTGGGGCTGATCCCGCAAAATAGGGTTCCAAGCGAGTATGTCAGAATGGTTAACGAGAGTACGCGCTTACGGCCAAAGCGGTCGGCCAACCACCCGAAGATCAATCCTCCTACGGCCGTGGAGGCGAGGCTAGCTCCGAGCAGAAGAGAAAGCTGCGCATCAGAGAGGCCTAAGTCCTGCTTGATGGGTACGAGCAGGAAGGAAAACAGCATTAGGTCATAGAAGTCGAATACCCACCCCGCCCAGGCCATCGCCAGAATCACATAATGCTGAGGGGTCGGTCTGTTGCTCTGGTTAAGAAACATCGATGGTGATCCCCGACTCTAACCACCCAAAATGATTCGAAGTTGGTCTCGTTTTAATGGAATCTCGGTGTTCACGCGCGCGCTCCGGTGAAGCCAAAACTTTTTGTCGGAAAGGTTCTACTGGGTTGTTGCGCCAAGCTGCTGAAATAAAAAAGCGAAAAAATCAGCAAACAGCTCATTCTCCTGCCGTTTGGTTGAACCGATGCCATGTCCCGCGTCGTAGTCAATCCGCAACAACACGGGTTTGCCACTCGCCGTCGCCGCTTGCAAACGCGCTGCCATTTTCGCCGACATCCAGGGCTCAACTCGCGGGTCATTGATACCGTGCGTGAGCATGACCGCCGGATATTTCACGCCGTCTTTGACTTTGTAATAACCATCCATCGCCAGCAAATTCTTAAAGCCTTCTTCGGTTTTGAAACTCCCGAATTCGGCAATGTTAGGAACGCCGCTGGGGGTTGTTTCGGCAAGCAAGACATTGTTCAAACCAACCGCGCTGACTGCCGCGCCAAATAAATCCGGTCGCTCGGTAATCGCGTTACTGATTAAAATTCCGCCCGCGCTGCCGCCCAGAATTCCCAAATGTTCGGGCGAAGTATATTTTTCGCCGATAAGATATTCGGCGCAGGCGATAAAGTCTTTCCAGGTGTTAGGTTTGGTCGCGCCTTTGCCTGCCAAATGCCATTCTTCGCCGTACTCGCCACCGCCGCGAACGCCGGTGATAGCCGTGACGCCCCCGCGTTCGAGCCACGGCAAGTAGCGGGAAGCGAAAACCGGCGAGGTGGTTTCGATTCCATAAGCACCATAACCGCGCATCAAAACCGGATTCGTGCCGTCGCGCTTGATTCCCTTTTTGTAGATAATCACGAGCGGAATTATTGTCCCGTCGTAGGATTTAGCCTTCGCGTTGACAAACTCGAAGTTGCTCATATCAATCTGAATCGGCGGAATGAGTTTCGTATCGGCTGCCCTGGCAGTTTTCGGGTTGTAAAGAAAATTTGTCGGCGATTTCGTCCACGAAACCAAATTAAAATAAATGCCGTCCATATCGGGGTAACTGCTTACCACGGGCACGTCTTCCCCGTCAGAACTGCCGACGATTGATGCCGAACCTTGATACGGCAACTTGATTGGTTCGGCTTTTTTCGTTTTGTAATCAACGCGGTAGATTTTGCGAGTTCCGCCGTCAAGCGTTTGCACATACAGCGCGTCACGCCCTGCCGCAACATTTTCGACGACCGCTTCGCTCGCCGGGAAAACAGAGTCGGCTTGACTGATATCGGGATTTTTGAGGTCGATATGGGTGACTTTGTAACGCGGCGTGTTTCTGTAGGTCAGTAAGTAAACGTCGCTGCCGTTAATGTCAAAACTTGAAATGTCATCATCGAGACTTGCAAGTTTGCGCCATTGAATCGGGGTATCCCGATCTTTATTGAACTCGTCGAGCGGCGCCACAAACAATTCGCTGTTTGGCGAAACACCCGAATTGACAATTGCAAAGGCGTATTTCGAGTCAAGCGGAACGACGGCAAAGGGAAGCGCCCTGGCATCGAGTTTGATGTTCGGATTAACTTCGTAACCAAAAATGGCCTTGTCTGCGTCCGCGTTTGTGCCTAAGACGTGCAAATAAACGCGGCTCTTTTGATACACATCGGTCCGCGGTGCGTCCGACGCGAGTTTTTGCAAACGGTTATAAGCGAAAGATTTTCCGTCGGGAAGCCAATCTCCTGCACCAAATCTGGCGCGATCAATGAGTTCCCCCGTATCTTTTCCGGTTGCCGTTTCGACGAGGCGCAGTTCGCCGATTTCGCTTCCGCCGACGGACGAAACATATGATAAATACTTGCCGTCTTGCGAAGGGCTAAAGAAGTTGATTGAACGGCGTTTGTCGTCGTTCGCTATTTTGTCGGGATCAACCAGCAGACGTTCCGCGCCGTTCAAACCCTCGCGGATATAAACTCTGAAATCGTTTTCGTTCGACGCACGGCGCTTGTAAAAGTACAAATTGCCGCGTCGTTTAATCGCGCTCACGCGAGTTCCGACATCGCTTAATTCATTGAGACGTTTCGAAAAATCACCGCGCACCGGCAAACGGTCGAGATAAGCGCGTGAATAATCAGCTTGCGCTTTTATCCATTTTTGCGTTTCATCAGATTTCAAATTCTCCAGCCAGCGATACCAATCGCTGATTGTCTGTCCGAAATAGGTATCTTTGACTTCGCGCATCTCGGCTTTCGGCGGCCCGGTCTGCGCCAGCGTCGAAACGGTAAATGCCAAAAGCAATAGGAAAGCGATGAATTTTGCAGTTAGAAGACTTCTGGTTGTATTCATAAAAATTTACTTCCTTTTTGAGTAGAACTTGAATTTTTCGCTCCGCTGCAAGCGCTTGCTATGCGCGGCCCGTTCGCCTTGCCTCGTACATTGCAGCAACCCATTTTATAGAGGCTTCAATTCTGAAGCGTTGGCCCAGAATCGCTCGCTGCTCGGTTTTCGAACTCAGTACTGAATGAGTTGATTAGCGGGTGAGCACAGCGCGCCGACGACAATGCCTTCGCCGGCATCGCCGTGTACTCGCATGCTCCTTCAAAGAAGCCGCTCACTGGGAGTCCGCTGCAAGCGCTCGTTATGCGCGCCAATAGTTCACTTGATCCTTTTTGCTTGGATTATACGCCCATCCTGAACAGTGATCACTCTGTACCCGCTCAGCGTTCTCAGTTGCTCCGCGGTTGAGTGTATTAAGTCATTATTCACTGCGGAGACACTCAGTCCACCGCAGAGAAAACTCAAGTTAGGACGCCGACCAACGAAACAGTGCATTGACATGCGGAGTTGGATTTAGCTACTTTGCCATTAGCGAACAGCAACTGCTTCAGTTGTCGCCCACGCTTCTTGCTTGCCCGCTTTAACTCACTGGAACAATCATTTCTTGCGCTGGAGTTGGCTTATGAGGAACCGCGCTTTATTTGTCTCGCTATTGGTGGTGTCGATTGTAGCCATGCAGCCGAGCGCCGCAACCCGGTTGTTTATCCCGGAGGTGACTCCGGCGTCAGGGTCAGACGATCATGGAGGGCAAATCATTTCAAAGTACGACGGCTTCAGTCATGAAACCGTAGTGACGTTGAAAAAAATGAAAGTCACGTGCGCGAGCACGCGCGGGAACTTTAAAGATGCCTGTGTGAGCATTGTGGCTTCGTTGCACTGTCCCGGCATTCAACTTGATTACGTTCGCTACGCAACGCTGCAACTGGTTTTTGAAACGAAAGACTGGGACCAGCGCCATTCGCTTCAGCAGCGTGATCTATCGGTCGTAGCTAACGGTGAGACGCTTCGACTTGGACGAATGGCTCTGCTGAATCAAAGCGTCGACACGCTGATGGCGGAAACGCTGCAGATCGATATACCCTACGCAGCATTCAAGAAAATTGCTCTTGCTGAAACTGTTGAGATGCAATTGGGCCCAGGTAGTTTTGAACTGCGGAGTCAGAACCTGGCAGCGCTGCGCGACCTGAATAACCGCGTGAAGTTTGCGCGCGGGCTCTGACACACAATGTCGTTTAGAGGCGGGCA
>DATGYM010000117.1:0-2192 GCA_035297925.1 Pyrinomonadaceae bacterium | reverse complement strand
TGGCACCGCGCGGCGAGTAATTTGAATGCAAAGTGCAAAGAACGCTCTTTCCACGTCCACAGCACGCGGGCGGCGCCGCGTCTGCGGCTGCGCGGCAGTGACCGGGCGCTGTTGGTGTGGATCACGCAGATCTGGCCCAATCTGGGAATGACCTGGGTTGATTGGAATGCCACGGAACACATTCTCGGCTTCCAGCCGGCGTTGCGACGATGATGAATAATCCGAATGCGTATAGGATCGTGCGAATCCAGGTCGGATGGAATTTTCGGAAACGACAGCCCCCTTTTTACCCGACCTTCGCCAGCGCAGGCTGATCTGGTTCCAAGTGAGCCCGAGGTCGAGAAAGAATTTCGGAGACGCGTTTGATACCGGCAGACAAAGGGCCTTGCAGGAACTCAACGCCCTCCGGGAGCTGCTGGGGATCGCTGTCGGGCGTCTGCGCTGTTTCGTTGAAAATGCCGACAAGTATGGACACGCCGGGTGCCTTCCGGCGTAAGCGACGCGACGTGTAGTGCAATTGCGCTGGCGTCGCGTGCTCCAAGTAGCAGAGACAGATGAGCGCGACGTCTTTTAGTTCCAGCGCAAATAGCTTGGAAATTGAAAGCGTCTCCGGCTCTTTCGCTTCAGCCGAGATCCCTTCACGGCGCAGCAGCTGGGCGAGCGGCATCGCCACGGTTGCATCCAGCGGTCCAAGGCCTGGGATGCAAAGCACCGTTCCTTCAACCCGATTGATCGGTGGCGATGGTGAAGCCTCGGCTGAGACGATCTTCTCCAATTTGAGCTTCCCCAGTGGAACTCCGTCTTCTGAAGGTGCGTTTCGCGAATCGTTGTGACCTTCCAAATCCTCGACAAGTTCTGAAACCGTGTTGCGAATACGCTGCGTCTCCTGTTGATCCAACCGACCTCGCTCCAAGTCCGCCCACGCCAGCCTGAGAGCGCCCATCAATATTTGCTCGTAATACTCGGTCAGTGTTCGATCTTTGAGGAAGGACTGCGCCTGTTCTGTCGCCTCAATTGGGTCACCCGCAAGCATGCGCTGATAGGCACTCTCGCTTGGCGAAAGTGCGGGTCGATCGCCTAACAAAACTTCCAAAAATTTGAGGCGCTCCACATGGCGGCCAAGCACGACCAGACACATCGTCAATGGCGTCGCGAGGATGAGTCCAATTGGCCCCCAAAGCGATGTCCAAAAGGTTGCGGAAACAACGACCGCCACCGGCGAAAGTCCGCTGCTATGGCCGTAGACCATGGGCTCGATCACGTGACCGATCAGGGGTTCGACGACGAGGAAAAGGGCCGCCGTCATCAGCATCATTGACCAGCCAGGGTCTACGGCGGTTGCAAGGATCAAGGGAAAGATCGCAGCTACAATTGCGCCGATGTACGGCACAAAGCGCAGAACCATCGCCAATAGTCCCCACAGCGGCGCGCTGGGGACGCCGATGGCCCAGAGGCCGATGCCGATGATCAACCCGAATGCGGCGTTAAGGGCCAGTTGCATCAGGAAAAGACGGCTTAGACGTTTTCCGGCATCGTCCATGGCCAGAGTTGTTCGCTGAAGATCGTGCGAACCGGCAATTCGGATGAGTCGATTCCGCAGGTCCTGTTGCTGCAGGAGGATGAAGACGACGAAAATAATGATGATGCCCGTGGTAGCGAGGGGGTGGATCAGGGGAGCGATCAATGTGGCGAGTGTTTGAAGCGCGCCGGGATCTGGTTGCCGCACTTCAACCGGAATGGGCCTATCCGGGAGGGCGCTCGCGTCCGGCGCTGCAGGAGAAGCGGGGTTTGCGCTTTTTGGCCGATCGAGTTCTTTCTGCAGGTTTCGCAGCACCTGGGAAGCCTGTTCGAGAGTCCCGCTCGCCGTAGCAGCGCCGCGTAGGTCTTGTATCTTCTCCCCCAGATTCGCCTTCCCCTGCCAGTTGACTGACCTGGGCAAACATCAGAGTGGCGATTCCGGAGATCAAGCCGAACGCGAGCAGGACCACAATCGTGACTGCTGCAAAGCGCGGCAAATACAGGCGCTGAAGGAGCCTCACTGGAGGCGCTAGCACAAAGCTGAGCAACACAGCGAGCGCGATTGGCAGCAATACTTCTCGTCCAAAGTAAAGGGCCGCGACGATCGCGGCGGCGACCAAGACGGTCGCTAGGGATTCACCTGACTTTGTGCGATTGATGGCGATTCCAGATGG
>DATGYM010000116.1:0-4373 GCA_035297925.1 Pyrinomonadaceae bacterium | reverse complement strand
CCGCGATCCGACATATCAGGCCGCTCGCGCCGTGGCAACGACGATCGAGGCCCACTTTGCCGAACATATCGCCGCCGCACACAAACGCGGTGAGTCGAGAGTGGCCCCCAGTCCGGATAGAAATGCGATTGAGGCAATTATCAACGCCACTTTCTGGGCCAGCTTGCGCCGAGAAGAGGGAAACTCGCCAAAAATTTCACTGGCGTTCTTTCCTCATGAACAGGTTCCGCAGCCACTCATATTTGAACGGCCCTTGCCACTTACAGCGAAGGTCCTGACCAAGCTGGGTCCCGCTGTCGAGCGGCCGGGTGTTCATCTTGGGGTTTGGCGCAATGGTGACGAATCGTCACTTGGCGATGGTTTGCATGTGTGGGGCGCCACACGAAAAGTGCCCAGCTTCTGTTTTGTACTTGAAGTGATTGAGCCGGGCCTGCTGGTAGTCAAACATCGCCGGATGGACGGCTTCGGGAAGTTCGCCAATGTCGCGGTACTCAAAGGCGAGGAAATAAAAATAGTGGACGAGCATGGGGCCAGTCTGCCGGACTGCCCACCTTTGTTGTCGGCCCTGCTTCCCTTCACCTCACCCGGTTCCTGGGCCCACAAGTTCAACCTGCACGTGCAACTGGCCGCGTCGATGCGCGCTCACGGACATGGGGGATCGTTGCTGGTTGTCCCGAAAGGCTCCGAAGCATGGCGGGAGTCGATTCTTCATCCGATTTTTTACTCGGTTACGCCGGCCTTCTCAGCCCTGGCGGAGTTGATGCGACAGGAAGTGAACGACGCGAATGAGAATCTGTTGGACGCAGCAGTACGCCGCGCGGTGGATACAGTTGCCGGTCTTACTGCTGTCGACGGCGCAACGGTAATCAACGATGAATATGAAGTACTCGCTTTTGGCGCCAAGATCAGACGGCCCGAAGGCAGCTCTCAGGTAGAGCAAATGGTCGCGACTGAGCCGGTCGCCGGCGACCAGCCCATCGTGATCCACCCCGCGCAAAACGGCGGCACCAGGCATCTTTCGGCGGCGCAATTTGTGCACGATCAACGCGACGCGATTGCCCTGGTTGCTTCACAGGACGGACGCTTCACCGTCTTCGCCTGGTCCCCTTGCGAACAGATGGTGCACGCTCACCGCATAGATACTTTGTTATTGTAGATACTTTAAGAAAGGATCTATGAGCACACCAGTGAACACTCACGCCGCGCGCATGGCGCTCAATCAATCTAAAATTTGTTGACAAGGCCTACACAGAGGGAATAACTTGCCCGCGCTCTAACACTCTGGTGGTGTCACACTGTGGGAATTTCAGATTCAGTGCGCGTCCTCAGCGCTCTCGGCGCTTCGGCGGTGACCGTATTTTCGTTGGCGATTCACCGCAGAGGCGCAAAAGTCGCCGAGACCGCGCAGAGAAAACCGAAATTACGACACTACCAACTCTCGTTACTCTTGTTCAATTCTTCACATGGAGGAACCTCAGAATGGCAATACAAGTGATCATCAATCAGGTGGGACCGCTGCCTATTACGGCCAACTTCAGCGCTCCCGGCGACGAGCCTATGTATTTGGAAATCAACGGATCGGTTTGGTCCCAGGTGGCTAACGTTATGCTGGGAATCACAATTGAGCTCGATGGTCAGGCAGTTGGGACGGCTCAAATATTCTCGAACGGGAACGCAACCCACCGCGCTGTGGTGCCCGCATACATTCCGATTCAGCTCAGCCAGGGGCAGCATACTCTTTCGTTATCTCGTGCCCCGGGTTCGACGGTATCCGATTCTAATGACAGTTTCACTGCCGTCATTCATTTCTGAAAGACAGACGGACGAGACCATGGAAACTCAACTATGCCCGCCATCGCACCACAGCCCGAAACAGTGTTCTTCTCAACTAAATCATGAGCGATAACTCTTTCACACATTCCGCTGATCCCGCCTCTGTCTTAAAGCGCCCTCACGCTCTCGACACGATCCTTTATGGCGGTTTGGTCGTCGGAATTTTGGACGGGCTGTTTGCGCTGGTCTTTTACGGTCTGATATTGGGCGTAAAGCCCCTGCGAATTTTTCAATCGGTGGCTTCGGGACTTCTCGGCAGGACCTCGTTTGAAGGGGGCGTACCGACTTTTCTACTTGGTATTCTGCTTCATTTTCTGGTGGCCTCCTGCATCGCCGCAGTTTATTACCTGGCAAGTTTGAAATTGCCGGTCCTAATTAATCATGCGGTTGTTAGCGGCTTAATTTACGGGATGATTGCTTACCTGGGTATGAATTATGTAGTCATCCCGCTTTCCGCCGCCAGACGCGGAACCTTTTCCCTGCGCGTTTTTCTGCCGGCATTTATTGCCCATGCTTTTCTAGTTGGATTACCAATTGCACTGTTGGCGCGGCGATCTGCTCAAAACAAATCAAAGAGATTATCAGTACAGTCTTAGTTTGGATTGAAACTCTCTACGCATCCTCCTTGTGCTCGGCTTCTCTGCGGTTGCGCATTTTCACGAACAAATCACCGCAAAGGACGCAAAGGCCGCTGAGACCGCGCAGAGAAAAATCGAAATTAAGCGACTGGCAGATTAGCGACAAGCTTCCGCGCGAGAAACAGTGATTGACTAAGTCACCCGCTATGGGTGGATCCACCGCCCCGTCTAAATAGTACCGGCTTCCTCTGGTAGACTTGCTCCTCAATGCCAACACTGCGAAAGTCCCGTGCGCAAAAGACCGCCGGACCATGGATACTCGCCGCCACAATTCTCGGCTCGAGCATGGTTTTCATTGACGGCACCGTAGTCAACGTCGCCTTGCCTGCCCTGCAAACCAATCTCAACGCAACCGTAGTTGACGTACAGTGGGTGGTCGAAGCGTACGCGCTGTTTCTCGCGGCCTTATTGTTGGCGGGCGGCTCGCTTGGCGATCACTTCGGGCGTAAGCGTATCTACGCGTTCGGTGTTGCGCTGTTTGCACTGGCTTCGATTTGGTGCGGGCTCGCGCCAAATATTAAACAACTCATATTCGCGCGCGCGGCGCAGGGCGTCGGCGGTGCTCTCCTGGTACCCGGCAGCCTGGCGATCATCAGCGCTTCGTTTAAGGAAGAAGCTCGCGGAAAAGCGATTGGAACATGGTCGGGATTTACGGCGATTACCGCAGCTATCGGTCCGGTGCTCGGCGGCTGGTTAATCGAAAACATCTCCTGGCGCGCGGTCTTCTTTATCAACGCTCCAATCGCCCTGATCGTGCTTGTCCTGGTCTTCATGCGTGTGCCCGAAAGTCGCGATGAAAATTCAAAAGGCCTTGACTGGTTGGGCGCGGCACTCGCCACCGTCTCACTGGGCGGGATTGTTTACGGTCTTATTGAGTCGTCGCGCCTGGGGTTCCGAAATGTACAGATTCCCGGCGCACTGATTGGCGGAGTCTTCCTGGCAATCATGTTTCTGATAGTCGAAGCAAAAGCCAAAAATCCCATGCTGCCCTTGAAGTTATTCACTTCAACCAACTTCAGTGGCGCTAATCTTCTGACGCTCTTCTTGTATACGGCGTTGAGTGGTGCGCTTTTTTTTCTGCCACTTAATCTCATTCAGGTGCAGGGCTACACGGCCACGGCTGCAGGAGCGTCTTTGCTGCCGTTCGTTCTGATCATGTTCCTGCTCTCGCGCTGGTCTGGAGGATTGATAAAACGGTACGGCGCGAAACATCCGCTCATGGTAGGTCCGGTAATCGCCGCGATCGGATTTGCCCTGTTCTCCTTGCCGGGAGCCGATGCACACAGGAGTTACTGGACGACTTTCTTTCCCGCTGTCGTAGTGCTGGGATTGGGAATGGCAGTGAGCGTGGCGCCACTTACCACGACCGTTATGAACTCGGTTAACCAAAATCGCGCCGGTGTCGCATCCGGAATCAACAATGCAGTGTCGCGGGTGGCCGGATTGCTTGCCATAGCCGTCCTGGGCATCGTCATGCTGCAAAGTTTCAATAACCAACTTGATCGGCGCCTGCAGGCTCTTGCTCTCGCACCTGATATTAGACAGGCACTGGATCAACAGCGAACGAGACTGGCAGCAATCGAAGTTCCCGCGAGTGTGGCGCCAGCGCAGCGACAGATACTGAAGCAGGCGATCAATGAATCGTTTGTGAGTGGCTTTCGACGTGTGACGCTGGTGTGTGGCTCGCTGGCATTGCTAAGCGCACTGAGTGCCTGGTGGCTAATTCAGGGCTACCAACGAAGAGCCGTGCGGTCCTACCCGGCAAGAAACTGAACCAACATGTTTGGGTGAGCGTCCATTCCACAATAAACGTCGCAAGGTGCTGGCAATCAAAGCCCAACCGTGATAAAAGGCGCTCGTCAGGTTAAGTAATCCCGGCTCGCGTACTCAACGAGCCGCAAA
>DATGYM010000115.1:0-13333 GCA_035297925.1 Pyrinomonadaceae bacterium | reverse complement strand
GCTGAGTGATACTGGCGTAGGTATCCCTCAAGAGAACATCACCCGCATCTTTGAGCCGTTCTTTACCACCAAGGAAATTGGCAAAGGCACAGGTCTTGGGCTGGCAGTTTGTTATGGTATCTTAACGGAACACGGCGGCAGTCTCGACGTGCAATCGACAGTGGGCGTGGGCACTACTTTCACGATTTCACTCCCGGCAGTAGTTAATGACAGAGCAGAGTAATGTTACTAGTCTATCGCAGCGCAAACAGTTAGTTTGCGACGCATGCCAATGGTATGCGTTGTAAGCGGCGGTGACGGAGGACCGCAGGCTTGAGCGAACAAAAAGCAGCACGCATTCTGATTGCCGAGGATGAATCCAACCTTCGCCTGGTTTTGCAAAAGGAGTTGGAGCGGCTGGGCTATCGCGTGCAGGCGGCGCCGGATGGCGAAGCCGCGCTACGCAAGCTTGAAGAAAGCAATGTCGATGTATTGCTTTGCGACATCAATATGCCGCGCATCGACGGCATGGAGGTTCTGCGGCGCGTGCATGAGCGCCCGAATCCTCCCGAAGTAATAATGCTCACCGGCCAGGCCACGGTTGAAACCGCTGTCGAAGCGATGAAGCTTGGCGCTTACGATTATCTCACCAAGCCTTACAGCATCACTGAGCTCGACGTGCGCGTAAAACAGGCCGCAGAAAAGCGCCGTCTGCGCGTCGATAATCTTCGCTTGCGGGAGCAATTGGCCCGGCAATCAGGACTGCCGGAAATCGTTTCTATCTCGCCAGCTATGAGAGAAGCGGTGCGGCTGGTGGAGCGTGTCGCTCCTTCGGAGGCCTCAGTGTTGATAACGGGCGAGTCGGGAACGGGCAAAGAACTAGTCGCGCATGCTATTCACCGTTTATCGTCACGCGCCGACGGATCCTTTATCGATATCAATTGCGCTGCCTTTCAAGAGTCGCTGCTGGAATCGGAGCTTTTTGGCTATGAGGCAGGCGCTTTCTCCGGCGCCAAAGGACGCAAGTTGGGACTGATAGAACTGGCTGACGGCGGCACGCTGTTTCTGGACGAGGTTACTGAACTTCCCGCGCAACTTCAGGCCAAACTTCTGCGCGCCATTGAGACCAGAACGTTTTTCCGTGTCGGTGGCGTGCGCAAGGTGGAAGTTAATGTGCGCATTGTTGCGGCCACCAATAGGAATCTCGAGTCGGTTGTGGCCAACGAGTCATTCCGTTCCGATCTACTTTATCGCATCAATGGTTTTCAGATTGACCTGGCGCCTTTGCGTGAAAGACCGGAAGACATCGAACCACTGGCGCGCCATCTTCTGAACGATGTCGGTGGTAGCACTCCGCCGCAGCTTGAAGCCGAGTCACTCGATGCGTTACGTGCCTACAGCTGGCCGGGCAATGTGCGTCAGTTAAAAAATTGCCTTGAGCGAGCGGTCATACTTTCCAACAACGGCCGCATAACGATTAATGAATTGCCGCCCGAAGTTGTGCGGCCTTCGCTTCCCACGGCGGCAATGGTTTCGGCAGTGCCATCGGGAATCAACGCAGATCCTAACTCGGGCGTGGTTCAGTTCACCCCGGGCGCCCCCACGTCGCCAACGTCACTGCGCGACGTGGAGCGCCAGCAAATCCTCGCCGCCCTGGAGCAAACCGGCTGGCATCGAGGCAAGACCGCCGAAATCCTCGGCATCTCTCCTTCAACTCTCTATCGACGCCTGCGCGATTACAACCTCGAACACCGCAACGGCTAATGACGGTTTCCAACTTTAGTTATTCCGCGGCGCGCTCGATGGATTGCGCGGCTTGTTGAATGGTGATGTTGCGTGCCAGGCAGGCATCGCATCAGCATTCGCGACGCGCAAGCCGATAATCATTCCCACCTGCGCCAGCGTTTGCGGACCCGTCCAGTTCCAGTCAGGCCTTATCGTGTCGCTGGGCGAATGGTAGTCAGTCTCCAGCCAGGTTCGTGCGCGCGGAATCCAGAGCGCCACGTCGCCCGCCGGGCCGCCAAGCAGCATTAGTGCCGGCACACCTTTCTTCACAAAGGCATAATGATCTGATCGAACGAAGGCGTTTTCCTCGGGCATTGGATCGGGCGTAATGACGTTGCCGGTACCTGTGACGACATCTTCGAAAACCGTGCCAAGATCAGAATGCTCCGCGCCGAAACCCACGATGCGTTTTACAGGTCCATAAACCTCGGTCCCGATGCCGTCGAAATTTATGTCAGCAGCGACTTTGTCTAGTGGCCACGTCGGATGCTGGACCCAGTATTCCGATCCAAACAATCCATACTCCTCACCAGTAACGGCGAGCAGGATGATTGAGCGACGAGGACGTTCGGATGCTTTGGGAAACGCTCTAACAAAAGCTTCGGCTATCGCGGTGATCGTCGCAGTGCCGAGCGCATTGTCGGCGGCGCCGGAAAAGATGCGGCCGTCACTCTCAATTCCATAAGCGTCGTAATGTGCGGAAAACACAACTGCCTCTTCCTTCAATTTCGGGTCCGAGCCTTCGAGCACTCCTACTACGTTGTTGCTGGTCGTTTCTTCACGCTTGATGCGCAGCGCAAGAGTGGCAGTCTTGCCTAAATCGCGAGACACGGCTTCACCGGCCATAGCTTTTTGAAGCGTTTGCGCGTATGTCGTTTCTGAACCGGCAAAGGCCTTTTCCATCGCCGCGGCGCTTAAGAGCAGTACAGGTGGGATGCTAAACGATGAAGCCGGCTGAGACGCTAAACTGACGCGACGGCGCGAAAGATAATTTGCGATCGTGGAAAAGGGTTGAGCTGCCGAGCCCGCGTTGCCGACAATCATTGCTACGGCGCCCCGACCGAAGATGTTCATCCCTCTTGTCTGTGGACTAGTGGCGCGTTTCCAGGCTGCGGCATCGACGCCCTTCGGCTGGCCACCCAGAATCATCACAACTTTACCCTTGAGATCAAGACCCGCTAGGTCGTCACGCTTCAGTTCCGGTGAGACTACGCCAAACCCGGCGAACACAAGGCCGCCTGAGGCGTCAACCTTCTCAGAATTGTAAGGTGGCAGGATGACGTAATCTTCGCCGTGCTTGAGACTCGCTTCACCGAGCTTGACCGATGATTCAGACAGGACTTGCGCCGACCGGAACTTGATCGTCTGCAGGTAAGTACCATTTTCGCCGGCAGGCTTGAGTCCAATCTTTGCAAACCGTTCAGCAAGGTATTGTGATGCCTTGTCGGCGCCCTTTTGTCCGGTACCGCGACCTTCAAACTGGGGCGAGCTTAGGTCAGTGGTTACCTCGCGTATGGTTTCAAGTTTGATGCGGACGGCGGCTTTGCGCTCTGGAGCAGTTAGAGTTGCTGCAGCCTTGGCTGGCGCGACGACTGCGGATCCGGCCACTTGCTGCCATCCGAAAACAGACGATGAAAGCGAAATCGCAAGCGCAATTGACAGACACGAAGAGAAGATTCCCGAGTTTCGGAAATCACTACGAGAAAATGTACGCATGAAGGTGTAACTCCTAATAAGAACGGCTAGACGTGGAAATTATACGCAGCGGAGGCAGGAATGGTTCTGGCGGTGCTCAGCCTTCTTTCAGCTTTTTTCGGTCGATCTTGCCGCGATCGTTTTTCGGCATTGAAGTAACGAATTCAATCCAGCGGGGGTATTTGTAGGACGCAAGGTGAGCCTTAACAAACTCCTTCAGTTCTTCAACCAGTAGCTCTCTGCCGGCAGGAGGGACGACTGTGTCAGCGTTAGAAGTTTGACCCTCGTCGTCTTTAATAGCATTTTCAACTTCGCGCAGGACGACAAAAGCCTTGGGCTTAATAAGACCGTCTCCCGCTTCTGCGCCTATGACGGCGCATTCCAGTACCGCCGGATGCTGCAACAGGCAGTTTTCAATTTCGGCGGGCGCTACAAAAATTCCGGACACCTTGAGCATATCGTCGGTGCGGCCGTGATACCAGTAATAACCTTCCTGGTCGACATGGAATTGATCTCCAGTAATACACCAGTCCCCTGCAAAGGTTTCTTTCGATTTCTCGTGAGCATTCCAGTAGCAGAGCGCAGCGGAGTCACCCTTGATTCTCAACGTACCCATTTCATCGGCCGCCACCTGGTTGCCGTCAGCGTCGACAATCTTTGCTTCATAGCCCGTTACTATCCTGCCGAGGCTGCCGGGCTTCACGTCGCTGGGACGATTGGTGATGTAGATGTGAAACATTTCCGCCGAACCGATGCCGTCGCAAATTTCCACCCCCAAAGTCTTTTGCCAGCGTTCATAAAGCTCGACCGGTAGCGCCTCACCGGCAGAATAGCAAAAGCGCAGACTCGACAAATCCCGGCGGCTGGCATCGGGCGCATTGAGCATCGAATTGATCATGGTGGGAACCGTCGTCAGGATCGTCGGACGATAGCGCTCGATCACAGCGAACAACTTTTCCGCGGTTGAGCGCTCAGAAAACAGAGCAGTGGCGCCCCCCACAGCAAACGGAAACAACAAATTAGTTCCGGTCGCGTAACCAAAGAAAAGCTTGGGCACTGACACAGTCAGGTCGTTTTCATTTACACCCATCGTGCGCTTCGCAAACACTTCGGTGTTAAAGGGCAGATCGTGTTGCAAATGAACCGCACCTTTGGGGTGGCCGGTCGAACCGGAAGTGAACAGCCAGATCGCTATGTCGTCCCGATGTGTGTCAGCCGAAGTGCATTCATCAGGCGCGGACAGCACTGCGCCATCAAACGAAGACCAAACCAGGGTATCGTTAGTGAAGTCGACATCTTCGTCGTAAGACAACCCGTCATTGCCTGAGTTGTCGGATGGCGTTGGAACGTCGTGTCTGCCCGCAACCAGGACCGCCCGCAGATAACGAGCATCGCTGGCAGCTTCGTTAAAGGTGTTCAGCAGCGACTCGTGAACAACCGCCACCCGCGCGCGCGTGTAATCAAGGTAGTATTTGTAATCATCCGCCGGCAGCAATGGGTTCACCATCGTGATCACTGCGCCAATCCGTGCCGCGCCGAACCATGTCCAGACAAACTCCGGACAGTCAGGCAAAACAATCAGCACGCGATCTTCGATATCGGCGCCAAGCTGGCGCAACGCGTTTCCGGTGCGATTCGACATTCGTGCAATGTCGCCATACGTGTAGGATTGATCTTCGTAGTAGAGGCAGACTTTGTTTTCGCGCCCTTCCTCCAGATTGTGGTAGAGGAAGTAATCCGCCATGTTGAAGCGTTCCGGAAATTCTATTTTCATGCGCGGCAGAACAGGCAGCTACTTCGATTCGGCTAGTTCTCGCTCCACAAAACTGATCAAGCGTCGGTGTTCGTCATCGTCGATGGGGTTGAAGCGTACTGCAAAACCAATCTCAAACGCTTCATCGACAACTTCACCCCAAAAGAACAGCGGCTCCTCATCGGGAATTTGCAACTCAACCCGTACGAGTTCCTTCGCCTCTACCTTTCCGGCGGTTAACAGGAAGCAACCGTTGCGGCTAAGGCTTGAGATCGTGCCCTGTTGCTGCATTTTGGCGCCTTCCCAGCGCGCCGGAATGTTGACGTCAACTCGCCTGGCTTGTCTGCGGTCTTCCATAGGGTGAAGAAGCGAGCAGTGTAAAACTAGCGACCACCCGCAAACGGGCAGTCCGCCGCCTCATGTTTCGATTGAAGATAAGTGCGCGCTTCCCAAAGCTCCGGAAAAAACTTTTTGTCGAGTGTCGTCCGCAAATAACCAATGCCTTCCGAGCCACCCGTGCCCCGTTTGGTTCCGACCATCCGTTCGACCATCTTGATGTGATGCGAACGCCAAAGAGAAAAGTATTCGTCATGTTCCAACAAAGCTTCGGCCAGCTCAAACTCTTCGTGGCGCTCCTCAAAGTGAGTCAGAATTTCAAGCACTGCCCGCGTACGTTTGCCGTAAGCTCGCAACTGTTCCTGATCACCCTCGGTGCCTTCAGCCGCAGGCGCATCCATACCGCTGCGCCGGAGGGCAGCAAAAAACGCATCAGCCAGCGATGGTGCGGTTAGCCGCTTTCGCAGGCGTTTGAGTGAAAATTCATCGTCGCGGAACTCACGCAGGAGGCCCTCGTGCTTTAGTCCTGAGGCAAACTCAATCTCCCGAAACTGCATTGACTGAAATCCGCTGGCTGGATTGAGTTCGTCGCGGAATCCGAGGAAGCTGATAGGCGACATCGTCTCGAGGATATGAATTTGGTTTACGAGTAGCTTCTCGATTTCGACCACGCGTCGCAGCGTGCGAGCCGCCGCAAAAAGGCGGTCCTCATTCATCATTACAACGGCCGCATCAAGCTCATGCAGAATTTGCTTGAACCACAATTCATACGCCTGGTGAATAGTGATAAAGAGTAATTCATCGTGATGTGCCGGGTCGGACAGACAGTTTTGCAGGCCGATCAAGTCGGCGACGCGCAGGTATTTGTTATAGGAAAGCGGAGAGTTGTTACCGTATTCGTTTGACATTAATCTTTGTATTTTGGACTGTGAACTTTGACCTTGAGATAGCAGTGCATCAGAAACTGAGACAAAGATCAAAGCACAAAATTCAAAGCTCGCTTTTTCTAAAAGGCCGCGCCCGCAGTTTCCTGCGTTGCATAAGCGCCTGTGTCTCTGATTGTTTTCATCTCGCCGATGACCAGGTCGAGTTCCTCGTCGCTGGTATAAAAGTGGGGCGAGATACGTACGCCCGCGCCCGGTCGATAATCCACTATAAATTCCCTCCGAATGAGTTCCCGCGTTATCGCAGCGGCATCTTCATGGCCGACTGTGATCGTGCCGCCTCGGTCGTCGGCGTTTTTCGGGCTGGTAACGGTAAATCCCGCTGCTTCAGCCAGCTCTATCAGACGCTGCGTCTGCCGCATGCTTTTTTCGCGAATCCGGTCCACGCCAATTTCATTAATGATTCGATAACCCGATTGGGCAGCGTAAAGCGCGGGGATTGCGGGTGAGCCATGAAGGAAGCGGGTGATATCAGGCGCGTAATGAAGTGAGGTGTCAAATGCAAACGGCGCTTCATGCGCCATCCAGCCAGTAGTCTTGGGTTCCAATTGCTGTTGCAGATCGGGCCGGACGTAAAGGTAGCCCGCTCCAGGGCCGCCGCAGAGCCACTTGACTGAGCCGCCTGTCGCAAAGTCGACATTAAGATCCTTCACGCTGAAAGGTACGGTACCGGCAGACTGATATGCGTCCAGCACAACCTTGGCGCCGACTTGATGCGCCCGCTCCGTGATCGCTTTAGCGTTTTGCAAAAAACCACTTTTAAAAAGCACGTGCGAAAAAGGCACGAGCAGAGTCTCTTCATCGATGGCAGCAAGAAAACGCTCCAGTGGAACCGTGATGCCGTCGTCAGAAGCAACAGTCTCGATGCGCAGTTTGCCGTCGCGGGCATGCGCTTCATAGACATACATTACCGACGGAAAATTCAGTTCGGAATAGACAATCTTGTTCCTTTTCGGCGTCGGCTCAAAACAGGAAAGAATCAGTGACTGGCAAATTGAGACGTTCTGATGCATCACGACGCTGCCAGGATCTGCGCCTATGATTGGTGCCACCTCGTTGCCGACCGTTACCGGCATGTCCCACCAACCTTCAGCCCAGGCACGCACACCGCGCGTTGCCCAGGTATCCGCATATTCATTCAGGCGCGTATAAGTCTCGCGGGGCATCGCGCCCAGACTGTGCGAAATCAAATAGACAGTCTTGTCGAGAATGGGAAACTCCGGCCGCCATTTCAAAAGCTCGTCAGTCACAAATTAGACTCCAATAGAGTTTGAGAACCTTCGGCTAATTTAGCACACCGCGGACGTGCTTCGCAGTCAGAGGATGAATGAGTAGTGTCTCAACTTCGGCGTTTCCCGCCCAACCTTGCGCCTTTGCATCGCTGCGATGAGACTTTAACGCCACGATTCACCGCTGGAACGCCGAAAACGCAGAGTCAACCAGTTAGTCAAGACACCACCGATGAAGAAGTCGCAATCGGACCGGACGACGGAGTAATCCTAATCAGACAAGCAAAGAGTTTCTCGCTGGCATCGCTTGCCCCCGCTGCGTTTTTCTAGTAGTGGTAGATTGTCCCAACATGTGGAAGTTCACCAATCCCATACGTCACGCAATTCCCCCAGCCCGCTGGCCTTCGGTGGCAGAAGCGGCTCAGTCTCTTCTTTACCAGCCAATCAACATCGGTCCGCTCAAGGCGGCTAGTCGTACGTGGGTGCCGGCAATGGTCCCCTGGCGCGCGACAGATGACGGATTCGTGACCCACAATAATCTCGAGTGGTATCGACGCTTCGCCCAGGGGCAACCTGGTGTTTTGGTAGTCGAGGCCACCGGCGTGCGCGACATTCCCAGCGGTCCGTTACTGCGCATAGGAGACGACCGGTTCATCCCCGGACTAAAACAGCTTGTAGACACGGTAAGAGAAGCAAGCGAAGGACAAACAAAGCTTTTCATTCAGATTATAGATTTCCTGACAGTCAAGCGCCGGCCGGAAAAAGAAAAATTCTTCGCACGCTTTCTCGAGATTACGAAGCGCCATAGACGGGGAATAGCAGAGTTAACTCAAGACGAACGCTGGCTGGACGCCGGCGACGCGGAAGTTCGTCATTTTCTGAACGGCGCGTCGGATGAAGACATCGAGCAAATACTGAACGAACGTGAGTGGGAGTCGTTTCGTTTTGGCTACCGCGAACATGTTACCGATATGCACCTGCAGCATGTGCGAGAGCTGCCGCAGGTGCTGCCGGATATTTTTGCTGCTGCAGCGCGGCGCGCGCGCGAGGCAGGCTTTGATGGTGTCGAACTTCATTACGCGCATGCCTACACCATGGCGGGTTTTCTGAGTGCGTTGAATACTCGAGACGATGGCTACGGCGGGACCCGAGAGAATCGTCTGCGCCTGCCTTTGGAAGTTTTCCAGCGCGTGCGGCAAACAACGGGGGATGATTATGTGGTCGGTGCTCGGTTCCTGGCTGACGAAGTAATCGCAGGTGGAAATCGTGTTGCTGATGCAATTTATTTTGCCGTCGAGTTCGCGCGGGCGGGGTTCGATTTTCTATCGCTCTCGAAAGGGGGAAAGTTTGAAGACGCGCAACAGCCAAAAGTTGGTCAGGCAGTTTATCCCTACACCGGCCAAAGCGGTTACGAGTGTATGCCCACAGTGCTCTCTGATGCCGTGGGGCCGTTCGGTCGCACCGTGCCTCTGGTCGCGGCGATTAAAAGCGCGGTGAACGAAGCCGGATTCAAGACGCCTCTGGTGGCAGCTGGCGGTATTACGACGTTTGAACAGGCGGAGAGGATTTTGCAACTGGGCCAGGCCGATATCGCGGGGCTGGCTCGCCAGGCACTGGCCGATCCCGATTGGTTTATAAAAGTCAAAATGGGGCGTGGGGAAGAAGTCAGACGCTGCACCTATACCAACTATTGTGAAGCGCTTGATCAGGCACACCGTCCGGTGACGTGTAAACTCTGGGATCGAGTCGATCTTGCTGAGGCCGGCATCGCAACTGTAGATGAAGGGCGGCGCAGGCTGTTGGCGCCGGAATGGAGACCGTAGGCAGGGCGATCAGGAGCAGACGGCAGGTGCAGGCGGCAGACGGCAAGAAAACAATGCTCTTGCTTGCCCCTGCCCCTGCCGCCAGCCTACTTGCTTACTGACTCATAGGCTGCCAGGAAGTCAGGATCCCGCCTTCGCAAAGCCTCGTAATCCACACGTCCGCTGCGAGTCATCAACGAATAAGCCAACTCGATCGGCGACAAATCCATGTATTGTCGCGCGCTCTCAAACCAAACCATGCTTTCAAAGGCTGCCGCCTGATACTCCTCGATAATCGGCTTGCGCTTTCGTTCAAATTCCTGGAGAGCAGCGGCAACAGTGTCGGTCCGATTGAAAGACTCAGCCAGGGCGATCGCATCCTCCAGCGCGAGCTTTGTGCCTGAGCCAATGGAAAAGTGTGCCGTGTGAAGCGCATCACCCAGCAGGACAGTCTTTTCAGAAAACCAGTGGGCATTCCTGACGAGAACGAAATTGATCCATTTGGAATTGTTGGAAAGCAGGGCCTGTCCTGCCAGGTCGACCGCAAACACCTTTTCCAAATAGCGACGAGTGTCGTCGTCTCTCATGTTTGCGAAACCCGCCGTACCCCAGGTTTGCGAATCACATTCGATGATGAACGTGCTCGTAGTTTTGTTGAACTTGTAAGAATGGGCCGCGAAAACACCCGCATGGCTTTCGCGGAAGGTCAGTGTCAGTCCATGAAAGAGTTTGTTCGTGCCATACCAGATATAACGGTTGGGACGAACATCGAGCGTAGGGCCAAACTCACTGTGGTATTGTTTTCGCATCGTGCTGTTAACGCCATCGGCGCCGACTAGAAGATCACACTGCGCACGTGACGAGTCGAGGTCAACGACTTCGTTATGAAAGAGCAATCTGATCCCGAGTTGTTCGCAGCGTCTTTGCAGAATCTTCAGTAGCTCGAGGCGAGCAATGCCGGAGAAACTATTGCCATGGATCGAGATCTTTCTGTCGCGATGCACGACATCAACGTTGTCCCAGGCTTCGAAGACGCGTGTGATTGCCGTATGTGATTCTTCGTCAGCCGCGCGCAGATTACTGAGCGTCCTTCCCGAAAACACTACGCCCCAGCCGAAGGTATCGTTGGGCCCGTTTCGCTCGTAGACATTTATCTCATGCGCGAGGTTGGCCTTCTTCATCAGAATGGCAAAGTACATTCCCGCGGGCCCGCCGCCAATTATGTTGATTTTCATAGTCAATTGCTGGACAGGGCACGGCATGCCGTGCCCCTACGAAAAGACAGGAATGTTTAACTACGCCGAACCCGATGGTACTGATATTAGTCGATTGCTGGACAGGCCACGGCATGCCGTGCCCCTACGACATAGACAGACACAATGATTGCTTTACTATTCTTTCAACAACTGACTAGCGATGATTAGTTTTTGAATTTCGGAGGTTCCTTCGTAAATCCGCAAAGCGCGCACGTCTCGATAGAGTCTCTCAACCACGCTGCCACGGACTAGTCCCGCGCCCCCGTGTATTTGCACTGCCTGATCTATGATCCGGCACGCTGCTTCGGTCGCATACAGCTTGGCCTCGCTTGCCTGACGTGTAACACGGGGAGTGGCTGTATCTTTTAAGTATGCCGCGCGATAGACCAGCAGCCTGGCAGCGTCGAGTTCAGTCACCATATCGGCCAGCTTCTCCTGAATGAGCTGATGCTCGGCAAGTAGACGTCCGAACTGCCTGCGAGTGGTTGCATAGCGCACGGCTTCATCCAGTGCCCGCCGAGCCATGCCGCAGGCCGCCGCACCTACACTGGCGCGAAACGTATCCAGCGTGCGCATCGCCAGCACGAAGCCGTCACCTTCCGCCCCGACCATGTCTTCTGCGGGTACGCGGCAACCACTGAACACAATCTCACCAATCGGGTGCGCGGCGAGCAGGGCGGTCCGATCCACAACACTAAAGCCCGGCATCCGCGCACCAACCACAAATGCGGACAAAGAGGCCCGGCCATTCGCGTCCGTGCCGGTGCGAGCGAAGACAGTATAGAAATCAGCAACTCCGGCGTTCGAGATAAAACGCTTGCGCCCGTCGATCACATAAGCATCGCCGTCTCGCGTTGCCGTCGTCTTGATTGCGGCGACGTCTGAGCCGGCGTCGGGCTCGGTTAAAGCAAAAGCGGCGACTGCTTTTCCTTCCACGGCTCGGGAAATCCAATAATCGCGCACATGCTCCGGAGCAGCCTGGCTGATGGCACAAGTTCCCAGCCCCTGCATAACAAATGCGAGATCGGCAAGCGCAGAAGAATAGGCTAACGCTTCGCGAATTAAGCAAAGCGCGCGCACATCAAGTTTTGCGCCACCCGTGGAGACGGCATAGTGCAGCACGCCGGCCTTTGCCAGCACCGATACAAGGTCGCGGAGCTGCGCATCCAAATCAGGCTCTTCGATTGCCCGCGTCTCAATCTCGCGCTGGACAAACGCATCCATGTTCGCAGCCAATGTGCGGTGTTCAGGAGTAAAGAAGGGAAGTTCGATGAATTTGTCCATAGTTTTTCAAAGACGATTCGGGTACTTTGAACCTGGTACCTGGTTCCGGCAGCTGGAGTTGACGCCTAAGTCCGAGCAAACTTCAAGCCGAACTTCCAGATACAAAGCTCAAAGTACAAAGCATCAAAAGGAAGCTCAAAGAGGCATTCATTTGAAGTTGGCTGGGCGCTTGTTGATGAATGCGTCAAAAGCTTCTCGATAGTCGGGATGCTGCATACAAACAGCCTGGGCCTGGGCCTCGCATTCGAGCGCGGCTTCGAGATTCATGTGCGCTTCGCGGTCAAGCATCTCTTTGGTTTTGCCAAGTGCGAAAGCCGGTCCCAGTGCCAGACGCCCGGCCATCTCTTCGGTAGCTGCGACCAATTGATCGACGGAAACGACGCGATTATACAATCCTATTCGTTCGGCCTCTTGAGCAGAAATAAAGTCTCCCGTGTAGAGCAACTCGGTCGCCTTGGCCAGTCCAACAACGCGTGGCAGCAAATAGGCGGCACCCATATCAGCACCTGACAAACCGACTTTCACAAATAGGAATGCGATCTTCGCTTCTTCAGATGCGATACGAATATCCGAAGCCAGCGCGATGCAGGCGCCGGCTCCGGCCGTAGTACCGTTAAGACTTGCTATAACCGGCTTGCGCAACGCACGTATATTCGCCACCAGCTCGCAGGTCAAGCGCGTAAACTCAAGCAAGCCTTCCATGTTCCGACTGAATAGCTCGCCAATAATATCGTGAACATCTCCACCCGAGCAGAAGGCTCGTCCGGCTCCGGTTATCACCAGGACGCGGACTGCATCTTCATTTCTTAATGCCGCAATCGTATCGGTAAGTTCGCGGTAAACCTCGAAGGTTAGGGCGTTCAACCGCTCAGGACGGTTAAGGGTAATCGTGGCCACGCCGGTATCAGTTTGCGAGTAAAGAAAGCTTTGTGGGATGTTCATGCTGGAAACCAGACTTACTTGTCAGTGTTCAAGCGTTGAGCACGGCAATACCTTCGATCTCTACCTTCGCGCCCTCTTCGAGCAGGCTTTTCACTTCCACCAGGGCCATCGCAGGGAAATGTTTACCAAGGTGGGCCCGATAGGACTTGCCGACTTCCTCGCGCCGATTAGTGTATTCCCTTTTGTCGGTGACATAGAGAACAAGCCGCGCGATTTCATCCGGTTTGCCGCCGGCTTCCGTCACCACCGCCACAACGTTGCGTAGTGCGCGATCGAATTGGGCCACAAAATCCTCACTGACTATGACCTGCTTTTCATTCCAACCGAC
>DATGYM010000114.1:0-20625 GCA_035297925.1 Pyrinomonadaceae bacterium | reverse complement strand
CGCCGAACGGTAGTCTGATCTGATTTGATTCTCTAACCGAATCCGCGGTGAAGATCAGGAATAACCCTTCGAGAAACACTGTCGGCCTCACGTGGACGACTGGCAGACCGGACCAGTTCAGAGCCTGCTCGGCGAGCCAGTGCAGCTTCTGCTGTTGGCTGGCCGTGGTCTCAGTAATGCTCATCTGGGCGACCGTCATCTGCGACATATTGATGAACGCTTTTACGCCGTGATACTTCGCCACCGCCGCAGTATTGACCGTCGCGGCCAGATGCGCATCCGAAATCGACATGCCGAAGTAAATCGTCTCGCAGCCTGCAATCGCCTTATGCATCGAATCGAGATCGAGCAGATCACCGACCACGACCTCCGCACCCATGTCGCGCAACGCTTGCGCCCGTTCGTCTTCATTTCGCACCATCGCACGCACTGCCTTGCCTTGCTTCAACAGCAGGCCGGTAACCGTGCGCCCTACCGCTGCTAGGCGGCCCGCTGCTCCTGTGACCAGAATAGTATTTGCCATCTCTTTCTCCCGTTCATTTTCCTCCGCGGACGACTTTCATTGCTCGTGACGCAAGGCCACCGGCAATGTGAACGTCACCGTCTTGGTCTGTCCGGGGAAGACTTGGTGGTTGGCGTTGACCAACTCAATCCGCACCTTGTGCTGGCCGACCGGCAAACCGGCGATGTCGATCGTATTGTTGTCGCTCGCGTCCGCCCACCACCACGACAGGTCGTCAACGGTGATGTGCAAGTGCCCGACTCGCGGAGATACTTTGGTCGCACCCTCCCCGAACACCGGTACGATGCGCAAGTTCTCCACCCGATACTGAATCCAGACGACTCCCAGGGCCAGTCCTTCCGGAAGCGGTGGGTCCACGATCAGTTTGGGTTCCGGCTCGTTCTTGATTTCGATGTACGGCGTGGCGCCGCGAACCTGCTTCGCGCTCTGAGGGGCGGGCTCCGAATCAGTGCGTGTAGTTGTCTGGGCCCAGCCGGCAACCCCAGCCACCATTACAACTGCAACGAATAGGAAAATCGCCAGTTTCATGATCTTTTTCCTTTAATGTCCGATAAGCGAAACCTGTTGAGAACCCGCGGATAAGACAAGCAATCCAATCAGGGCTGGACCACGATTAGCGCAGCGATCGAAACGCCGCGCGGATCTCTTGCGAGAAAAGTTCGGGCTGTTCCCACGCCGCGAAGTGTCCACCTTTGTCGAGCTTGTTGTAATAGATCAGTTTGGAGTACGCGCGCTCGGCCCAACTGCGAGGGGTTTGAAATACTTCATCAGGGAAAGCACTCACCGCGACCGGGATGGCGACGTGTTTCGGTTCAAAGAAGGTGAACTTGTTTTCCCAATAAATACGCGCCGAAGAGATTGCTGTGTTCGTCAGCCAATAAAGCGTAGCGTTGTCGAGTACGTCGTCTCGCGTGAGTCCCTCAGACTGGCCGTCAAAGACACGCGTGATCAGCTCGTAGCTTCGCGTATCGTGATCGATGACCCAGGCGGCAAGCCCGACCGGCGAATCCCCCATCCCGTAAATCGTCTGCGGGCGGTTCGCCATCTCCAGGGCGTAGCCCACTCCGTGCGCATAGAAGAACTGCAGTTGCTCGCACGCGTGTTTTTCTTCGGCTGTAAGATCGGGTGGCAGCGGACTGCCTGTTTGGATCGCTTTGTCGATGTCTGGTGGAACTGTGAAAGGCCAATTGACGTGAATTCCAAGCAATTCCGGAGGCGCCTGCGTCCCCATCACGTCAGTGACCATCCCACCCCAATCGCCGCCTTGCGCCACGAATCGCGTATACCCGAGGCGCTTCATTAGGACGCTCCAGGCACGGGCGATGCGGGGAGGGTCCCAGCCGGTCGTAGTCGGCTTGCCGGAAAATCCAAAGCCCGGCAGCGACGGGATCACGAGGTCAAAAGCGTCCGAGGGGCTCCCGCCATGTGCCGTTGGATTCGTCAGTGGATCGATGATCTTCAGTAGCTCGATGATCGAACCTGGCCACCCATGCGTCATAATCAGCGGTAACGCACCGGACTCTGTCGAACGGACGTGAATGAAATGAATATCCACTCCGTCGATCTCGGTCATGAATTGTGGTAACGCGTTCAAACGCGCTTCAACTTTGCGCCAGTCGTAATCGGTCTGCCAATAACTCGCGAGCTTCTGCATCGTCGCGAGCTGTACGCCTTGCGACGCATCCGTCACCAATTCCTGCTCAGGCCATCTGGTCGCGTTGATGCGTCTGCGTAAGTCGGTCAGTTCACTTTTGGGAAAATCCACCTGAAACGGACGAATAGCGATGTTGTCAGATACCGGCTCGCTGGCTGGCTGTGTAGCTCTGGTTTGCGTCATGATCTTCTCCTTCTTAAATCTCGCTTTCGAATCAGCGGACGCCTCTCCTGATTGGGCTTTCCGCCTTTGCGCCTTCTGCTTTCGGTCATTCATCAAGGTGCGTAGCGCGTAAAGACCAGGTCGCGCTCTTTCATCTTTTGGTGGCAGGGGAAGCAGGTCTTCATAAACGCATCGTCAACTGGCTTCCCGTCGATATTGAAGTGACCGAACCCCCAGCCACCGGTTGAGGCGTACTTCGTCGAATCCTTCACCATAAACTGAATGTTGGTGGGGGCGCCGGCAACAAAAGATTGGTCACGGCCAAAGACTTTGTTGTTCTCCTCTGACGGGACGAAGCGGTAGTGCAAGGCGGCGATGATCGAGCCGTCCGGAAACGGAATCGTCCGGTTCCTGTAGGCCTTGATCGCCACGTCGTTGCCTAAAACGGCAGAAAAGCTGTTGAGGTTGCCTTCCTCGTGGGCCACCGAGATGAACTGCCAGTCACGGTATCCAGTTGGAATTTTGGTTACGAAGATCGGGGCTGCTTCTTGAGTGCCAGGCAGAGAGGCAGTCGCCGTGTAGGCCGCCAGGCCCGCCAGCGTCGCAGCCGTAAACAGTAAGAAAGTGATCCTTATCATGGTGGTTCCTCCAGCAAATTGGACGGACGGGAGTACACCACGAGTTTGAAATTGAATCTATCGTACGAAGGTATTGATCGATACTTTGGTATTACCCGAAAACTGCGTCACACAACATAGCCCATCTATTTTCCATGACTGGCGCGGTGCCAAATTCCCTCCTGGCTCAATGGTTGTGTAACCGGCGATCAGATTGGCTTCATTCAAACCGGTTTAGATCTCACGACTGAAGACTTGGCAAAAGCCCAGTGGCCCCTTAAGCGTCCGCCCCTTCTCCTGGAAACCAGTTTGCCCGGCGTGTTCGCAGTTGGCGATATTCGTGAGGGGAGTGTAAAAAGAGTCGCGTCAGCGGTAGGAGAAGGGTCAATAGCGGTGTCCTTTGTTCACCAAGCGCTCGCCGAATAGACCGGAAGATTTGGAAGTAGCTCCCTGAAAACTGTAAAAAGATGGGGCCAGGATGGGGGCCTTACGTGTTGATACGTAGCCAGCCGAAGCGATACCCTGACGACTGCTAGGCGTGTAAATACTGGTTCATATCGTTCGTCAGACTAAGTGGTACCCTCTCCAACGTTCTTAAAATCCGTTGCGCGGTAACGGAAAGCAACGGCGGGCATTGCATGGCGTCGCGCGTCCATTAAAGGTCCAATAAGCGTTCCCCTGAGTCCTCTAAGAGCGGAAAAGTGCTATCCATGCCGCTAAGTTCCCTTGAATTACCATAGGTCGCTTCTCTTTCACGGCGGCGACACGGGTTCGACTCCCGTACGGGACGCCAGCAGTTGTGCTTGCCGTCCAAAATCTATCCGAGCGATGGGATCCTTGAAACACATCGTCCGGGAAAAGCCCATAAACCCTATCGACAGGTGATAGTGCGAAGCGTCTTCCACGATCCCAAACTACGGCTTTGAAGAGCTGCAAGTATTGCGACTGGGTCGCAGAAGTTTCAGGAAATCGAGCATCAAACCTTAGCCGTATTTACAGTCTTACATTTTGAATCGCGTTTTGCGATACAATCCGCCCCCATGAACTGCCCCTCTTGTCACCAGCAGATTTCCACGAGCGCCTCGTCATGCTCGTCTTGCGGTTTCTTATTTGATGATGCGACCCGCCTCCTCGGGTCGAAAGAACCTCTGGTCACCAAACAACGCGAAAAGGAATCACGGTCATCGACGTCGTTCGATTCAATCGACAACGCGCGCTTCGTGTCGGGAACGATTCTGGCTGAGCGCTATCGTATCGTTGGACTCCTTGGCAAAGGTGGAATGGGTGAAGTCTATCGCGCGGACGATCTTCAACTGAGTCAGCCTGTCGCGCTCAAATTCCTTTCGGCCAAATTCTTTGATAGTGCGGCGCTGGCGCGGTTTCACCGCGAAGTGCGTGTCGCCAGACAGGTCTCGCACAAGAACGTCTGCCGTGTTTACGACATCGGGGAAGTTAATGGCCACCATTTCCTCTCGATGGAATACATAAAAGGCGAAGAACTCTCTTCGTTGTTGCGTCGCATCGGGCGCCTGCCTTCGGACAAAGCAATTCAGGTTGCGCGGCAGATTTGCGCGGGGCTAGCTGCAGCGCATGAGAGCGGAGTGCTGCATCGCGATTTAAAACCTTCAAACGTGATGATTGATGAGCAAGGCAATGCACGCATCACCGACTTTGGGCTCGCCGGTTTGGCGGACGAATTTCGCGACGACGAAATCGCGGCGGGAACACCTGCCTACATGGCGCCGGAGCAGCTCGAAGGGAAGAATGTCACTATTCGCAGCGACATCTACTCGCTCGGTCTGGTCCTTTATGAAGTGTTCACGGGTAAAAAAGCTTTCGATGCGCCGACGATTGGTCAACTGCTGGATTTGCGCCGGAGTGACACGACTCCTACGACTCCATCGTCACTGGTGCAGAACATCGATCCGCTCGTCGAGCGTGTGATCCTGCGCTGCCTTGAAAAGGAACCCGAGAAGCGGCCGGCTTCAGCTCTTCAGGTCGCAGCCTCATTGCCCGGCGGCGATCCCCTTGCCGCGGCGTTAGCAGCGGGCGAAACACCTTCGCCCGAGATGGTAGCGGCAACGCCCAAAGAAGGCGTGCTACGCCCCGCTGTCGCCCTGGCTTGTTTGGCTTCAATCCTTGTCGGCTTCGTATTGATCATCTGGTTGTCCGGGAAAGTTGATCTACATCGCCGGGTTCCGTTTGAGAAGTCGTCTGAGGCGCTCAAAGAGCGGGTCAGTGCAATTGTCAACAGACTCGGCTACACCGATTCACCGGCCGATCGCGCCTATGGCTTCAATACCAACGATTATTTTAGATACGTCTTAGACCACGATACCTCTCCTACGCGCTGGAATCAGCTCTCAACGGGGCGACCGGCAGCGCTCTATTTCTGGTATCGCCAGAGTCCCAGGTATCTGGCGCCTGTGAAGCAATATGGTGTGCGCGCTACTCCTGACGATCCCCCACCCATCGTGTCGGGCATGGTAAATGTATCCCTGGACACGTTGGGCCGGTTGATTAAGTTCGAAGCTATTCCGCCGCAGGTTGACCAAGCCGAAGTCCCAGGTCCAACGTCCAATGTCCAAAGTCCTGTCAGTACGCCGAGCGGTAGCGAGGGGGTGACTCAAGTACCGACTAAGTCCCAAGTTCCAAGTCCAACTCCCACCGTCGATGGACAACGATCCGCAATCCGCAATCCGCAATCCGTAATTCCCCCCAACTGGGCACTGCTTTTCGAGGAAGCCGGCCTCGACCTGGCTAGTTTCACTCAAACCGAACCAAAATGGCTTCCACTCGCCAACAGCGACAGCCGGGCTGCATGGGAGGGAAACGTTCCGAGCCAGACTCAAATACCGATCCGAGTGGAGGCCGCCTCTTATCACGGCAAGCCGGTCTACTTCGAGATTGTCGGAGCGTGGACCAGACCGGAACGAATGCAGGAATTTCAGTTAAGACCAGGGCAAAAGGTCCTCAAAGTCTTCGTCATGGTCCTGCTTCTTTCTTTCATGATTATTGGAGTGTTGCTGGCCAGAAAGAACCTGCGTGACGGGCGGGGCGATCGGAAAGGCGCGCTCAGGTTAGCGCTTTTTACATTTTCGGCACTAATGATTAATTGGATTTTCCTGGCCCGTCACTATCCTGGGTTCGATGAATTTTTTCTTCTTTTTCTTCCAAACGTAATGGCGGCACTCTTTTTAGCGACTCTGCTCTGGTTCTTTTACATGGCCCTGGAGCCTTACGTTCGTCGCTGGTGGCCGCACCGAATCGTGGCGTGGAGCCGGCTGCTGGCCGGTGACTTCAGGGATCCATTGGTTGGCAGAGATATTCTGATCGGCGCGGTGTTTGGTGTCGCGATCGTAGTCATAGTCTACCTTTCCTACCTTGCCCCCGGAGGGTACGGCATTGGCCCCACTGGTGACCCGACTCTTAGCACGCTCCTTGGATTGCGTGAATCAGTTGGCTGGTTTTTTGATCCCAGCGCGATTTTTCTCGGGCTCTCCTACCTGTTCCTGCTCCTGTTGCTTTACCTCCTCTGCCGCCGCAAGGAATGGCTTTCATCGCTTGCGGCCTGGCTCTTACCCACAGTCGTCTTGGGGCTAGGCCATCGTAATCATGTGATCGGTACCCTGGTCGCCGGACTAATCCTCGCCTTGACTCTTGTAGTGACAATGCGTTTCGGCTTGCTGGCCATGATTGCCTCTGTGTTTTTCATCTTTCTCTTTAACTTCTTCCCCATGACCACGGACTTTTCGGTGTGGTATGCAGGCTCAACAATCTTTGGCTTGTGTGCCAGCTTTGCCGTGGTCATCTACAGTTTTTATATCTCTCTCGGCGGTCAGCCGGTTTTCAAAGGAGGGCTGCTGCGCGAATGAGAAGTATTCGCACGCACTCGTGAAAGCGCCTGATTTGGTCCGGGTAATCGCGTCGATTTTTATTCCTCACAAGCCGCTCTCCCTTGTTCATCGCAAATCAAGCACAGGAAAGTCGTTGAGATGTTGAGTCAAGTGATAGAGTCTTCGCTGCCGGCTTTCAGCGCCTGTTTAGACTTTATGCCGCAATGGTACGAAGCGCTTCCATTTCTTTTAGCCAAGCAATAATCTGGTTCCAACTCGGACTGCTTTGGGACGCCAAATTCTTTCAATCACTTACGAGATCTTGCCATTTCGCCGCGAGTCAAAACGTCCATTAAGCTAGCCGCTACTGACTCCTCAATTTCACTTACGCTATTCTTAGCGCCCCCCAGTTCGCTTAAACTCGAAAATGTCTGGCCGCGAATAGTGGCCCGTTACGTCAAGCGCCATGCTCTCTCTCTTTATTTGAGAGAGATCCAAATCAGCCATTACAATTGTCTCTTCATCGACAACAGGTCCTGCCAGCATTCCGCCGTCGGGGGCAATAATTGTCGTTCCACCCTTCAGGACCAGTGCATCTGGGCTCTCACGATACTCTGCGATTGGTTCCAGTTCCTCAGGTAAGTCGCGTGCGCGCATCAGTCCGCCACTCGCAATAACGAAGCACCGTCCCTCAAACGCATATTGCCGACACGCGATCAGGTTCATATCTTTTACCCAAGGCCAGGCGGCGATGTGTATGTCTTCACCTGACATATGCAGAGCTTGACGTGCCAGCGGCATCCAATGTTCCCAGCAGATAAGACCGCCGACTCGGCCTACACTAGTCTCTACCGCATGTAAACTTGCCCCATCGCCTTGGCCCCAAATGATTCGCTCCGTAAAAGTCGGCATGATTTTGCGATGACAATTGAGCAGTGTGCCATCGGATTCAAACGTGAGCATGGAATTATAGAGTGTACCTCGACCTGGTCCTTCGGCTACTCTTTCATGGACGCTTATGTTAAGAACAATGGAATTCTCGCGGGCTGCGGAGCCTAAAATGTTCGTGATCGGCCCAGGCACGACTACGCTGTTCTCCGCGAGGCGAGCATATAGTCGCTTCGTCGGCTCGTGATCCCACAAGCCCATATCGCGACAGCAGTCGAGCCAGGCCGGGTAACCGGGTAGCCAAGTCTCCGAAAACACTACGAGTTGGGCGTCTTGCGACGCAGCTTCTTTGATCAGCGCATCCGCCTTCTCCAGCGAACGCGCAAGATTCATATAGATCGGTGAAGCTTGAATTGCCGCGACTCTTGTCATCTTCAATTTCCTGGGAGACTGCCCCATAAGGTGCCCAACTACTCACCTGAGCGCGTCACTCCGCTGGGCGCCTGCGCCATTCGTATTTCTATAGTGTTCCTATCCCAAAATTTCTTTACCGATCGTAATAACATTATCGATAAGCAAATCGAAATCTTCGCGGCGGCTTCGGTGATTGGTAACAGAGCACCGGATGGCAAATTTCCCGTTAATGGTCGTGTAAGTCGGAATAGCAATTCCGCTCTCCTGCAAGCGCAGCAAGATCTCTTTGTTTAATTCCGTAAGGTGATCTTCGGCCAGATCTCGCTTAATAAATCTGAAACACACTATGTTCAAGGGCACCGGCGCAAGCAGTTCAAGGTCCGCTGACGCTTCGATTAACGAGGCCAGATAAGCGGCTTGCGAGATATTCTGTTCAATCAGACGGCGGTATTTATTTATGCCATTCTCTTTGATTGAGAGCCAAACTTTTAGAGCACGAAACCCTCGCGAAAGCTGCACGCCGTATTCGCTAAACCAGATGCCGCTCGCCACGCCTCGTGAAAGCGGCAAAAGGTAGGCACCGGCAGTGGAAAAAGACTGATGATGTTTGTCTTGGTGGGCAATCAGGACGCAGCCGGCTTCGTAAGGCATTGACATCCATTTGTGTAAATCGAAGGCGAGCGAATCAGCGCGTTCCATTCCCTTCACAATCCGGCGGTATTGTGGCGACAAAGCAGCAAGCGCGCCGAACGCCCCGTCGATGTGAAACCATAGACCTTCAGCCTCGCAGACATCAGCGAGTTCGTTAAGATTATCAGTAGCGCCGGTGTTAACAGTGCCGGCGTTCCCGACGACGCAAAACGGCGCCAGCCCTTTAGCTCTATCTTCAGCAATCGCACTCTTAAGTGCTGCCAGATCAATCTGGAAATCTGAATTAACTGGTATCCGCCGTAATGATTCACTGCCCAGCCCCAGGACCTCAATCGCTTTTTGAATCGAAGTATGAGTTTCACTTGAGCCGTACAACACCAACTTCGCGTTTGAGTGTTGCAAGCCTCGTTGTCGCACGTTAAATCCTGCTTTGGTATTTCTGGCAACAGTTAACCCGGTCAGATTAGCCATAGTACAGCCACTAACCAGGATGCCGCTGGCCTCTGAAGGAAAGCCAAGAATTTCCTTACACCAATCAATTACTTGCTTCTCAACGTAGACGGCGGACTGCTCACCGAATCCCGCATTTGGATTCATACCCGCAGCCAGCATCTCGGCCAACATCCCAAACGGGGCGCTGGTTCCATGCACCCAACCCCAAAAGCGGGGATGCTGGTTGCCGTTCGGAAATGGCAGCACATTGGTCAAAAAATCTTTGTAGACTTCTTTTATGTTTTGAGCTTCGAGAGGCAGGCTTCGCTTGAACTTAGCTTTCACTTCATTCGGCACCGGCTGCCACACCGGACGTGCACGCAACGTCTGTTGCCACTCCAGCATATCGTCGACCATCTGATGGGCTAGCTTCCGCAACTCTTCCCAATCTTCCGGATCAAGTGTTTCTTCTTTCATATCGCAGAACTCATTTTCTCTTTCTGCGGCGGTCAGATTTTGGCAGTCTCGACTTTATCTTAGCCGGCGAGCCTTATCTCTACTTCCCTTCCTCATGTAGCGCCAAAATATCATTCACGGCTCGGTTAAGCGGCGTCTGAACCCCAACCATTCCGCCGAGCTTAACGACACTGCCGCTTAACCACGAGAGTTCCAATCGCCGGCCTTGCTCGAAATCGGTGTGCATTGATGAGGTCACCTCGGCAGGGAGGTGGTCGCAGAACGCTAGTCGATCTTCGGCAAAGGCTTCATCGAGGTTAACGCCATGCGCACGGCCGACCGATACGACCTCGCGCAACACATCCAACAGAAAGGCCCGCGTCTGCGCGTTGCCGCAAATGGGCCCGATGGTTTGACGCATGGTTGTGGTCACAGCGGACACGCCGACGATGAAGACGAACTTTTCCCAGATCGCTCGTCGAATGTCAGGACTGATCTCGGCCGCAATCCCACTGCGCTGGCAGGCAGCGAGAAACTTCTCAGAGCGCGGTGTCGTGGAGCCGTCCGCTTCCCCAAAGAGCAAGCGCTGCTGAGTTCCGGTCTGGCTGATCACTCCCGGTGCGACGATCTTGGAGTTGATGTAGCAAACGCCGCCCAGCACGTGTTGGTCCCCCAACAATCCGCGTAGTGTTTCTTCTTTTTGGACGCCATTCTGTAACGAGATCACGGCTGTATCTGCCCCAATCACCGGCTTTATCGACTGGGCGGCGCTTTCCGTGTCCCACAACTTGACGCACATGAGGACCAGGTCGGCGGGCCCCATGGCGGAAGGGTCCTCGCTGACACAGACCTCACCGAACTCAATATTCCCCAGCTTGCTTTCAACTCTCAGCCCGTGTTTGCGGAGTGCGGCCAGGTGCTCGCCGCGGGCGACAAATTTAACGTCGCACCCACCTTGCAGTAGCCTGGCCCCGAAGTACCCGCCGACGCCGCCGGCTCCGATGACTATTACACGCATTACATCCTCACTAGTCGCCGTTCAACTCAGTCTCAGTCAAAGGGCCCCCGCAGGAAGTAGGCCGGCCACTATTTGTCCGACATGAATCTTTGTAGTATCCAGGAAAGGTATCTTCTGATCTGGCGCGTCGCGCAGGATCAGGGGAAGCTCAGTACCGCCGAGGATTAGAGCTTCAATCCCTTCTTCAACTCTCAATCGCTCGACAATTGCCATCAAGCCGTCACGCGTTTCCGGCAGGAATACATTATTAACGAATTCGTTCAAGTATTTCTGATGGATGTATTCCTGCTCGTCGGGCGTAGGCACCACCAGACTAATGCCCGCCTTATTGAATACGTCGAAATAGAATCTCCCTTGTGTTACGACCTTAATGCCAAATAAGCCGATGCGCTTTAGGCCACGAGAAACTGCATCCTGACACGTCGCTTCCACAATGCTAATAAGCGGGATAGGCGATTTATCACACAAGGCGTCAAAGACCACGTGGGTCGCGTTGGCAGCCAGCACCGCAAAATCGGCGCCGGCACGGTCCAGCCGTCTCAGTTCTGTCAACAGATATTCTGTAAGTTCGGCAGATCTCTTATTCACCATCAAGTTAATCACCTTCGTCCAATCTACACTGTTAATTATGATCGAAGGGTAACTCCCATCCTGCTTTTGCTTGCGCCATGCGGCGATGATGAACCGGTAGTACTCGATAGTTGACTCAGGTCCAATGCCGCCGATGATTCCCACAGTTTTCATTCCGATCTCTCCATCGTCAGTCGAAATCTTGGCCTCTATCCCGGATAAATCTCTTCCTCTTAAAGAATCTTTCATGCTCACGTCAGCGCAACAGACTCAAGCGTCGCGCGGTGTAGCGCCGCCCGTGCCAGCAGACGCGTGGAATCAAGTGTTGGAAGCGACGAGTTTGCGTCGCTAATGATCAAGGGAAGCTCGGTACACCCTAGTACAACGGCATCGCACCCTTGCACTTTCAGGCGGTTGATGACCTGTTGAATGTACGAGACGGCCTCAGGCTTGCACACACCATAAACCAATTGATCCATGATGATACGGTGGATTTCTTCTCGCTCCGCAGAACTTGGTCGCAAATATTCCAAGCCGTAGGTTGCAAGCCTCTCTGGATAGACCTCGCTGTTCGCAAGCCAACGAGTGCCGACCAAACCCAGGCGGCAGTAGCCGCGGGCAACAGCTTGCTCGGCGACTACTTCGGCAATGTGCAACCAGGGCAGCGGGGACCGTGGAAGGACTAGAGAGAGCGCCTGGTGGATGGTGTTATCCGGGCAGATCAAGAAGTCAGCGCCTATTTTCGCCAGTTTGTTCGCTGAAGAAAGCATCAACTCGCCAACACCCATCCAGTCGCCTTTATGGATACACTCTACATAGTCAGCGAACGAAGGGCTGTGCATTGAGACTTCGGGGTGAGCGTACGGGCCGAGCACTTTTGAACCTTCAACGCAGATGGTCTTGTAACAGAGGCCGGCACCTTCGGCGGAGCAACTAACAATACCAATGTGTTTCGGCCTGGTCATTCTGCTTCCGCGATTAACTCGATTTCTACGCACGACCCGAACGGAAGCTGAGCCACGCCGATGGCGCTCCGTGCATGAGTTCCGCTATTCCCGAATACACTCTCCAATAACTCGGAAGCGCCGTTAGCCACCAGGTGCTGTTCGATAAAAGTTGGGGCACTGTTCACCAAAACCAAAAGCTTGACTATCTGTTTGATCCGATTGAGGTCGCCCACTGCCGCGTGCAGCGTACCCATCAGGTCAATAGCTGCCGCGCGCGCGGCCGCTTTGCCTTCTTCAGTGGTCACGTTCAAACCAAGCTGACCCGCCCAGGGCTTGCCGGCCTTCCTGGCGATATGACCGGACAGGAACACCAGCTTGCCAGTGCGGACGAACCGCACGAACGCGGCGACCGGCGGAGTGACTTCGGGGAGTGAGATGTTTAAGGCGCTGAGCCTTTCATAGACGGACATGGTGAAACTCCTCGAACATCCGCTGTCATAACTATGGCTTAACCAATAATGACTTGTGGTACGGCATAAGTTTCTGGCCGCGCATCGGGCGGCCTGACAGCGGAAATTATTTCTCTACCTCCAGCCGCTCGGCGGTTTCGCGACCAGATAGAGATGAGAAACTATGCGGATGATCAGGCTGCAGCGCGCAATGGTCGACACTTAAAGATTCAATCTTGCCTAACAGCCAGTGCACAGAGGCCAGGTGTCGCTGGTCGTGACTACACAGGAAATAAATCATTCCCTTCAGGGTAATCCGGCCGAATTCGCCGAAGGTCGCGGGCCGATTCAATTGGCCGTCGCTAATAGTTTTTATTAGTTCCAGAGTGGTTTCGCGAGCCTGGCGGAAGGCCGCAATGACTTCGGCCGGATTCGCCGCCTCGTAGTGCCGTTGTTTTGCGAGTTCGTACCCGTCTAAGGACACTAAGGAGGGGTGCTCTTCTGCGAGCACCCGCTTAATCCGGAGATGATAGCCGTCGATTTCGATGTCTCTTAAATGGCAGGCTTGCCCTATGGCTGAAAACAACTCGCCCGGTATGCCCTCCCAAGAGTCTGGCGTCCAATTCAAATAAGCGGTCGGAATTAGGCGAAACACCCGCTCTAACCGATCCGGCATTTCACCAAGCGCCGACTTTACCTCTGACGATATGCCCATTTCTACTTTTCCTATCCCAACCGGTCACTAGCAGAGAAAGAAATAGCTTCATGCCAATAAAGCGTCGGAACCATTGATCATTTCACCTTTTATCATCCCCTCACATCTCCAAAGCTCCCGCGAAGTCCGCGAGCAAATCGCGTTGGTCTTCGATGCCCACCGAGATTCGCACCAGGTTTTCTCTGATGCCCGCCGCGAGCATCTGCTCTGGTGTGTGATGCCTGCTCCAGATCGCCGCTGGATGCGAGACGAGCGTGCTGACCCCGCCCAGGCTGACGGCGTAATGCGCGAGCTTCAACGAAGCGACGAGCCTTTCGGCCACGCCGAAGCCGCCCTTCAGCTCGACGCTCAGCACGCCGCCAAAGCCGCTCATCTGTCGGCGCGCGAGCGCATGCTGCGGGTGGGACTCAAGTCCGGGGTAATGAATACGTACGACTTGTGGGTGCGATTCGAGGAACTGCGCGAGGGCGAGTGCGTTTCGGTTCTGTCGGTCGACACGAAGACCCAGCGTTTTCATTCCGCGTAGCAAGAGCCATCCGTCAAAGGGGCTCAACACCGACCCGGTGACAATCGAGACCGACCACGCCCGTCCGATAAAATCGCGCGATGAGACGATACAGCCCGCAATCAGGTCGTGGTGGCCCCCCAGATATTTCGTCGCGCTATGCACGACCACGTCAATGCCGAGTTCGAGAGGACGCTGATTAAACGGCGTCGCGAACGTGCTGTCAGCGATGGTCATGATCCCGCGCTCTCTCGCCAGACTCACGACCACGCTGAGGTCCGTCAAGTGCAAGAGCGGGTTCGAGGGCGACTCGACATAGATTAGTTTCGTATTTGGTCGAATTGCCGCAGCAAAATCTTCCGGCTTGGTCTGATCAACGAACGTACACTCGATGCCCCAGCGCGGCAGTAACTCTCTCAGGAGCAGCGAGGCCGCGGCGTAGTGGTTGCGCTGCGCGACGACGTGATCGCCCCCCCGCAGACAGCTCATCAACGCGAGGAAGATCGCACCCATCCCTGAACTGGTCACCAGAGCCGCCTCGCCTCCCTCGAGGGCAGCCATAGTGACCTCAACCTGTCGGTGCGTCGGGTTGCCGTAGCGCGTGTAGAATTCTGCCGGGTGGGTAGCCGCGCCAAGTGCAGCCAAATGCTCTGTCGTGTCCGCGCTAAAAGTCGAGGTCTGCCAGATCGGAGCCGTGACGGCATGAGTCTCGTTGAGCTGATCCGATTCGTGTAGGACTTTCGTCTGCAAACCCGTATCTGGTAAATGTGTATTCTTCGTTTGCATAACACTTCTGGCAGGTCGTCGCTTGCATCCTGTCGAGTCACGTTGCAATTCTGGACCCGCGGGCCTTAAGGAAATCGCAGCATCAAGCCAACTCTCTCGCGGAACTCTGAGGCGTCTTCACCTTTTTCTTCAGGTGGAGATAACTGACAGAACGTTTCTCTCCAGGCAAAGGATTTAACCAGGGTGATTTGCCTCGTCAATCAAACCCAGGCACCAGCGAGCGGCGGTAAGGTTCTCATAACCAGAAGGCACTGATCTTGTACGAAATTAACCCTTTGAGCGAAGTGTTTTTGTTTGTTGTAACGATGACGTCGTTGGGATATTAGTTGGCATATTAGATTGCCAATATCCCAACGCCCTCCTGCCGCTCCGGTTGGATGAGTTGTTAGACAGCGCGGCGGAGAACGCATCGTTAATAACGACAGTTCACTTCGGAGCGCACCCGGAAGCCACGAAGAATTCCTCATAATTACGGTATTAATATACTTGACTGACCAACACGCTCCCGCCGCTCCGGTCCGAGTTGTTGGTCATAGCCGAAATGCTGTCTATTCTGCGCGCTCCAACACGTAGATCACCCATGGGGCTATTCTGGTTTCGCTTACCCATGAATACGGTTCCCGGTCATTCCCCAACGGTCTGTAGACGTTGCTTGGCCTTACCCCAGCACGCCCGTAGACATCGCGATAGGCTTCGTCCGTCCAGAGAATATCCACGACTGGTCGCGTGTCTTCGACATCGAGCATCAGGGTTAGAACCTTCTCGCCGCATTGAGCGACCCGGTTCTCAGGAAAGTCTTTCGTGGAGAACGAGGCCCACTCGTTCACGTAGATCTCCGGAGACGACACAAGATTCACAATCCGCCCGCCCGCGCTCAGTAGACGCTTCAAGTCTTGAAATAGCGCCACCTTCTTCTGCATCGTGGGGATGTTGTCGAAGGTGAATACTGACAAGACCAGGTTATAGGTGTTGGCCACGAGGCTACCGAGGTCACCGTCCGGGACCAGACGATAATCTCCTTGGGGGTCGCGTTCGCGGGCTCGAGCGAGCATGGGTTCTGAAATGTCAATGCCCACAACCTCAAACCCCAACTCACGCAAGAAGCGTGTCGAACGGCCAGCCCCACACCCGAAGTCAAGAGCCTTCCTCCGGTGGATTTGTTGACCTATGATCGCGGGCAGGTCCCGATACGCCAGGTAGTACGTGCCCGGGAAATCAAGCGTGGCATAAGCCTCTGCACGCGCCTGGTCGTCGTAGACGTTTGAGAACTTGGTGCTCAATCCCATCTCCCTCAGAGTGGTCCGGCCAACGTCAGTTGATCGGGCCGCTCGATTTCATTTACGCGTGGACTCCTCTCGCAACAGGTATTCTGTTGTTATCTCGATTGCCTTATACAGCGTTCTGTATAGAGGACAATGCAGAGCGTGTATCCGGTGGACCCGCTCAATCGCATCGCGCGCCTCTCTGTTCGCCCTCAGATGATAGACAACGTGAATGCGCCTGATGACCAGAACACCGTCTTCAGTCTCGATCTCGCCTGTGACTTCTGCGGTCAGTTTCCCGTGACTTGCGTCAATCTTGCGCGCCTCCAGCGCGCCCCCGAAGGTGCCGGTCAGTCAACCGGCCGTCCCCGCTATGACATAATCTATGGTAGTCGCGTGCGGCTCGGCGATCTCCGGCTTCACTCCGTAATGCCTTGCAATGGCCCCATGTACTCCGAACTTAACCGGCTCGGACTCGGCCGGCAGATAGGCGAGGCGCAATGGACCGGCGCTCCGCTCGATGCGGATCCTTGAAGTGTAAACGATGTCTGACATAACCTTTCACTCTCCATGCAAGAAACAAACTCAGCAGAACTCGCCTTCCTTAAGGCAGAACACATCAATGCGCTCCTGCGGCACAGAATCAACCGGGCGTCGAAGCTTATTGCCTATCTGCAGTGTCAGATTTAGTCTGCCGTACGCCATACCAACTCGCGCCCGCTTCAGCGATTCATGTATACCGCGATTGCACTCCGGCCCGTCGGTTTATCGGATAACGCTGGGCGAATTGAATCAGGTTCTCATGATGGGAAGGAAATGGTCTTGTATGAAGTTGACCCGTGGGCGAACTGCTTTGGTGTGACCCCGACGATCCGCTTGAAGCGGTTGCTGAGGTGGCTCTGATCGACGAATCCTGTTTCCAAGGCAACATCCGCTAAGGGCAGGCCTCGGGACAAGAGTTTCATGGCACGCGTGACACGTACCTGAGTGAGGAATTCGTGCGGCGGCAAACCCATTTCTTTGCGGAAAGCCCGCACCAGGTAGAAGGGGTTTAGACCCACCAAGTCCGCGAGCTCCTTGAGAGAAAGATTATCGTCATAGTGCGACGTAATATAGTCCCGCACCATCTTAATGGAGCGTCTCTCCGTGCCGACCGACCTGATGGGAGAGCTGTTGGCGGCATGTCTCGTGATCAATTGGCACAGCGTTATGGCAAAGGCTGTCTGGCGTTCAAGCGTTTCGTGGGATGTCTCCAGGATGCGATGCAGGCGCGAGAAGGCTTGGGCAAGGTCGCGGTCGAAAACAATGAGCGATGGGAAATAGGGCAAGGCTCGCGTACGCCCCCCACATTGAGCAGCTACCTCTTGCAGCAAAGATGAATCAGGGTATATACCTCTGTACACCCACGGTTCCTCGTTCGCCGCATGGCCATTATGGACTTCTCCGGGATTAATCGTAACGATACTTCCCGCGGGTGAGACCCACGAAGCTCCCCGGCAATTGAACTTTTCAGCCCCTCCCTCATGGACGCCCAGGACATATGTATCGTGCAAGTGCCGACGAAAAGAGTGAGTAACGAAAGTTGCGCTCAGGAGCTGGACCCCTTGTAAATCCGGGGCTGTCCAGAACTTCGTTGAATCTCGTTTATTGTCTTCCATCAAGTTAAAGGGCTGAAGGTTAAGACATTGTAATCCTTGTAAAAAAGCAGGGCTAGTTCAGCCCGGTCTTGGGGTTTGTTTTCAGCAATTTGCTTGATCTTGTTCAGAGCGAGAATGGCGCCGAACGAGCGAAGCGAGTGAGAGAGAGCGAGCGCCGCAGGCGCGAGCGTCCTCGCATGACGTGGTTGGGCCGCAAGCTGCGAAGGTACTGATTAATGGGCCTAGTTTCCAGTCGGCTCGATCGCGCTAGTCTCTACCATCAACATGATAGTCTTCTGTAATGCTCTGGGACGATGCATAACGCCCCTGGATATCGTCGTTCCTTGATTGGGGTTTAGTTCTATTGTCCGATCTTCAAGGTCAATCAGTAATTGTCCTTCAAGGACAAAGAAGAATTCATCATCATTATCGTGCTTATGCCAATGGTATTCGCCTTGAACAATTCCAATTCTGACAACGCTGTCATTCACCTGCGTTAGTGTTTGATTGAACCACTTGTCCTTGCACTCTTTTACAAGAGTCGGAATGTCAATAAGTTCAAAGTGCTTGAATTTGACATCAAGATTAGTTACGTAGGGAAACTCGTTCATTGTAATCTCCGTTGATTTCATATATGGGGTATCTGTTGCGCCTCCTTGAGCAAAGCAATTCGCTCGACGCGAGGTTTAGCTAATGCCAGGTAGTCACTCGTCTTCAGCGCTATCGAGCGATCCAAGCGGCGGCGTTGAAGTATATCTCCTCGTTCTCTTCAAGTGAGGGATCAATAATTTAATGCCAATTCGGGATTGAACTCTTAGATATGAATTCACCTCACAAGAATTTTCGAGAAACCCGCGAAGTTCGGGTCCAGTAGTTCTTGTTAATCCATCCTACTTAGGCGTTGCCACGAACGAGTCGATGTCGTCGAAGAGTCCATCAACCAACTGCTCGTCCGCGAAAGGGTTCAGCAGAATTGCGCGCAGCCAGCGCGCCCCCCTGTACAGGGGACAGGAGAGGAACAGCCCGCGCTCGCGGAGGAGGAACGTCTGGAGCCTCGAGTTCAACCGGTCGAGATGGGTGGCATCCGCGTGTGGGGGTGTTGCGCGGAAACACAGGATGTTCGTATCCGGATCGCCGGCCGCATGCAGGTGCGGCCGCTCCTCGACCTTGCGACGGAGGTAGTCCGCAAGGCGACAGCCCTCGTCGACGAGCCGCCCATAGCCGCGGCTGCCTAAGTGTTGCAGCGAGAGCCAGAGCTTGAGGACTTCGACGCGACGGCTGCCGTGGACGGTGATCTCGCCGAGATTGGTCACCGCGTCGCCGCCACCGGCGTAGGGCGAAGGCACGCGGAAGGCTTCCTCCATTCTGTGCATATCCCTGAACAGAGCCATCGCGCAGCCGTTGCTGACGTAGAGCCACTTCTGCGGGTTAAACGTGACGGAGTCAGCCGATTCTATGCCATTCAACCGGTGTCTGTGCTCATCCGAAAAGACGAGAGCGCCGCCGTAGGCCGCGTCCACGTGATACCAGAGGCCGTGCTCGCGCGCAATCTCGCACGCTTCCGCCAGCGGGTCGATGTTGCCCGTCACGGTCGTACCGGCAGTCGCGACGACGCAGAAGGGCTCGCGCCCGCCCGCCTTCGCCTTCGTGATCTCTTCGCGCAGGCTCTCGGGCCGCATCCGTGAATTCTCGTCCGCAGCGACCGGGACCACGGCCGACGAGCCCATCCCCAGGATCATCGCCGCCTTGCGGACCGACGCGTGCGCCACCTCCGAGGCCAGGACGACCGGCGGCTTGGACAGCGCGCCGACGCCAAGCTCGCTCGTACCAAGCCTGGCGTTGCGCGCCACCGCCAACGCTTGCAGGTTGGCCATTGTCCCAGAGCCCTGCAGCACCCCGCCCGCGCGCTCGCCGAGATTGAAGAGGTGCGCGAATTGCCTCATCAGCATCAATTCGAGCGGGGTGAAGATCGGCGAAGTCTCCTGGAAGAGCATGTTGTTGCTCAGTGCCGCGGCCACGAGGTCGCCGGCGATCGACATGGTTGTCGGCATCGAGGTCATGTGGCCGATGTAACCTGGGTTCGCGTTGTTCATTGAGCCCGCAATTAGCGGACGCAGTTTTTCCAGCAGTGAGTCGTCCGCTACGCCGTCGCTTGGGATCGGCTCTTCTGCAACGCCTACCTCAGGCAACGGGGATCGCTTTTCAGCCTCCATTAGGTAAGGCAGCAGCACTGAAACGACCTGATTCAACAGGTGCTCGATCTCGACGCGATTTCCGCCGCGCGGATCTATGAAGGCCGTGGGTGGCATGAATGAGCGGTTCACATTATTCCTCTTTTCTAAAATTCGCAGTGCGACGAAGATTTTCTTAAGCTCTCCACGGGCCGCCCAGGACGCGCCTGACGCCCAGCACGGAGGCCAACTCCTCCGCCGCGTGAAAAGCCGTTCTGCAAAGGTACGACGAAGGTCTGCGCGACGATCATCGAGCGCATCGCATGCCCTGCGACCTTTGTCGCGTGACACCTCACACAATTTTGCGCCGGAAGTACCTCAATGATCCTCGGTTGATCCTTGATCTTAACCTAGCATTCTCAAGTCAGCCTTCAGGATAAAACAGAAAAAGAACGCATCCAGTTTTTGACTGTGGAACGTGAGACGATCCGGTAGGGTTGTGAATAAAAGGGCCCGCCCGGTAGTCTCGCACGCCGTCGTTGAACACGCCGGAAACAACGTAAACTTCTTCGGGTCCGGGCTCGTGAACATCGAGCTCGGCACGACGGCCGCAAGGATCTATCTCGACAATCTGCGCTTTGGCCCCGGTGTCACCGGTCCACAACGTCCGTACCCGTATTCCATTAGCCCTCTCAATAACCTCCGCGCCTTCACCGGTTGACCAGGTTACTTCCTCGATAGTCATAAACTTCCTGACGCTCCTGTAGCTAAGATCTGGATTTACACTATTGATTTTGTCTTCGATCTATCTTCGTCTCCATAGCAACTTCCGCATTACCTTCTTTAGTAAGGACTTGCGAAAGTATTTCCGGATCGACGTTGCCGCCGGAAAGGACCACGCCCACTTTCCGGCAATCGTTTGGAATTTTGTG
>DATGYM010000113.1:0-12687 GCA_035297925.1 Pyrinomonadaceae bacterium | reverse complement strand
GATGCCACAAATGGTCCGACGCTGCGGCGCGTATCGAGCTGGCTTCCGGCGCCATAACTAAGCCCTCGCTTGATGCGAATTTCCTGATTCAAGCGGCCTGAGTAGCCGCTGAGCACTGAGTTTGCCACCACGCCGCGAAAGTAGTCAGGGTTCGTTCGTTCGATACCTGGCCGCGTAACAAGCACAGCGGCCTGTCCCGCGTCCGGTTTGTCCACGACGACCACACGCGGCGCGTCAGTGCTTAATGGTCTGGGTGCGGGCAACACCGGCAATTTTTCAGGCGGCCGCTTCCAATCGCCAAAATATCGTTGGGCCAGAGCGAAGGCGTTGTTGGCTCTGATGTCGCCGCCCAGGATCAAAATGGCGTTGTCTGGTCGATACCACATTTGGTGATACTTGAGAAAATCATTGCGGCTGATTCGCGTGATTGACTCTGTCGTGCCCGCAAGCGGTTGACCGTAGGGCGCATCACCAAAAATCACGCGCGCTGCCACGTAGCGGGCAATCGAGCCCGGTTCACCGAGTTCAACTGTCAGTTCATCGAGAGTTTGTTGTCGCAGCCGTTCGATTTCATCTTCCTTGAACGTGGGACGCCGCGCGACGTCGGCCAGAATATCCAGCGCTGGTGCGATCTTCGAAGACATCACATCGACGCCCAGGCGCGTCGAGTCCCAGCGTGCCGACGAATAAAGCGAGCCGCCCAGGGCTTCGATCTCTTCTGCAATTTGAGTAGCGCTGCGCTTTTCGGTTCCCTTGGTAACAAGGTCGGAAAGCATGTTGCCCAGGCCGGCAAGCTCTGGCGGATCAACCTCGCCGCCGTTCCTGATTACGATTTGAGCGGTAACGAGCGGCGTCGCTGGGCGATCGACAACGATAACGCGCAGGCCATTGCCTAAAGTCTTTTCAACCGGTTTGGGAAACTGAACTGAACGCGGCGCCGCCGGCGGTGGTGGAGTAGCTTGTGGTGTTTGCGCGCGCACAACCGCAGGAAGCGCCAGGCAAATAACCACCAGGCTCAAGATCACTCCAGGCAAGGTTCGATCGCCGCGCTGTAATGGAAATTTCAGAGTTGTCATTTGCCCCTTCCTCCCGCTCGGCTCAGTGTCGCGTCACCCGGATTTCCCTGCCGGTTCTGATTAAAAAGTGAGCTTGTCGTATTGGTTTTGGCGGCTTCAGGCAAATAGTAAATTACCAGCCGGTTGTTGGCCGTGAAGTATTTTTTCATCACTCGCTGCACGTCAGCAGCCGTGACTGCCTGCAACCGTGCGAGATCGGTGTTGACGCGATTCGGATCGCCCAACAGAACTGCCGACTGTCCCAAGGCCAACGCTTTCCCGTTGCTGGTTTCGCGCTGCCGCAGTTCATTCGTGACCAGCTGATTTTTCGCTTTGTTGAGCTCCGCAAGACTTACCGGCCCGTCCTGTACCTTCTTAATTTCGGCAAGCAGCGCGCGCTCAACGTCTTCGGGCTTTTTCCCACTTGCCAGCACCACGTTGAAATAAAACAAGCTGGCATCTTCCCGCAGATCCGGCGTCGCGTCGGCGCTTTGGGCCACCTGTTGTTCATAAATCAAGGATTTGTAGAGCCGCGATGATTCACCTTGTGCAAGAATCGTGGCTGCCACTTGCAGCGGCTCGGCGTCCGGACTCTTTTCCGGCGGCGCTAAATAGGTTAATGCGATGGCCGGCAAGGGAACATTTGCAGAGTAGTGCGTGATACGCCGTTCCGCTGTGCGCTCGGGCTCCTTCACGTTGACCCGGGGCAGTGGAATCGCAGGCTTGGGGATCGGCGCCAGATACTTCGCGACCCAGGAATCCAACTGTTTTGGATCGAAATCTCCGACAACGACCAGCGTGGCATTGTCAGGGCGATAGAAAGTCTCATGAAAGGCCCGCACGTTTTCCAATGATGCTGCATCGAGGTCTTCAATACTGCCGATCGTCGGTCGCTTGTAAGGATGGACCGTGAAAGATTGTTGCTCAATCAGATATTCCAACATGCCATACGGCGGGGCGAGATAGCTCTGGCGATACTCTTCCTGAACCACGCTGCGTTCCGATTTGAAATTCGGCTCGTCCACAGTCAAACCTGAAAGTCGGTCAGCTTCGGCCCACAACAACGTTTCCAGATAATTGGATGGGACAACTTCGTAATAAACAGTCACGTCCGGATTTGTGAACGCGTTATTAAAGCCGCCGACGTCCTCAGTCAGGCGGTCCATCATTTCGGATTTCATGTTCTTAGTGGCCTTGAACATTATGTGCTCAAACAAGTGGGCAAAGCCGCTGCGACCTGCCGGGTCATCTTTCGAGCCGACGTGATACCAAACTTGAATGGCAACGGTCGGACTTGAATGGTCCACGGCGCTCAGCACCCGCATTCCGTTGGCAAGAGTCTTCTCCTGGAAATTGATGCGCGGCATCGAAACCTGCGCGCTTAGAGGCGTCGAGAAATTAAACGACGCGATAAGCGCGAGCGTTAGCGTTAACAAAACTCGGAATCTCTTCATAAGTGGCTCCAAATTATTGAATGACGAGCGACGATCATTGTTCGGCTCTACGATGATCGAGTCTTTTATGCTGTTGCTTGCCGGAGTTTTACGAGGGGCTGCGGGTTCAGGTTTCAAACTAATCGTTAACTTCAATCAAGGTCCAGAGGATTTCGGTAGGGCTTGTCTTTGTCCTTTTCAGCCCGTTTCATCGCGTCCTGAAATTTCTGCTCAAGAATGCGGTCGCGATCCTTCATCGAGCTCAATTCCTGAGAAAAGATTTGCTCACGCACCTGTTTTTGTTTGTCCAATCCCTTTACCATTTCATCGAACGACGCCAACGGTCTCGTCTTTTCCTCGTGCGAAATTATTGCGCCGGTCTCCGCATCGATTGAAAGGGTAGCTTCGCAGCAAGGACAAATAATCGTGAACTGCGTTGTGTCTGCCATATCGGGCTCCTGATACAAAGTTAGGACAGGGCCAGTATAGCATCGCGGACACGGAAAAAGGGCGGCTGTGATTGGCCGCCCTCTCGGGATGTGGCTGCACTGGTATGGGCCTAGGGCGTGACTGCTTTTTTGATCGCCTTGCCGGTCTTCTTTGCCCCCTCGGCCGTTTTCTCACCCACTGTCTGGGCCGCTTCACCCGTTTTTTCTCCAACGGTCTTCACGCCTTCTTTCGTGGCGTTGACCGCATCCCCGGTTCTAGCCGCGACAAATCCGGCCGCATCGGCCAGGGCATTGCCCGTGGCCGAAAGTGCGTCGCCTACGTCGCCCTTGAGATCCCTTGAATCCCCGTTGGGGGCGTAAACGGTGGTGGTCTGTTTACCATCACGTGTCGTGACTACCACTTTTGCAACGCGGGGGTTGTTGTGAAAGACGCGTGTTTCAGTTTTCACCCCGTTGGCGTCCACAGAGGTTGTGATTTCCGAACCGTCTGGCCCGAGTCGAGTCGTATCGGCAGGAGTGCTGCTCGCCAACGCTATGTTGGCATTACCGTTTGCGTTCGCATTGTCAGTGGTGCTACAGCCGGCACTGCCGGCAGCCAGGGCGGCGCTGGCGAAAACAATTAAGAGCCTGTTTGTCATCTATATCCTCCGAATGATCCAATGATGCTGGTGCGTTCACTTTTCGGCAACCGTCGTGCCAGCCGAGTGCTTCTTTGGATCTATGTAACCAGGCGTGCTCGCGTGGCTAACCAGGACCGCTTCCGCAAAAACCATACGCGCACAATCCCGCGGGCGTTCAGTTACAGTACGAACGGGCCGCGCATTGACATTCGCGCGGAATTACTCTAGAAGCACGAACTAACTTAGAAGTTTGCAGTGGGAAACGCTGATTGAAATTTCTAAACTAACCGGGCGGTTTTGGGCTAAACTTCTCCGTCTGCACGATAGCTAGTCATTCTTTGTTTCAAGGAGCAGCAACCAATGAACCACAGTTTAATCGCTCTGGGAATTCAGGCCGCCACCGATTCCACTACCTGGATAATTATCGGTGTTGTCCTGGTACTTCTCTTTATTGTCTTCGCAATTGTGGTTATCGGTTTAATAATCTTTTTCGTCATGCGCAAGAAGAAGGCCGGTACAGCGGCGGCGTCCCCCGCACAGATACCAGGCTTTGAAGCGGGCCCGGTTTCCTCTTACTCCGATCCGGCGGCCGCGGCGATCCCTGAAGTTGCTGTCGCAGTTGATGCGCCACCGCCAGTGGTTGAGCCTCTCGCACCAATCGAAGAGATGAAGGCGGATGTGGCCGAGGCTGCGCCTGCGCCGGCTGCCGACTCGGGCTCTCTCGACTTTGATCCGTCGCGAACAGTTGCCATTACCCGCGAAAACACTGTGACTATTAGTTATGGCTACATTAGGTTTGTGTCGGGTGTTCTGGCGGGCCAACAGTTTGACCTTCAGCCCGAGGGTGCTTATATCGGTCGTGAGAGCAGCCTTTCGCAAATCGTCGTCGCCGACCCACGCATCTCGAAACGGCACCTTTGGATTGGGGTGAAAGACGGCTTGGTAAAAATTGTCGATCAGGACTCGCGCAACGGCACGTTCGTCAATGACCCGCGCTCCGAGAGAATTACAGAGGCGACTCTGAACAGCGGCGACACGGTGATCCTTGGTGAGTCTGACGTCGCACGTTTCGAGTATCACACCGAGTAAAAGATCCGTTGCATTTTCCCAGCAGGACCCATGCGCGTGTGTGACATGATTTGCCTCCTAAGAAAAGGCAGGCGGTGAACTGGATTGTGCGAAAGCAAAGTGAGCCGCGTTGGCCTGCCCTGGCGGGGCTCGTCGGCGCGGCTGCATTGTATGCAGCACTGCCGCGATCGTTGCTGATTGGTGGACCTCGCTGGCTTCTGGCGCTGCTCGTCCTGGTCTTGTTAGTCCCTGCTGAAATCTCACACCGCGGTGGTAATCTCAAGCTCAACCAGTTCCTCGGCTACATTTTGAACAGCCTCGTAACCCTGGCGATGATTGCCTCCCTAACGCTCCTTATTAATGCTCTGCCGCGCCACCGAGTGACGCCACAGGAATTGCTGCGCTCAGCTGCCGCGCTTTGGATAACCAACATTCTGGTTTTCGCGTCCTGGTACTGGAGATTGGACGCCGGCGGCCCACATGAACGCGCGCGCACAATCGGTCACATCGATGGCGCATTCTTGTTTCCGCAAATGACGATGGATCCGGCCGCGAGAATTGCTGCCGGAGAACATGAGTGGGAACCAAATTTTGTTGACTATCTGTTTCTTGCCTTCAATACCAGCACCGCCTTGTCACCCACTGACGTCCCGGTCCTCTCACGCTGGGCAAAGATCCTGATGATGATCCAGGCGCTGATCTCGCTACTGGTCATAGTTCTGCTTTCGGCGCGGGCAGTGAATATTCTGTAAACGCGTTCACTGCTGGCTTTCAAAGCTATATCACTCGCGAGCCTCACATTCTCGGGCCGGAACCCGCACACAATCACAAGGTAATGAGGACACTGACGACAAGTTAGGCTCGTAATAACGCAGTTGGCCGCAGGCCCGATGTGACGTGGTTCAATAGCAGAGTGCTCAAACGATTCATGTGGCTACTCTGCCCACTACTTGAAAATCCAGCGCAATTGGATTCATTATTCGCGTATACATCACGGGAATATTTTAAGGAGGAATTATGCGCGGCAGGAACTTTCTAAAAGGAACGTTGAGCTTGGTCTCGGTATTAGTGTTATTTGTTTTATTCATAAGCAGCTGCAATCGCGGCGGTAACCCGGCTCTACGGCTGGCGTCAACTTCGGATCCCGGCGTCAATAACCCGCCAATCAATAACGGCCCTCCCAGCAGCACAACGGGGCCGGTGGTCTCTTATGCAGATATTGTGAGTCGCGTCTCGCCCGCGGTGATCACTATCCACTCGCAGATGCGTGTACGCGCGCCACAGCAATTTCCGTTTATGAACGATCCTATGTTTCGCCAGTTTTTTGGCGACCGGGCGCCGCAGCAGTTGCCCGAACAACGGCGCAATGGCCTGGGTTCAGGCGTGATCATTAGTACTGACGGCTACATTCTGACCAACCATCACGTCATTGATGGCGCCGAGCAAATTAAGGTCGACTTGAACGACAATCGCACGCTGGACGCAAAAGTAGTAGGTTCAGATCCGCCCAGCGATCTGGCGGTGCTGAAGATCGATGCGACGAATCTGCCGGTTCTGGCTCTGGGAGATTCTGACCGCGTCAGAGTTGGCGATGTCGTGTTGGCCATTGGCAACCCATTGGGCGTGGGCCAAACAGTTACCATGGGTATTATCAGCGCGAAAGGCCGGCAGACGGGCTTGAGCAGCGGCAGCTTCGAAGATTTCCTGCAGACTGATGCGCCGATCAACCAGGGCAACTCCGGCGGCGCCCTCGTTAGCACCAACAGCGAACTGATCGGAATCAACTCGCAAATTCTTTCGCCGTCGGGCGGCAGTATAGGCATCGGCTTTGCGATACCGTCAAATATGGCTCGGACAATTACCGACACGCTGGTAAAGACGGGCAAGGTTCGGCGCGGGCAGTTAGGCATCGTGGTCGTGAAAGCGAATTCCGAACCGGCGAAGGAGCTGGGAGTCAACGATGGGAACAAGGGAGTCGTGGTCGCCCAGGTGCAACCCGGTAGTGGGGCGGATCACGCCGGCTTAAAGAAAGGTGACATTATCACTTCATTCAATGGTGCCGACGTGAACGATCCAAACATCTTCCGTAATCAAGTAGCGAGCGCAGGCCCGGGTACGGTGGTGACGCTTAACATTCTGCGCGACGGTCGCGAGTTGCAACTGCGCGCGACGCTGGGCGAATTTGTTCCTCAGCCCGAGCGTGATACCGAACAAATCCGGTAACGCCGTACATGAATAGGGGCACGGCGCGCCGTGCCCCCATTCATTTGGTCTACCGTAGGACTTCCCATCCGATTTACAGGCCGCGGCACATTTCTGTTCCCCATGGAGCAGCAGCAGCGCGTGCTAAAGCTGGCTTTATTTCTGCGAAACTCCAACCTTTTCGCTGCCAGATTGATCCATCAGCGAATTCGACCCGGTTAATCACGACCGTCTCTTCGCCTCCATCTCCCAACTTCCGCGCCAGCGCATCAACGCTGACGGTGTTTCGGGGGAACGAGACGCTGAAGGCCTGTAATTCTTTATCCTTGTTTGGCTTTATGGACACCAGGCAAAGAAACTGCCGGCGCGATACATCCGTCGAAGATGCAGTCTCCTTGAACTCGTATTCCCAAAAGATCGTCTCAATGGGTTTTGCAGAGGCATTATGAACCTTGGCCCGATACGCGAATCCGTCTACCGGCTTGGGAGCGCGCGATTCCTGCACGGCTTTTTCCATTGCGGCGCTACGCCCGTCAACGGTATCGAGATTGGGGTCTCGCTCTCCCGGCGAAGTTGCCGCCCGGCGATTTCGTTCGTAGTTTTTATTCGCCGGATTCATGGCCGCCGCAGGAGCGGGAGGGGCCTCCACCTCCGGGAGGGATTGCCTGCTTTTGAACCACTTGAAGCTTACGACAGTTACCGGAGTACCATCCGTGGAGATAACGGAACCTTGCGGAGGAGAAAAAACTCCCACGAAAATAAGCAGAGACAGAATGCTTGTCATGAGTTTGGATCTCCACTGCCGACAACAACGGACCGGCAGCTAAATTACACGAGTACTGGGCGCGGCACCGGCGAGGAGAGGCACCTCTTCAGCGATCATCAAGGCAGGCTTCGTGACAGCCTGCATCCTGATCCTGACCTGCGGCTCGCCACATTTGTGCTAAAGATCAATCTAAAAGAGCCCGGCCGTCAAGTGGTATTTCTAATGTGGAACTTTGGAGCGGGCGACCAGGCTCGAACTCGCAACTTTCGGCTTGGGAATCTTATTCGCCGCTCCTTTATTTTCAATACTTACAAAACAGTCTGAAGCATTGAACAGGAACCTATTCTCCGGCTGCCTGTGACGCAGCAAATCTCGCAGGCCTCATAAACCCAAACCTTTCAAAAGGGTCTCTATCTGTGCTTCAACTTCAGCCCGGTTATGAAGAACACGAATCACGCGAAACAGGCCCTGCAGATACGTCATGACGATCTGCGCGGTGATTTCAACCTTGAAGTTTGCGGGCAACTCACCATTCTTTCTAGCCGTCTCCAGCTTCGCCCGGAAGTGATCGGCGAACGTCGTCATTTCCGCGAGTACATAACGCTCCAACGTTCGCTCCTCCAGCACGTCATTGGACAGACTCCCGGCCAGCAGACAAACACGAGGGGTCCTGGGGTTGTCCAACTCATCCAGCACGGTTTTGAAGAAGGCTCTGATTCCGCGCTTCACTGACGGATCGGAGAGCAGTGCATCTAATCGCCGGCGGCTTACCGTATTGTTGTAATGCTTCAGACATTCAAGATAGAGCTGCTTCTTGCTCTTGATGCTGTTGTAGAAAGATCCTTCGCCAATTTGCATTACTCTTAGCAGTTCACGCAAAGAAGTCCGGGAATACCCCTTTTCCCAAAATAGCCGTGTGGCCTTTTCGATTGCTCGATTATAGTCAAATTCGATCTTGCGACCCATCCCACAATAATAACATATCTGTAGCAAGTGATAAAGAATGTGCTTGACATCGCCGACGACCGTCCTTATTATTTGTAGCGCCCGCTACACATTGATGCGGGAGAATTAAAAGGAATGGCAATGCGGGCAATTATCATTCACCAGCATGGCGGACCCGAGCAATTGATTGTCGGGGAACTTCCGAAACCTGAGGCTGTGTCCGGCGAGGTGGTTATCGCAGTCAAGGCGTTTGGAGTGAATCACGCAGAGATTTATTTCCGCAAAGGAATCTGGGGCGAAGTGGCAAAGGTGAGCGGAATTGAGTGCGTTGGTGTGGTTAGCGCAGATCCCTCCGGGCGCTTCGAGATCGGCCAGAAGGTGGCCGCGTTGATGGGTGGGATGGGCCGCACCTTCAACGGCAGCTATGCCGAATACACCCGCGTTCCTAACGCCAGTGTGGTACCGATCGAATCACCTTTGAGCTGGCCGGAGCTTGCGGCTCTACCAGAATCCTACGCCACGGCCTGGACCTGCTTGAAACGAAATCTTGCACTCAGCGAAGGCCAGGCATTGCTCATTCGAGGTGGAACCGCTGCGCTTGGTCAGGCGGCCGTAAATATTGCTCGGCATGTCGGTGCACACGTGCTCGCCACCACGAGACAACCAGAAAGGCTCAAAACTCTCAAACTGATCGGCGCTGATGAGGCCTTGCTCGAGAGACCTGACCTTTCTCGCTGCGTACGCGATCTCTTTCCTCGCGGAATTGATGCGGTTCTGGAACTGGTCGGCAACCGCACGCTTCTGGATTCATTGGCCATGGTGCGACCTGGCGGTCACGTCTGCATGGCTGGTTTTCTTGGCGGTGGTGCGCCGATTGAAAATTTCGATCCCCTCTTACATATGCCGAGCGGTGTACACCTGAGCTTTTTCGCCAGTGCTTTTACCTTTGGCTCAACGGATTATCCGCTCTCGGACATCCCGTTTCAGGCGATCATCGATCGCGCCGCGAGCGGCGTGTACCACGCAAAGCCGACTCGAGTATTTCGCTTCGAGGAAATACAGGATGCACATCGACTGATGGAGGCAAACGAAGCTAACGGGAAGATCGTTGTAACCCTGGATTAGGAGGCCGTAGTTTCGGAGAAACGATCATGATTACTTACCATTTCGTCGAGTTTGAGGGACTTGAGACTTTCTATCGCCAGGCTGGGCCATCTGGTGCCCCCACCATAGTCCTGCTCCACGGCTTTCCGTCTTCGTCCCACATGTTTCGGGACCTGATCCCGAAGTTGGAGGATCGCTTTCACCTTGTGGCTCCCGATTACATTGGCTTTGGCTACAGCGCCAATCCATCTGCGGACGAATTTTGCTATACCTTTGAAAGCCTGACGGACCGTGTCGAAACGCTCCTGTTCAACCAGCTGGCTCTGACAAAGTTCACGATCTACGTTCAGGATTACGGTGCTCCGATTGGGTTTCGTCTCGCCAGTCGCCACCCGTACGCGATCCAAGCAATCATCGTCCAAAACGGGAACGCCTACGCCGAAGGGTTGAGCCCGGCCTGGGAACCGTTGAGAGCTCTGTGGGCCAAGCGTGACGCGGACACCGAGCGGGCCGCGAGTGCATTTCTCACAGCGGAAACAACCAAATTCCAATACATCCACGGTGTTCGTGACCCCGCCCGCATCAGTCCGGACGCTTACGCAATCGACCAGCACTTTCTCGATCGCCCCGGAAACGCAGCAATCCAGATGGCTCTATTTCACGACTATGCGTCCAATCTGGCGATGTATACAGAGTGGCACTCATACTTTCGCGAGCATCAGCCACCGATGCTCGTCGTCTGGGGTCAAAACGATCCCTTCTTCACGGTAGAGGGGGCGAAAGCGTTTCGTCACGACTTGCCGGACGCGGAGTTGCATCTTCTCGATACCGGACACTTTGCCTTGGAAGACCATAGCGCGGAAATCGCGAGGCTCATCGGACGATTCCTGCAGGACGCGGAAACCAATCGTTCGCGCCCCTAATCACCTGGCCCTGGTTCTCGCCTGGTCAGTCGCAAGCCAGAGGACGCTCCCCTTCAACACTTAAAAACTGATCGTTTCTCTGACGTTTGAAAAATTGAGATCAAGAATTACTCCGCAAAATTGGAGCGGGCGACGAGGCTCGAACTCGCAACTTTCAGCTTGGGAAGCTAAATTACCGCTCCTTTATTTTCACAACTTACAAAACCGCCTAGAAAAAATGAACGTGCATGCGCTGCATACCGTGCATGTGTTGCCTGATTTGCGTGTCGCTGCGGGACGTTTGGGGGACGGTGTGCCACTTTTGCCTCATGCCTTTCAGGTAGTCATCGACCTTCTAACTTCATTCATAGCGCCTCCAACTGGAGTTCAATTCATTTACGCGGTCTATAATTCTGTCGAAAAATGATTTGGCGGCTTTGCTGCTGAATTCCGATACCGAGGCGCTTGGACCAAGAACGTTCGAGTAAAATGAGACTTGTTGGAACTGTCATCGTCGAGTTCCCGCTGAGCCACCAGACTCATTCTAGAGACGCGACTAACATTCAACATACCTATCTCTGACGTTCACCAGCTTCTCAACTGCGAGGGTGCTATGAACAGTGAGCAAATCCCTTTTGCCAAAATAGCTATCACGCAAATTGTGATGGAGAAGATTCCCAGAGCAAAGCGATGGTCTGTGTCCAAAGAGTTCTAATCTTGGATTGATACTCTCTAAGGAGCAAATTTGAGGCGTACTTGGATCGATTGAGGTTGTTGAATCGAACACTCTCAGATCAAGAGCCTGAAGGGGCGTCAAACGAAACAGGCACGTTCATCCTTTTTAGATATTATCTGCCCGCCGAAATCAAGAAGAAAGAGAAGCTTGCTCGGATTGGCGGAGAGGCCGCTGCTTATTACGCTTTGGCCCTTTGGAGGAGCGTTCAACTTGAAGAGTTGCGTAAGAATTGAGGTAGCAATAAAGTAGATTACGCTTTGGTTCACTATCCGGAACTCAGCACCGAACGAATAGATTTGCTTCGGAGTTCCCGTGAGTCCTCAGGCCATTCAGCAACTTTACCATCGGGTTGCGGTCGTACCAGTCGATCACGTTCAGGCAACCGTAATCCTGGGCAAGCCTCAACCAATTTTTATCCGGCATTCCCAACGCGTCACCTAAGATCACCCGGCAAACGCCTCCATGAGTCACTAGCGCAATGTTGCTGCTGTCGTGACTTGCGAGCAATTGATCCAAGGCACCTCGTATGCGAGCGGTGAAGACTTCGAACGACTCCCCATGTTGATACACAAACGAAGCTGGATCGTTGAAGAGTTGCGCGACTAGTCCGGGCGCTTCGTCATGTAATGCTGCGAATGTGCGGCCTTCCCAGTCACCCATGTCGATCTCGCGCCATGCAGAGCTTTCTTGCACTTCCAAGTTGCTACGCTTGGCTATTATGTCCGCCATTGTTCTCGCTCGCTGCAGATCACTGCAGTACACACTTGACAGTCGCTCCGTAGATAAGAATTCTGCAAGTTGACGTGACTGTTCCCGTCCGCGCTCTGACAAGGGAGTATCCGTTCGGCCAAGAAGCCTTCCGCCTGCCGCTCCTTCAACTTCTCCGTGCCTAATCAAATACAGTCGCAGAGGTTTTTGGCTGGCGATTTCTTTCATCGAAGGAAGCTGAATCGGACCAGAATGACAGCCGTAAGATAAAGCACAACCTCGGTGAGCTGATTCGTTGCGCCCAGGCAATCGCCGGTGATGCCCTCTATCCGAGCGCGAAAGTATAAGCCGTTAACGAGAGCCACTAGGCTTGTCGCGAGCAATACCACAAGTGCCGCTTTCCAGGGAAGCAGGATTAAGACCAGCAACAACGTGGCGGTGCCGATCATGATTTCCAGAATGCCGACTTGCTTAGCTACAAGTTTGCCTTGGCCTTCGGCGCGCGCGTAGGGTAACCACGCGCACAGCGGCAGAATTGTCCAACGTGAGGCTGTGTGCGCGACGATCAACCAGCGCCAGATCTGACCAGCCGGCAACGACAAAAGGAAGATGAACTTTCCGAGGATGACGAAGATGAGCGCCAAGGTGCCGTAGGTTCCGATGTGGCTGTCGCGCATGATTTCTAGAACGCGCTCTTTC